>DATBLZ010000184.1:0-18019 GCA_036555065.1 Gammaproteobacteria bacterium
CGCATCTTCGTCCTGCCGGTCGGGCGAGCAAAGCTCATCGACAACTGGGACGTCATGGGCCTGCGCGGCACCGGCAGCATCGACTACAAGATCGACTCGGTGTTCGTGCCCGAGGAATTCACGCATTTCGCGGTCACGGAAACGCCGAAGCGCGGCGGCAGCCTCTACACGCTCGGGATCATCGGTTTTGCGGCGATCGCGCATGCCGGGTGGGCTTGCGGGATCGGCCGGCGGCTGCTCGATGAGCTCGCGGTCGCAGTTCGTGGCCGCGGCGGGAGCGCCGGTCCGCAGGGCAGCAGTCCGAGCTTTCAGGAAGGATTCGCGAAGGCCGAGGCGACGTACCGCTCGGCGCGCGCGCTTGTCTACGAGGTGTGGCTCGATATCAGCGCGACACTCGCGCGCGGCGCGAAGCTCTCGGTGCGGCAACACACGTTGATGCGTCTCGCGATGGCGAACGTCACGTGGTCGGCGCACGAGGCGGCCCTTTTCGCCTACAAAGCGGGAGGTACTGCGGCCTTGCGGGCGAGCACGCTGCAGCGGCTCTTTCGCGACATGCACGCGGGCACGCAGCACGTGACCTCGGCGCCGCCCGTCTTTCAGGCGGTCGGGCGTGAGCTCGCAGGCCTCGCGGACGGCGAGTCGTGGGTGTTCTTGAACCTCGTCAAGCCCGGCTAACGCCGCTCCCACAAGGACAGGGGCGCTCCGGCTCAAACATCCGCGTTGCGGAACTCGCCGTCGGCCCCACGTCCTCGTGGGAGCGGCGTTAGCCGCAGATTCACTCGGCTTTCTTGAAGAACGGATTCCCGAACTCGTCTTCAAGGTCGACGAGGAACTTGTTGTTCTCTTGGCAGATGTACTCGGCGAGCTCGGCGCCTTCGGCCCAGGGGATGTCCCAGGCGACGGTCCACGGCTCGGTATACGCGCCCGGATCGATGATTGTTGCCTCGTAGTGCAGCGTATCGCGATTCGGCCGTGAGAAACGCTCGATCGTGTAGAGCTCATCCGTGTGCATGGAGCCGTTGAAATTGAGCCAAGTCTTCTCGTTGAAGCCCGTCGTCTCGACGACGAGCGTGTCGCCTTCGTACCGGCCGACCGAGTAGCCGAAGTAGGTGGGGTTCAGCTCCTCGCGATTCGGCAGCGGCCGGCCGTCCATGTGAATCTCGCGCCACACGTGCGCACCGCCCTCGAAGATGATGATGACGCGGCCGCGATCGCGGTCTTGGATGATCTCGGACGGGTAGGGCGTGCCCATCGACCGCGGCCCGCCGGGCGGCAAGCAGAACCCCTGCGGGTCGTAGGCCACCTGCGTCGCCTTGTTGTAGTCGTACATGGCCTTGGTCCACGGCAGGAACGGAATGTCTGCGCGCCCGACGAGCTGCGCACCGAAGTCCGTGATCCATGGCTGCATCCAGATGCCGTTGCCGCCGAAGTCGACGAGGCCATCCTCGAAACGCGGCGTCGGCGGCAACGTCGCGTCGTGGCCATGGCCGGCCCCGACCGCAGCGAGTTGCCGCCCGAGGAGTCTGTCGAAGACGCCGAGCCGCCGCTTGCTCGGCAGGCTTTCCGTGCCCGGCGCGGCATCGAGAATCGCGGCGTCGACGGCGTCGAGACTCTGGTGCTTCGGCCAAACCGGCAGACCTGCACCGTTGGGATCGCCGGTGCGTGCGAAATTCACCCAATACGACGACACTTGATCGGCGAGAGCCCGGTCGCTCGCCGATGCCCCGGCGAGCGCCGGGTCGCTGCGGTCCGGGAAGAGCGGCAGCTCGCCGACGTTGTTGAATACATACGGAACCTCGGACGCATGCGCCGCCGGGAATGCCGGCTGACCCTCGGCCGCGGGTGGGTTTTGCGTGAAGAAATACACGTACCCGTTCTTGCCCTGCATCCGTTCATACTCGGCGTAACGGCGCGCAACCCAGAACGTCTGGTCACGGAACGTCTCGGCCGACGCCACGGCGGCTTCCTCGGCCGTGGCATGCGGGTACGCGGCAAGGTAGTCGTTGGCGAGCTCGCCGAAGCGACCGCGGGCCTGCTGCTCGAACTGCTGCGGCGTCGTCCCGCCCGGCAAGAACGACGCTTCATCCTTGTTCGCGCCGAAAATCACGTCGACGGGGTTCTGGCGCCCTTCGGCGAACACGATCCCGGGGTCTTCGGGGATCGCCCAGCCGTCGACGATCATGCCGGCGCCTCGGAGCTTCGCGGCGACGTCGTCGGCCGACATGGCGCGGAGCTCCTGCGCCGTCGAGGCACCCGCTGCAGTCGCGGCCGCGAGCCCGCGTTCCTCGGCCTGCGCCCGCGTCGTCATGCCCGGCGCGACGCCGCCGCCCATGACGCTTTGCCCGATGGCGCGGTGGAAGAGCCCGGCCGCGCGCGGCGAGGCGATCAGCGAGCCGATCGCCATCGCGCCGGCTGACTGGCCGAAGATCGTCACATTGCCGGAATCGCCGCCGAAGGCGGCAATGTTCCTCTGGACCCACTCGAGCGACGCGAGCATGTCGAGGATGCCGTAGTTGCCCGAGAATTCATGTGAGGAATCTGCTGTAAGTGCCGGATGTGTAAAGAAACCGAAGGCGCCGAGGCGGTAGTTCACGGTGACGACGACGGCACCTTTCTTCGCCAGCTCCGTGCCGTCATAGAGCGGTACAGAGCCGCTGCCTTCGGTGAACGCGCCGCCGAAGAAATAGACCATTACGGGACGCTTCGCGGTCGGGGACTCGGCGGCCGTCCAGACGTTCAAATAGAGGCAGTCCTCGCTGAGCGGTGGGGACCCTTCCATCGCGGCGATGTTGAGACGCCCTTGGCCGGGCGGCTGGATGCAGACGTTGCCGAATGCGGTCGCGTCGCGGACGCCCTCCCAAGCCGCGACGGGCTGCGGCTCGCGCCAACGCAAGTCGCCGATGGGCGGCGCGCCGAACGGCAAGCCCTTGTAGACATGGACCGTGGTATCGGGCACGACGGCCCCGGCCACGAGACCAGTATCGAGCCTGATGGGATCCTCGAGTCGGTCGCGTGAGCACGCGGTCACGGCCAAGAAACCGGCCGCGCAGTACAGGGCTACGTGTCTCATTAGTTAGCCGCCTGTTCAGCTTGCTTGGCGCGCTCGTAGCGAGACGTCACGATGAAGTTGCGCACGGCCGTGTTGTCCTCGGCGCACGCGTACTCGAAGAATTCGTAGTCGTTCTTGAGGAACATCGGATAGCGGGCCGTCCACGGCGCCGTGAGCACTTCGGGATCCTCGACCGTCATCGAGTAGTCGATCTCGGTGGGGCTCACGCGCGTGAGGCGCTCCGTGATCTTCATGTTCGTCGTCGTCGGCGTATCGCCGCGCGGCGAGCCGGGAATGCCGACGTTGGTCATGCCGCCGAGGCCGTTGAAGTTCGTCGTCTCGACGACGAGCGTCGCGCCTTCCCAATGGCCGCGGGATTCACCCATCCATTGCTTGATCGCCGGATCGAGCGGCGGCCGACCGTCGACAGGAATGACGCGCGCCTCGTGAATCATCTCGAGCTCGATCACGACGAAGCCCGGTGCCTGGTGGATGCGGATGCCGTTGTTGTAATTGAACGGGAACATCGACGGCGGCAGGCCGCGCGTGATGCAGCGGTCCCACGTGTCGAAATCCTTGACGCTGTCGAACGGCCGGCCGGAGGTCTCCGTGCTCCAGCTGCTCGAAATTGTTTTGGCGAGCTCCTGACCCCGCGGCGTCAGCGCCGGAAACTGACCGTTCGGCGGGTCGACGAGCAGCGAGTTGATGCGCAGCGTGTCGGTCGTCTCGGCCCAGTGGCCCATGCCGATTCGGTTGCTCTTGTCTTCTTCATCGTAGCGAGCATTGCGCCGCGTATCGGTGCGCTCCGCGATGGTTTCGTACTCGGCGTCGGTGTACTCCTGTCGAAGAATGAGTGCCTGGTATTCCTCTTCCGTCAAATCCCCACGCTCTGGCAGCCAACCTCCTTCGGACGCAGGTCGCAGGTCTCTCTGGAACGGCGTGCCGATCAAGTGCTGAATCGGCCAAGTGCCACGAAGATCCGGATCGCCCCATGGGGTTAGCGGCTGCTGGTAGTTGGGCGCGGCGGCTTGAGCGTTTGCCGCGGATGACCCCGCAGTCAGCGCAATGCCGGATGCGAGGACGCAGAGAGCGAGATTTCGACCATTCATCAGCAGCCTCCGTAGTTGCGCGTTGCGCTGACGGCTCGGGTTCTACTTATCGAGCGAGTATACGCGTTCTCAAATAGCGGTGTATCGTACGCGGCCATCGAGCGGCACTGGGGGACTCATGAAGGCAAATTCAAATTTCGCGGGCGCAGCACTCGCGCTTGGCTTGGGTATCGCGGCGCCGGCAGCGTTCGCGCAATCGGGTGCCGCGGCCATGCCCGCAAGCGACTGGTGGACGATCAACCGTGACCTGGCGACGACGCGTTATTCGCCGCTCCGTGACATCAATACGGACAACGTCGCGCGGCTCGAGCAGTCGTGGACGTACCAGCTCGGCGGCAACTCGACGGCCGTGCCGATCGTCGTCGCCGGGGTAATGTACGTTCCGAGTCGCGATCGAATCGTCGCGCTCGACGCCGATACGGGCGAGGAGATTTGGGTTCACGTGCTCATCGCGGACCCGCCGCCCGCGAACCCGCCGCCGGCGCCTCCCGGTGGACCGGGCGGGCCGGGCGGACCCGGTGGGCCGGGCGGACCCGGTGGACCGCCGGGCGGACCAACGGCCTCGACGCGCGGCGTCAGCTATTGGCCCGGAGATTTTGATCATGCGCCGCGGATCTTGTTCACGAGCCGCGCGAATCTGATTGCGCTCCATGCCGCGACCGGCACGCCGATCGCGAGCTTCGGCAACAACGGAAAGGTGAATGTCGGCGTGCCCTACGGCGGGACGCCGACTATTTTCCGCAACGTCGCTATCATCGGCGCCGCGAGCGGCGAGGTGCCGCAGGGTCCCCCCGGGAACCCACGTGCGTTCGACGTCGTTACGGGCGAAAAACTCTGGGAGTTCTGGACCGTTCCGCGCGCGGGCGAGCCCTACAACGACACGTGGGGCGGCGGCTGGGAGGGGCGCGGCGGCACGAACATGTGGGGATTCGCGGCATCGATCGACGCCGAGCGTGGGATCGCCTATTTACCGATCGCGGGCCCCGCGCCGAACTACTACGGCGGCGACCGCCACGGTCCGAACGTATTCGGAAACTCGATCGTCGCCGTCGATGCCATGACCGGCGAGTACAAGTGGCACTTCCAGACCGTGCATCACGATCTCTGGGACACCGACATGTCGTTCGCCGGCGGACTGTTCGACGTCGTGCAGAACGGCGAGCGGCGCCCGGCGATCGCGAACGTCGGCAAGTCGAGCAACTTTTTCGTGTTGAATCGAGTCACCGGCGAGCCGTTGCTTCCCGTCGAGGAGCGGCCTGTTCCTCAAGGCAACGTCCCCGGCGAGTGGTACTCGCCGACTCAACCGATTCCGGTCAGGCCGCCGCCGCTCTCGCGCGTGAGCTTCGATCCCGAGAAAGATCTCGTCACGGCCGAGGACACGAGTGAAGCGCACGCGCGTGCGTGCCGCGAATTCATGGAGCGCAGCGGCGGCTACTACAACGCCGGAGCGTTCACGCCGTTCTTGTACAAGGCGCCGAACGACCCACCGCGATCGACGATCCAGTTCCCCGGCGGCACGGGCGGCGTCAACTGGGGCGGAACCGCGGTCGACCCGAACACGGGCATCGTCTTCGCGAACGCCCCCGATACGTCGCTCGTCGGCTGGGTGCAAGACAAAGATCCCAACGTGACCTACAGCTTCGAGGCCGTGGGCTCGAAACAGCCCTACGACCGCGCGAGCATTCTCGGCGTCGGTCCGTTCTTCTCTTTCACGGCGCCGTTGAGCGGCGAGTACGACGCGGAAGGGCGGCCCGTCGGGCCTTCGCTCGCATGTCAACGGCCGCCGTGGGCGAAGCTCGTGGCCGTGAACGCCAATACCGGCGAGATCGTTTGGCAGAGCGTGCTCGGCCTCACGGAGTCGCTGCCCGAAGGCAAGCAGCTCACCGGCAACGCGGGGAGCGCCGGGCCGACGGTGACCGCCGGCGGCTTGGTCTTCGTGGGTGCTACGCGCGACGAGCGCTTCCGTGCGTTTGCGGCGGCCGACGGCCGCGAGCTTTGGACGGCGCGCCTGGAGACGAACGCCAACGCGAATCCCATGACCTATGCGGGACGGAGCGGCAAGCAGAGAGTCGCGATCATCGCCGGCGACAAGGTCGTGACTTTCGCGTTGCCCTAGCGGTGGGAGCGGCTCGTTAGGTATGGGGGAGCGGCTTTAGCCGCGACACGTATTCGCTTATCATGAACCCAACAAGCAACTATCGCGGCTAAAGCCGCTCCTACGGGCGCGTCGGACGCACTCGCACGATCAGAAGGGGAGTTTCGAATGGGTAATCGATTCATCGGCGCCGCGGCGACAGCCGCGATCTTTTGCGCGGTATTGCCGGGCTGCCAGCAGGACCAGCAAGCAGGGCCACCCGCGCGAGCCGAACGAATCGCCGGTCAGCCGAACTTCAACGGCGTGTGGCGCGCGCTCAACTCGGCGAACTGGAATCTCGAAGGGCACTCGGCCTCGGCGTTGACCGAGTTTTGGCGGCTCGGCGCGCTCGCGGCGATCCCGGCCGGTCAAAGTGTCGTTCAAGGCAGCGGCAAGATCCCCTATCTGCCCGAAGCGCTCGCGCAGCGCGACGCGAATCGCGCCGGCTGGCCGAAGGCCGATCCCGAGACGCTGTGCTACTTGCCCGGAATTCCGCGCGCGAACTACATGCCGTACGCGTTCCAGATCGTCCAAGGCGGCGGCGACATCCTGTTCGTTTACGAGTATTCGAGCGCGAATAGGCTCGTCGCGATGACCGAGCCCAAGGAGCCGCCCGTCGACACGTGGATGGGGCAGTCGAACGGCCACTGGGAAGGCGACACGCTCGTCATCGAGAGCTATGGCTTCAATGGCCGTGCTTGGCTCGACCGTTC
The DNA here is from genome assembly GCA_036555065.1 of Gammaproteobacteria bacterium. Lineage (GTDB taxonomy): Bacteria > Pseudomonadota > Gammaproteobacteria > Steroidobacterales > Rariloculaceae > DATBLZ01. The sequence continues at coordinate 7,006 of DATBLZ010000184.1, forward strand.
GGGCAACTACTTCACGCCGGCAGCCGTCGTGACCGAGCGCTTGACGCTCGTTGACCCGGATCACATCGACTATCAGGCGACGATCAACGATCCGCAGACGTTTTCGGAGCCCTGGACGATCCGCATGCCGCTCTATCGCATGATCGAGGACAACGCGCAGATCCTGGAGTTCAAGTGCGTCCCGTTCGCCGAAGAGTTACTTTACAAAGATCTGGAGCTGCCCCAAGGGTCGGCGCAGTAGGTACTATCCGACTGGCCGGCCGGGTCTCGCGGCGGTACACTTAGCACAATTCGACGTTTGGGACAGTAGGAGACGTAACCCATGAGAATGAAGCACTTAGGCTTGGTGACGGGAGCAGTTCTCGCAACGGCTGCCGCACTGCCTGCGGGCGCGCATCATTCTTTCGGCGCGGAGTTCGACCGTAATGCCCCGGTTCACTTGGAAGGAACCGTGGTGCGCTTCGAGTGGGTCAATCCGCATTCTTGGCTCGTGATCGACGTGCCGCAAGCAGACGGCACCGTCACGCAGTGGCGCGTCGAGGGCGGAGCGCCGAGCGCTCTGTTGCGCCGCGGGTGGAATCGCAATTCGCTGCCGGCCGGCACGAAGGTCATCGTCGACGGCTTCCAGGCCAAGGACGGTGCGCCGCGCGCCAATGCGCGCGACATCGTGTTCCCCGACGGCCGCAGCTTATACATCGGGGCTGCGGGCACGGGCGCGCCATACGACGAGACCCGGGAACAGCAAGGGTCTGACGGAGAGCAGAAACCCGAGTAAGCTCGGGTCAACGAGTGAGCTCCGTCGGCGGCGCTGAGATGCGTGGGAGAAGCCTGTCCGTCTCTGCCTTCGTCGCTTGCGTGCTCATCGTCGGATCCGTCGGCGCGCAGGTCGGTCACCCCGCAAAAGGATCGTGGCTCGGTTATTGGGGGCCGAACCCGCGCGAGCAGCACCGGATGTTTCTCCTCCTTGATTGGGAAAACCGCGAGATCGTCGGCACGATAAACCCCGGACCCGATGCCGTGCCGCTCGACCGCGCCGAGATCGATTACGCGACGTGGACGCTGACGATCGAAGCCCAAATGCCGCTCGAGTCGGGCGGGACCGCGCCTTACATTGCGACCGGAAAGCTCGAGAATTTGGGCTCCTGGGTCAACCGGCGCTACTCGGGCACGTATCGGCACGGCGCGGAAACCGGCACGTTCCTGCTGACTTTGAATTGAGGAGTCCGAGAATGAGATCGAGCACCGTCGCAGTGGTTGCCTGTTGCATCGCGGTCGGCGCGGCCGGGCGCGTCGCCGCGCATCACTCGTTCGCGGCGGAGTTCGACGCCAATAGCCCGATCGAGATCACGGGAACCGTGACCAAAATCGAATGGGCGAACCCGCACACCTTCTTTTACATCGACGTCAAGAACGAGGCGGGCGAGTACGAGAACTGGGCGCTCGAGATGGGCAGTCCCAACGGGCTCATGCGTCGCGGCTGGACGCGCAACACGCTCAAGGCCGGCGATGTCGTCACGATCACGGGATCGCGCGCGAAAGACGGCAGCTTCAAAGGCAACGCTCGGTCCGTCGTGCTTGCCGACGGCACGCGCCTCTTCGCGGGCTCGAGCCAGCCCGGCGCCGACGGCGCCGAGACGAACTAGTTCGCTTCCGGCAGCGCGAAGACCATGTACTGGCCGGGGCCCGGCTCCGGTTGGCTCAACCCTTGCGAGAATAGCCCGCCGCCGCCGACCGGTATCGCGATGTATTCACGGCCGCCGACCGCGTACACGGCCGGGACCCCTTCCGACGCGGCAGGCAAGTCGAATTGCCAGAGCACCTCGCCTGTGTCGGCATCGCGCGCCCGGAACTTGCGATCTGATGAAGTCGCAACGAACAGCAGACCGCCGCCCGTCGCGACGGGACCGCCGCGCGGTGCGTGGCTACCCGTGTTCTCGATGCCGAAACGTGCGAGGTCGGACACCGAACCGTTCGGGATCTGCCAGAGGATCTCGCCTTTGTTGAGGTCGTAAGCCGTGAGCTGCGACCACGGCGGCCCAAGGGCCGATAGGCCATTGCTCTGGAGCATGAAGTCGACAGGCGCCTGGTAGGGGATGAAATCCGGACCCGCGTTCGGCGGGGGCGCCGCGGGCGGCGGCGGACCACCACCGGGGGGACCGCCGGGCCGCACACCGCCGCCCGGTTGCGGCGTGCGCAAGTTTGCGGTCGTCGGCAGCTCTTTCGAGACGACGTAGAAACGGCCGCGGATCGGATCGACGGCGGAGCTGCCCCAATTCGCGCCGCCGTTGTGGCCCGGCAGCATCAGCGTGCCTTGGAGACTCGGCGGCGTGTAGAGGCCCTCGTGGCGGTGTGTCCTCACGATCTCGCGAACCTTTGCTTGGTCGGCGACGGGCAGATACGGATTGATATCGGCCTCGGTGAACGACTGGCGCGCGAACGGCGGCGGCGCGGTCGGGAACGGCTGCGTCGGCCAGCTCTGCTCGCCCGGAACGTCGGACTGCGGCACGGGCCGCTCCTCGATCGGCCAGACGGGCTCGCCCGTCACGCGATCGAACACGAACAAGAAACCCTGTTTCGTCGCTTGCGCGACGGCGTCGATTCTGCGGCCGTTGACGTTGATCGTCAGCAGCTTCGGGTTCTGGGGAATGTCGTAGTCCCAAAGGTCGTGGTGAATGGTTTGAAAATGCCAAAGCCGCTCGCCCGTGCGCGCATTGAGCGCGACGATGCTGTTGCCGAACAAATTCGCGCCGTGCCGGTTGCCGCCATAGAAGTCGTAACGTGCGGTGCCCGTTGGAATGTAGACGATGCCACGCCGGGCATCGACCGTGGACTCGCTCCAGTTGTGCACGCCGCCGTAGTTGCCGAGGCCCTGCTCGGGCCACGTGTCGGCGCCGAACTCGCCGGCGCGCGGCACGGTGTGGAAGATCCATTTGAGCTCGCCCGTGCGAACGTCGTACGCGTGGACGTCGGCAGGGGAGGACGCGTACCCCGCGCCGCCGGCTGGCAACGACACGATCATGAGATCCTCGAAGATCCGTCCCGGATTGCTCGTCTGCAGTGCGCGAATGTTGCCGAGCTCGCCCTCGAGTCCGACACGCAAATCCACGCGTCCGTCCGTGCCGAAGGACGTCACGGTCTCGCCGGTGCGTGCATCGATCGCGGTCAGCTGACCGCCGTTGATGTACAACAAACGTCGATCCGACCGGTCCTCGCTCTCCCAGTAATTCATGCCGCGCGCGCCGACCTGGCCTTCGTTCGCATGGCGCCAGATCTCAGTGCCCGTCGCGGCGTCGAGCGCGACGATCGAGCGGTTGTGCGCAACCACATACATGACGTTCTCGACGATGAGCGGGTTGAAGGAATAGTTCTCGGTGGTCGGGTACGTCCACGCGACCACCAAATTCGCGACGTTACTCTTGTCGATCTGATCGAGCGACGAATACTGCGACGAGTCCGCGCCGCCTTGGTATTGATCCCATGTCGCGTAGTCGAAGGCCTTGCGGCTCAGGCTCTGTTGCGCGTTGCCGCAAGCGCAGGCTGCCATGCAGAGGGCGCCGAACGCCGCGTTTCTGAAGTGCGAACCATTGACTCTGATCATCGGATCTCCTGAAGACATTCAGTCGTTTTCTTATGGAGCGATACTAGCAAGGCGCGCAGGGAAGGTCACAGCTCAGTGAACGAGCTCGCGAAGGTCGCCGAAGGCGCCGATTTCCTTGATTGCGGCGTCGGGCCGCGGCTCGATGTGCGCGCAATAGCCATAGCGCGCCCAGAAGAAGACAAAGCCCGCGTCCGCTGCTGCGTGGTAGTCATGGTGCGAATCGCCGACCATGGCACAATTCGCGGGCGCTATGCCGAGATCGCGCGCGGCAGCGATCAGCGGCGCCGGGCTCGGTTTTTTCTCGGGCAGGCTGTCACCGCCGAAGACGGCGCCGAAATGCGCGCGAATTCCCGCAGCGGCGAGCAACGCATCCGCGAACGCGATCCGCTTGTTCGTGACGCACGCAAGCTTGATGCCGCGTTTTCCGAGCGTGGCGAGCGTCTCCTCGACGTCGGGATAGAGTCGGCTGCGCACGTAGAGGTTCTCGCGGTAGCAAGACGTGAAGCGCTCGATGGCCGCGCGCAGAGTGGCGTCGTCCGCGCCCGCGCCGGAATGCGCGAGCGCGCGGCGCAGCAGCGTCTCGATGCCGTCGCCGATCCACGCGCGCGTAAGGCTCGTGCCGGGCGCGACGAAGCCTAAGGATCCGAGCGCGCTGCCGACGCAATGCGCGAGATCGGGCGCCGAGTCGACGAGCGTGCCGTCGAGGTCGATCGCGAGCAGTCGGACGCGGCTCAGAATACGCGCGTTGCGATATTTGCCGGGGCCGCGAGCAGGTCCTCGATCTGCTTGTCGAGCTTGAGCAGCGTCAGCGAGCAACCCGCCATCTCGAGCGACGTGCAGTAGTTGCCGACGTAGTTGCGCACGATCGTGAGCCCGAGCGCTTTCGCGCGTTTCGCCGCGTGCCGATAGAGCACGTAGAGCTCGCTCGGCGGCGTGCCGCCCAGGCCGTTGATCATGAGCGCGACGCGATCGCCTTTCTTGAAGGGCAGATCGCTCGAGACCGCATCGAACATCTCATCGAGGATCTTGTCTGAGGCTTTGAGCTTATCGCGGCGCCGCCCGGGCTCGCCGTGAATGCCGACGCCGACTTCCATCTCGTCGTCGCCGATCTCGAAGATCGGCTTGCCTTTGGCTGGCGGCGTGCACGACGTCAGCGCGACGCCCATCGACCGAACTTGAGAGTTGACCTTTTTCGCGATCGCGAGAAGCTCGTCCATGCTCGCGCCGCGTTCGGCAGCCGCGCCGCAGGCCTTAATGACGAAGAAGTTGCCCGCGACGCCGCGACGGCCGACGGTCCAGGTGCTGTTCTTGACGGCGACGTCGTCATCGATGATGAACGACTTGACATTGATGCCTTCGGCCTCGGCCATCTCGATGGCCATGTCCCAGTTCATGCGGTCGCCCTGGTAATTGTTGATGAGGACGAGCACGCCTTTGGGCGAGTTCATGAGTTTGATGCACTCGAGGCAGTATTCCATCGGCGGCGCCGCAAATACGTTCCCAGGGGAGGCGGCATCGAGCATGCCGGGGCCGACGGCCATGACGTGCGCAGGCTCGTGGCCGCTGCCCGAGCCCTGGATGACGGAGACTTTGTTTTTGTCTGGGCGGTCGGCACGATGAATGATGTTGTACTTCGGCACGTAGCGCAGCATGTCCGGATTTGCGAGCGCGATGCCCTCGAGCATCTCGGGAACGAAGTTGGCAGGATCATTGACGAACTTTTTCATGGTAGTCCCCAGGGTTGTGCGTTAGTTGTAGGTTTTGAGAGAAGGGCTGCTGACTCCGAGCCGCGCGCAGAGATCGTTGAGCATCGTCGCGATGGCGACAATGCCCGGGTCCGGCGTGCCTTTGCTGCGATCGCCCGTGAATTGCTGGCGGCCGCGCTTCGCGACCCAATCCTTCGTGCGCTCGATCGCATCGGCTGCGACGCGCGTCGCAGCCTCGAGAACCTTGCGCGGATCGGCGTCGGGCTTCGCGGCGTGCTCGCGGACCGTATCGCGAATCGGGATCACGGCGTCGAGCAGTGTCTTGTCGCCGAGCTGCGCGCCGCCGCGTTTTTGAATGCCCTCGATGCTCGCCGTCAGCATCTTGTCGAGATCCGCGAGCGTGATCGAGGTGCGCTCCTTGCAGAGCGCGCCGGCGCGCATGAAAGCCGTGCCCCAAATCGGGCCCGAGCAGCCGCCGACGTTGCTCGACATGATCATGCTGATTCTGAGCAGGAAGTTGCCGATCGAGCTTCGATCGAGCGAGCTCCAGTCTTTGTCGACTACGCGAAAGCCCGACGCGAGCGAGACGCCGAAGTCGGCGTCGCCCGCGAACGAGTCGAGCTCGGAGAAGTATTTCTCGTTCTTGAGTGCCGTCGCCGTGACGCTTTGGATGGCCGTTTCGATGTCCGCGAGCGTGATTTCTTTCATTGCGTTTCTCCTTCGCAGCTGTGTCGCGCTCTGCTCAGGCGGCGCGCATGGCTGCGATCGACTTCAAGTCCTTGAGCGCGATGAGGACCTTGGGCGGGTCGCCGAGCTCCGGGACTACGCGCGCCGCCTCGCGGAAGTCCTCGTCTTGCGTGTAGGCGCTCTTCGTGATTAGACACCGCATGCCCGCCCCGACGGCCGAAAGCAACCCATTACGGCTGTCCTCGATGACGACGCAGTCGTAGCCCTCGAGCCCGAGCCGCTGCTTCGCGAGATTGTAGATCTCGGGATCCGGCTTCTTCTTCGTGACGACGTCGCCTGCGAGCACGATCTCGAAACAGGCCTTGCGCTTCGGTCCCATGAGATCGAGAACGCCGGCGACCGACTTCGGATCGGACGTCGTGCAGACGCCGAGCCGGATGCCGGCCCCGTACGCCTCGTCGACAATCCGGTTGATTCCCGGGCGCAGCGGCAAAGTGCCGCTCGCGACGAGCTCCGTGAAGATCGCCGTCTTGCGCTTGTGGAGCTCGGGGATCAGCGATTCGGCGGTTTGCCCGCGCGGCCAGCCGTTCTTGTTGAAGTAGTGCGTCATGCGCTCTTTGCCGCCAGCGATCTTCAAGAGCTCCCCGTACAGCCGGACGTCCCACTCGACTTGGATGCCTGCGGCGGCGAACGCGCGGTTGAATGCCACGCGATGACCGTCCCGCTCGGTGTCGACGAGCACACCGTCGCAATCGAAGATCAAAGCCTTCATCGATGCCGCGCTTAAGCCACCTTCGACAAGACTTCGGCGCCGCGATTCGTGCCGCCGAACTGGGCGATCTTTTCCTTGAACAACGCTTTGAGCGCTTCATATTGCGCGCCGAGCACGTGCAGCGGCTCGTACTTGTTGTTCTTCTTGTGAAACTCGATGAAGCTGTCGATGAAGACGTGCTTCAAGTTGGTCGAGATATTGATCTTCGCGCATCCGAGCTTGATGCACTTCTGGATGATCTCGTCCGACAACCCCGTGCCGCCATGCAGCGCCATCGGCGTTTTCGTGCGGCGGTTGATCTCGCCGATGAGCTCGAACTTCACATCCGGCTCGCCCTTGTAGTATCCGTGGGCGGTGCCGATTGCAGCCGCGAATGCGGCGAGATCGAGCTCGCGGCAGAATTTCTCGGCCTCGGCCGGGTCCGTGTAATGCACGGCATCGACGACCATGTCGTCCTCGACGCCATGGATCTCGCCGATCTCGGCCTCGACGCCGATGCCGGCCTTGGTCGCGATGTCGACGACCTTGCGCGTAGCGTCGAGGTTGACGTCGAACGGCTTGTCGGACCAGTCGATCATGACCGAGGTCCAGCCCATCTCGACGCACCTCTTGATCATGTCGAGGTCTTTGCCGTGATCGAGATGGAGCACGACGGGCGACGGGGAGTCGGCGGCGATCTCGCGCATCCAGCCGATGATGGCCTTATGTCCGTAGTACTTGATGGTTTTTGCCGAGCTCTGAATGATCACGGGCGCCTCGAGCTCCTCGGCGGCTTTGACCATGGCTTTCATCGACGCATAGTCGACCGGATTGAAAGCGGCAACCGCGTAGCCCTTTGCTTTCGCTTCTCTGAGCACGGGTTTCAAGTTGACGAGCGGCATTGCAAGTGACTCCTTAACCTTCGGGACGATCTACCTCGAACAGCCTCCTAGTTTAGCCCGATCTCGCGCGAGTTGCCGAGTTACGTCCGCTCCGCAGGATGGCGCGACACCTGCCATTGGCCTATTCTTCGTACGAAACCGCGGCGCGAGCCGTTCCTGCGACGGGGGAAAGCGAACTATGGGTAAGGCAGTCACTTCGGTCACGGCGCTCGCCGGCGCTATCGCGACATTATGTTCCGCGCCGCTTCTCGCGCAGGGCTTCGGCGGCGGTCCGACGCTCGAGCCCTCGGCGTTGCGCTCGACTCCTGCGGAGACGACAACGGCCGCAGTCAAAGACCCGGCGTGGAAGGCGCCGCGCACGTCGTGGGGGCACCCGAGCTTCGAGGGTGTATGGAGCACCGATGATATGCGCAGCGTCCCTCTGAATCGGCCCGAGCAGTTCGGCACGCGCGATACGTTGACGGCCGAGGAGTTTCACGAGCGCGCCGGGCGCGACGAAGGCGGGCGGGACCGCGCCGTGAATACCGAGGCGTTCCAGCGCAGCGAGTATGGCGTGCGCACGTTCGGGTACACGTCGTTGGTCGTCGATCCCCCGGATGGCCGCATTCCAGCGATGACGGAAGCCGGGCGAGCGCGCGCCGGCAGCCGCGACCGCGGGACGTTCGGCGACGGCCCGTTCGACGATTTCGAGGACTTCACGCTCTACGACAGGTGCATTACGCGGGGCGTCCTCGGCGGGGTTTTCCCGGTCATCTACGGCAATGGCATGCGCATCACGCAGAATCCCGATTCCGTAGCGATCAGCTACGAGATGGTTCATGACACGCGGGTGATCAAGCTCGACGGTAGCGCGCATCTCGAGAACGGCATCCGCCAATACATGGGCAATGCGCGTGGACACTGGGAAGGCGACACTCTGGTCGTCGAGACGGCGAATTTCACGGATCAAACGAGCATCGGCCCGAACGGCAACGGCACGCGCCACAGCGCCGAGATGAAGCTCACGGAGCGGTTCACGCGCGTCGATCCCGAGATGATCGAGTACGTCGCGACTGTCGAGGATCCGATTGCCTATACGGCCCCGTTCACGGTTCGGCTCATGATCACGCAGCAGCCCGGCTACCAAACCTACGAATACTCGTGCCATGAAGGCAACGGCGCCGTCGGCCACTCATTGAGCGGCGAGCGCGCTTTCGAGCGCGAGGTCGCGGCGGCGAAAGCCAGGGGTCTGCCCGTGCCGGAGCGAGGGGGCAACGTTTTTGGGCCGCCGCGCGAGGGCGCGCAGGTCGTCAACATCAACTCGGGCGAGTAATAAGCTTACTGTGCCGCGGGCGCGCCGGCGCCTTCCGAGCCCATGAAGAGGCTCGAGCCGTCCGGCAGCTTGACCTCCCGGCCGCTCGCGCGGAACGAGCGATCGCGCGCCTGATACCCCTCGACGAACACGTGTGTGCCCGCAGGAATCGAGTTGCGGTTCCAACCGCGGCGGATCAGCGCGTTCGGCGCACCGCCTTCGACGGCCCATTGCTGCTTCTCGCCGCTGTCGGTGGTCACTTCGATGTGCAGCCAGGAGTGGGGGTTGCTGAACTCCATTTTCGTGACGACCCCTTCGAGCTGAATCGGGCGGTTGATATCGAATTCCGCGGCGAACGAGTGATGCGCGCCGGCGGGAATCGCGATCGCCGCGGCTAGCAGCGCGCCGCCGAAGACGCTAACGGTTTGGGTTCGCACTGGATTCGTCTCCTATGCCTGCACAAGGGCTGGCGGTGATTCTACGCCGATTCGGATAGCTGCAGCACTACTCGAGAGGTTCCTTCAGAAACTCGTTGTAGAGAAGGTGCTCCGAGAATTCCACGCACTTGAACTCGAGCAGCTCGATATTCGGCTCCAAGCGCCGATAGAGGATCATGCTGATCGTCCAAGGCTGCGTGTAGACGGCGGGGTCGTCGATCGTCGCTTCGTATTGAATGTGATCGGCGTCGATCAGCGTGAATCGCTCGGTGACCGTGAGTTGGTTGCTGTGATAGTTGCCGGCACGATCGAACCACGTGCGGTCGTCGTTCGCGATCGTCGTCGCGACGAGCGTATCGCCGTCCCATGTGCCGTTCGACCAACCCATCCACAGATCGACGGGCACTTGGTCGAGCGTGCGCACATCCTCGAAGTGAACGGCGCGATTCGCGTTCGCGAACGCATAAGCGAACAAGATGTCGCCGTCGCCCTGAACGATCTGGAACGGATGCGGCAAGTAAGTCGCGCGCGGAATGCCAGGCAGGTAGCACGCGGCTTCGGGATCGGTCTTCGGCCAGCCGGCGCGGTTCTCGTCACGCTTCGCGAGCGCCTCTGGCTTGTACGGGATCGTGCCGCCGCCGACGACGCTCTCGCCCGCGGGGATCGAGGCCAGGGAGCCGAGCTCCCAGAAACCGTCGAGCTTGCGCGCCGAATGCGCCTCGAGGTTCCAATACGCGCTGTTCGCAGCCTGCCAAATGCCGTTGAAATTCGGGTGGCCGTTGATGCGCTCAGGACCGCTTTGCTGGGCGCCGGCCGTCGCCGGGCCGACGATCAGCGCGGCCGCGATCGCGGCGGCTTCGAGCCTGTATCCCATTCTCGGTTCTCCCTCGCCAGACTGATTATTGGAGTTCTGCGACGTCATCTTAAGGTATGGTAGAAAGGCTGCGCCATGCAACCTTGCATCATCACTGTCGCCATTACCGGGTCCGTGCCGCGCAAGGAGAATAACCCGGCCGTGCCGATCACGGTTCCCGAGCAAATCGAGTCCACGCATGCGGCTTACGAGGCGGGGGCCGCGATCGTTCACGTGCACGTGCGCAACGACGATCAATCGACGACTTCGAATCCCGATAAGTTTGCGGCGTTTCTCGCCGGCATTCGCAAGCATTGCCCCGACATCGTCGTGCAATTCTCGACCGGCGGGCGCTCGGGCCAGGGCTCCGAGCGCGGCGGCATGCTGCATCACCGTCCGGACATGGCGTCGCTGACGACGGGCTCGTGCAATTTTCCGACGCGCATCTACGAGAACCCACCGGAGCTCATTCGCGAGCTCGCCGAGAAGATGAACGAGCACGAGATCAAGCCCGAGATCGAGATCTTCGATCTTGCGATGCTCTACAACGCCGTTCGATACGTCGAGGAAGGTTTACTGCGCGCGCCTTTGCACGTGCAGTTCGTGCTCGGCGTCAAGAACGCGCTGCCGGCCGAGCGCGACATTCTCGAGTTCGAGGTTGCGAAGCTCGCGGAGCTCATGCCTGCGGCGACATGGGTCGCCGCAGGCATCGGACGCCATCAGCTCGAGGTCAACCGCTGGTGCCTGGAGCTCGGCGGCCACTGCCGCACGGGACTCGAGGACAACGTG
>DATBLZ010000013.1:0-9364 GCA_036555065.1 Gammaproteobacteria bacterium
GCGACGAGCTGACGCAGGTCGCCGCGCAAATGCGTGCGGCGATCGCCACTAACTAAGACCGCGTTCCCTACTTGATTTTCGATTCTTTGTAGGCGACGTGCTTGCGCGCGACGGGATCGTATTTCTTGACCTCCATCTTCTCGGGATGGAGGCGGCGATTCTTCGTCGTCGTGTAGTAGTGCCCGGTTCCGGCGGACGACACCAAGCGGATTTTCTCGCGCATCGGGGTCCCTCCTAGACGTGCTCGCCGCGAGCGCGGAGCTCGGCGACGACCTTGTCGATGCCTTTCTTGTCGATGATTCGCAGACCTTGACGCGAAACCTTGAGCTTGACGTACCGTTTCTCGTTCTCGAGCCAAAAGCGGACCGTATGCAGATTCGGCAAGAAACGCCGACGCGTCTTGTTGTTCGCGTGGGAAACCGTGTTCCCGTACATCGGGCCCTTGCCCGTCACTTGGCAAACTCTGGACATCTTCTTGCGCTCGGCTGCGAGGGGCCGGGACTATACAGGGTCCAACCGGCCGCCGGCAAGGCAGTCGTGTCCACGGACGTTCGCGCTGGGCTCTCCAGGGACGCCGTGAACCCGTCCCGGGGGGCTTAGGCAGCGCGCGTCCTGCGCGCGACGGCCCTGGAGAGCTCCAGCGCGAATCGTCCGCGCGTGCTACACCCACCCGCGCTCGGCGAGCGACACGTGCCCTTGGCGGCTCACGACGAGATGGTCGAGCAGCCGCACGTCGACGAGCGCAAGCGCGCTCGCGAGCTTCGCGGTGATGCCGCGGTCCGCCTCGCTCGGCTCGCAATCCCCCGAAGGATGATTGTGGCCGAGGATTACGGCTGCGGCATTGTGATAGAGCGCTCGCTTGACGACTTCGCGCGGATAAACGGTCGCGCCGTCGACCGTTCCGCGAAACATCGGCTCGAAACAAATGATTCGGTGCCGTGTGTCGAGAAACAGGCAGCTGAACACCTCGTGCGCGAGCTCGCCGAGGCGGGCGCGAAAGCATTGAGCCGCATCACCGGGCTTCTTGAGTGCGCGGCGCCGATCGAGTGGGCCTTCGAGATGGCGCCTGCCGAGCTCGAGCGCGGCATGCAAGCGAGCGATGCGCGCGGGACCTAGACCGTTCGCGCGCAGCAGCTCGCGCGGGCCCGTGCCGAGCAGCGCATGGAGGCCTCCCCACTGTTCGAGCAGCGTGCGCGCGAGCACTTGCGCTTGTGCCTGCCCTGCGCCGACGGCAAGCACCAGGCCTAAGAGCTCGGCATCGCTCAAGAGGCTCGCCCCCTGCGCGAGCAGCCGGTCGACGGGCTTTTGGGTCTGGACTGCGAAATCGGGCATGGCGCTCCTTCGCGACAACGAGCAGCATGGTGGAAGGCTTGGGATTGCGCACGGGGTATAAGTTTGCAGGCCGTCGAGAAACGGGCGTTGCGGTGGAATACGGCCCCGACCGAGGGTAAGCTCGAAGCGTAAGGACACTGATGACAGACCGACCAACCACTCGGCCGCCGCGAATTCTGCTCGGGGTTACGGGCGGCATTGCCGCCTACAAAGCCCCCGAGATCGTACGGCGCCTCACGGAACGCGGTGCCGAGGTCCAAGTCGTCATGAGCCGGGCGGCGATGCAATTCGTTTCGCCATTGACGTTTCAAGCCGTCTCCGGCCGCCGCGTGCGTACCGACCTCTGGGACCACGAAGCCGAGGCGGCCATGGGCCACATCGAGCTCGCGCGCTGGGCCGACGTGGTCGTCGTCGCGCCCGCGACCGCGAATTTCTTGGGCCACCTTGCGAACGGCCTCGCCGCAGATCTCTTGACGACGCTTTGTCTAGCGACGACCGCGCCCGTCGTGATCGCGCCGGCGATGAATCAAGCCATGTGGGCGCATCCGGCAGTGCAGGCGAACCGTAAAGCTCTCGAAGCACGCGACGTTCGAATGCTCGGTCCGGCGACGGGCGAGCAGGCGTGCGGCGAGACGGGCGAGGGAAGAATGCTCGAGCCTGCAGAAATCGCGGCCGCGGTTCTCGCGGCGCCGACACCCACGCGCGCCCAGCCGCTAGCGGGCCTGAAAGCCGTCATCACGGCCGGACCGACGCGCGAGGCCATCGATCCGGTGCGGTACATCACGAACCGCAGCTCCGGGAAAATGGGTTACGCGGTCGCGGCAGCCGCGAGCGAGGCGGGTGCCGAGGTCGTGCTCGTGAGTGGGCCCGTTGCGCTGCCGGCGCCGCACGGGGTCAGACGCATCGACGTGGAGACCGCCGAGCAGATGTACCGTGCGGTTCACGAGGAGATCGCGGGCACCGATATCTTCATCGCGTGCGCGGCGGTTTCCGATTACCGGCCGCGAGCCGAATCGCGGCAGAAGATCAAACGGACCGCGAACGAGATGCGCCTCGATCTCGTCCGTTGCCCCGACACGCTTGCCAGCGTCGCAGCATTGCCGAAACCGCCGTTTACGGTCGGCTTCGCGGCGGAGACCGAGGACGTCGCGCGCCACGCACGCGAGAAGCTCATAAAGAAGGGCGTTGATATGATCGCCGCGAATCGCGTTGGCCCCGAGTGCGGCTTCGACAAGGAGACGAACGCGCTCGATGTGTTTTGGCGTGGCGGCGAGGTCGAGTTCATCGAGAACTCCAAAGCCGTGCTGGCGAGACAGCTCATAATGCTGATCGCCGAGCGCCTGCATGCGCCCCGCGTCGCGGCCTCGCCGCGAGCCGTGTAAATGCCCCCGGTTCGTAGGCCCACGATCGAGCTCAAGATTCTCGATGCGCGCATCGGCCGCGAGTTTCCGCTCCCGAAGCGAGCGACGGATGGATCCGCGGGCGTCGACCTTCGCGCCTGCCTCGATGCGCCGCTCGACCTCGCGCCGGGCGCCTGCAAGCTGCTCAGCACCGGCGTTGCCGTGCACCTCAAAGATCCTGCAACGGCGGCGATGATCCTGCCGCGCTCGGGCCTAGGGCATAAGCACGGTATCGTGCTCGGCAATCTCGTCGGCTTGATCGATTCCGACTACCAGGGCGAGCTCATGGTCTCGTGCTGGAACCGCGGGTCGGCGACCTTTCGGATCGAGCCCGGCGAGCGCATCGCGCAGCTCATCGTGGTCCCCGTCGTCCAATTCGACTTCGCGGTCGTCGCAAGCTTCGAGGAGAGCGCCCGAGGAGCCGGCGGCTTCGGACACACGGGAACACGTTAGAGCCTTTTGAGCTCTCTGAACCGGATGATGTCCTTCTCGAACGCTTCGCTGAGCGCGGTCTGATCGTTGCGCGTGCGTACGAGCGTCTGCTCGTAAAGCGCGATCGAAGCCTGCGCGCGTTGCAGGTCGAGCGCAAGCTCCTCGGGAACCGGCGGCGCGTCCTGTTTAGGGCTATAGGGCTTATAGACGCTCGCTTCACCCTCGAGTGACGTGAGCCGCTTGCGGAGGTTCGCGAGATAAAGCTCGGTAACCTTGATTTGCGAGCTTAAGAGCTCGAGCCGGCGGTCGCGGAGGTCTTCGATGTCGGCGACCGTAATGTAGGTCTCGAGCAACATGCGGTCGCGGCGCGCGGCATTATCGCGGGCGAGCTGCTCGGCATCGGCGATCGCCTGTTGCCGATCGAGCTCGGCGCGCTCCTCGGCCGTCACCTCGCCTTCCTCGAATCCCACGGTCACGGCTTGGTCGTTGAGGACATCGCGGTCGACGTTTGCGTACTCGGGCGGGATACGGTCGCCGTAGCGGACGATGCCGTCCTTGTCGACCCAACGGTAGAGTCGCGGCTGCTGATGATTTTGCGCGAACGCGCCGACGGCCGGCAGTGCGAGGCCGGCAGTCAGAGCAATCAGCGTGGCAATGGCCTTACGGTTCACTTATGTCAAACGTCGTCGAGGTTACCGAAGTCACATATACCAGATTCAGGAACGCAAGAAAGCACGACTGTGCCCGGTTTTCGGGCTAACGGTCGTCGGAAACGCCGTAACGATGCCGGTAGGCGCGCACCGCCGGCAGTTGAGCCGAGTATTCGCGACTCTCCTCGAGGTGGTCGAGGAGATCCGTCAGCGAGACGATGCTGCGGATCGGAATTCCGATTTCAGCCTCCATTTGCTGGGAGGCCGGAATTCCGGCTCGCGTGCCGACTTCCTCGCGATCGAGAGCGACAAGCACGCCGACCGGCGTGCCCCCGGCCGAGCGGATGATCTCCGAGACCTCGCGAATCGATGTCCCGGCAGTGATGACGTCGTCGAGTATCAGCACGCGGCCCGCGATCGGCGCGCCGATCGACTTGCCTTGCTCGCCGTGATCCTTCGCTTCCTTGCGGTTATACGCATAGGGGTAATCGAGATCATGGTGCTCCGCGAGCGCGGCGGCGGCGAGAACAACGAGCGGAATGCCCTTGTAAGCGGGACCGAACAGCATGTCGAACTTGATGTCGAGCGACGCGACTGCGGCCGCGTAGACGCGTCCGAGCTTCGCTGCCGCATATCCGGTGTTGAATCCGCCCGCATTGAAAAAGTAGGGACTTACACGCCCGGACTTCAGCGTGAACTGCCCGAACTTGAGTACCTCGAGCTCGAGCGCGAGCTCCAGAAATTCTGTTTTGTACGCTTTCATGGGAGCGGCGCGTTTCTTTGTATCATACCGCGCCAACGTCCCGGCGCAATTTTCCTCGATTGCGAATAATAACCATCAACGCCAACGGGTTGCGCGCAGCGACCCGCAAGGGATTGTTACGGTGGTTCGTGCGCCAACGCGCCGACGTGCTTTGTGTTCAAGAGCTCAGGGCACGCGAAGCCGAGCTTGCAGCGCGTGAGTTCCAAGCGCGCGGCTTCCACCGGTATCTCTTCTGCGCTGCCCGCGCCGGCTACAGCGGGGTTGCAATCTACTCGCGCAGGGAGCCGACGCAAATCGTCCGCGGTTTCGGCGACTCGGAATTCGACACGGAGGGTCGGTATATCGAGGCTATCTTCGCGAACGTTGCGATCGCGAGCGTCTACTTTCCCTCAGGCTCGTCCGGGCCGGCGCGGCAAGAGGCGAAGCTGCGCTTTCTCATGAGGTTCGAGGCGCACATGCAGAAGCTCGCGCAACGGTCCATTCCTTGTATCTTGTGCGGCGACGTGAACATCGCCCACAAACCCATCGACCTCAAGAACTGGCGCGCAAACCAGAGGCACCCGGGGTTCACGCCCGAGGAGCGGGCGTGGATGGATCACATGCTCGAGGAAGTCGGGTACGTCGACGCGTTTCGCGTCGTGAATCAGGAGCCCGAGCAGTACACGTGGTGGTCGAACCTCGGCCGGGCGTGGGCGAAGAACGTCGGCTGGCGCATCGACTATCAGCTCGCGACGCCGAGCTTCGAGGACCGCGTTCAAGGCGCCTCGATCTATAAGCGCCGCCGGTTCTCGGACCACGCGCCGTTGACGATCGATTACGATCTGGAGCTCTTATGACGCAGCCTACAGGGTGGCGCGCCTCTCTTCCTGCGTCCGTTAGACAATACACGGAGACGGCACCTCTCGCCGCGCTTTTCATCGGCGTCTCGTCGGGCATGCCGTACGCGATGATTGCGGCTACGCTGACTACGCGCCTTGCGCAGGACGGAATCACCAAGAGCGCGATCACCGCGTTCTCGCTCGCTTTTCTCGCCTACAACCTGAAATGGGCCTGGGCATGGATCGTCGATGGCGTGCGGCTGCCTGTCATCGGACGTCTGGGACAACGCGTCTCGTGGCTGCTATTCGTAGGGACGCTCGTCATCGCAGCCGTCGTGAATCTCGCGCTAGTGGACCCAACCGCGAGCCTCATGGCCACGGCTGTCGCGGCGATTCTCGTTGCGGTCGCGGGGGCGACGTACGACGTCGTAATCGACGCATATCGCATCGAGTGGCTCGAGCCGCACCAGCTTGGCGTTGGTTCCGGCATGTCGCAGTACGGTTGGCGCATCGGCTCCGTCGCCGCGGCATCACTCGCGCTCGTGCTGGCGGCGCGCGTGGGCTGGGAGATCGCGTACGCCGCGTGCGCGTTGTTTGCGCTGCCCGCGATGGCGGTCGGACTGATCCTTGGCGAGCCGCCGCGACATCGCGCGCCGCCGGCGCGTCGGGGCTTCGGCGCGATTGCGCAATCGATCGTCGGGCCGTTCGTCGAGTTCTTGCGGCGCCGAGGAGCGCTGCTCGTTCTGCTGTTCGTGTTGGTTCACAAAGTCGGCGACACGCTCGCCAATCTCACGTTTCGGCTGCTGTTCGACGAGCTCGCGTACACGAACGACGAGATCGCGCTCTACGACGTCGGCGTCGGGTTCTGGGCCTTGCTTGCCGGGATCTTCGTCGGCGGCGCGTTGTACGCGCGCTTTGGGTTACAGCGGTCCCTGTGGTGGGGCTTGTGGCTCATGGCCGTCTCCAACTTGAGCTTTGCAGGCCTCGCCGCGACCGGACATTCGAACCTGGCGATGGCCGGCGCGATCGGCTTCGAGAACTTCGCGAGCGGGATCGGCGGTGTCGTGGTCGTGGCATATTTCTCCGCGCTCTGCGACTTGCGCTACACGGCCGCGCAATTCGCGCTGATGTCGGCGGCGCTCAGCGTCATCGGGCGCATCGTAACCGGGGCGAGCGCCGGAGCGCTGATCGAGCGTCTCGGCTACGTTGAGTTCTACCTGTTGACGACCGTGGTCGCGCTGCCGGGCATCGTCGTGTTCTGGCTCATGGTGCGGGGGGGCTATGTAGATAGCGCGCTCGGCACGGTAGCGACATCGACATCCGAGGGCGGACGGGGCGCGTCGGTCTGACGGGCGCCGCGCGCTCGTGACCGCCGCTCAGGCGGCCTTGCGCCTTTTCCGATAGCACAGCTCCGTGACCTCGTGGCCCAGCCGCCGGCCGCGCAGCTCGAACTTCGTCGGTGGGCGGAAGGCCAGTGGGTCGGCCGCGAGCCGTTCGGGGAGCTCAGCGACGAGCTCGGTACAGGCGCCGAGAACCGCGCGCATATGCTCGCCGTAGTCGGCCCAATCGGTCGCAAGATGCAGCAAGCCGCCAGGTTTCAGCGTCGCGGTCAATGCTGCCGCGAACGCCGGCTGGACCAGGCGCCTCTTGTGGTGACGCTTCTTCGGCCATGGGTCGGGGAAGAACAGGTTGATCGCATCGAAGGTCGAAGGCTCGAGCATGTGGGCGACGACCTCGACCGCGTCGCGCTGCACGATGCGTATGTTGTCGAGCGCGGCGCGCTCGATGAGCACGAGCAAGTGACCGATGCCCGGCTCGTGGACCTCGACGCCGAGGTAGTCGATCGCCCGATTGTTCGCCGCGGCCGTCAAAAGCGCCTCGCCGTCGCCGAAGCCGATATCGAGGACGCGCGGAGCACGGCGTCCGAAAACGGCATCGAGGTCGAGCTTCTGCTCGCGGAACGGGATTCCCCAGCGCGGCCACAGGCGCTCGAGCGCGCGCTTCTGTGCCGTCGTGATGCGGCCCGGCCGCTTCACGAAGCTGCGGATCTTGCGGAGCGGCCTGCCGTTCATCGCGGCATTCTAAACGCTGCAAGGCGCGTAGCTTGAACTCACCTCGCGCCGCGGCGTACGCTCATCGCCGACATGCGCTCGCTGACACGAATCGCTTTTTTCGTTGCGCCGGCCCTCATGATCCACGCGACCGCGGCCCAGCAAGAGCCTGGGCTGACGACGACTCGCGAGAAGCTCGATCAACTCATCGCGAGCTGGCGGGGCCAGCCGGAACAGACGCTCAAAGACGTCTGGGGGCGCGAGACGTCGCTGACCCAGGGCGAGTCCACCAAGACGTACATGTTCGAGCGCCGAAAGCGGGGCCCGAACGTCGGTTTGGGCGGCGTCACGGTTGTCAACAGCGGAAACACCGTCTGCACGGCCTACTTCCAGATAGGACTCGAGAACATCGTCACGCGCACGACCTGGCGTGGGCCGGACGCAAGCGTTTGCTGGGACCTGTTCCGCGAGTACGCGCCCCCGGCCGCGGAATAGCCCATTTAGGGCTTCTTTGTGACGTATTTCGGGGTTGCGTGACCGCGCACTGCAGTAGATTGTTGTACTGCTAGATAATCGGGTGCAGCGGTTACGACGATGGCAAAGGCGGGCAAAGAGCGCGACGGTGTGATCGAGAGGCTCGAGGGGGAGCTTCGCGACATGCGCGCGCGCAGCGATGCTGCCGAAGCGCGTCTCGCCGATCAGAGCGCGCGGCTTACGGCGCTCGGCAGCGGCCGTGAGGAATCAATGCGCCTGCTCAGCGAGACGCGGGCGGAGCTGGCGCGCGTTATCGCCGAGCGCGATGAGCTCAAGAAGCGGCTCGACGGGATCGATCGAATGCAGACCGAAACGGTTGCGTTCACCGAGGAGGAGCAGCAAGAGGCGACGGAAGCGACGGGCGACAGAGAAACGCTGCCGACGATCGACGAGCTCATGGCGAATCTCAACGACATGATTGCGCAAGATCCGCGTCGCGGCGTGCGGCTCAGCGGCCAGAGCACCGAGGCGCCGGAAGCTGCCTGGCAGGAAATGCTTGCGCCGGAAGTCATCGTTCCCGAGGAATTCGGCGGGAAGGGCGAGGCCAAGTGGCCGCATGAGCGAAGGCGCGAAGACCGCCGGCGCGACGAGGCCGCGACGCCGAGCCAGGAGGCCGCGACGCCGAGCCAGGAGGCCGCGACGACAAACCTGCTCGTCTTTCTCGATGCCGCGCACCCGATCAAGTACCCGCTCTACAAGGACGTCATGACGATCGGTCGTTCGGAGAACGCCGACATTCAAATAGACGGCCACTTCATTAGTCGAGTCCACGCTCGGATCGTGCGAGCGGCGGACAAAGTCACGGTCGAGGACGTCGGCAGCAAGAACGGCATCAGCGTCAATTCCGAGTCCGTGACGCGGCATGAGCTCAAGCACGGCGACGTCATCGGCATCGGCAAATTGCGTTTCACGTTCGTCGCAGTCGGCGCCGACGCCTGACGGCAGTGGGCGCGGCTTTAGCCGCGATGGCCTCGCGCCGGCTCAGCGCTTGAAGAGACCCGGGTTTCGGGCAATGAACTTCTCGATCCACCGCTCGATGAACGATTGCGCGGGATCGTTCATGTACCACCATCCGTAGACGCTGAGCGCGAGCGCGCCGAGCATGTCGACGAGCAGATCCCACATCGTGTCGGTGAGACCCGACGGGTCGCCGAACATCGGTTTCTGCATGTTCGTGCCGAAGAAGCTGTCCATCGCGAACTCGAAAAGCTCCCAGAGCGTGCCGACGGAGACCGCGAACAGGAACGCAAAGAGCGCGACGAACCGCGGCCGCAACTGAAGATCGATTCTCGTGCTCTCGTTGAGCACGTATACGAGCAGGAAACCGAGGATGCCGAGCAAGAGCCCCGAGCTCACGTGCAGCGCCTGATCCCACCACGGGATC
>DATBLZ010000022.1:0-11518 GCA_036555065.1 Gammaproteobacteria bacterium
CATACGTAGAGCGCATGCTGGCGGAGCCCGCGATGCGCGACTGGTATACGGCAGCGATCGCGGAGCCGTGGCGCGAGCCCGGCCACGAGGCCGAGGTCGCCGCGGCCGGGACCGTGACGACCGATCTCAGGGCCAAGCCGAGCTAGCGCGCTGCCCCGATCCTGCGCTCGAATCGTTCTGTGAGGGCTGCAACTGCGTCCGAGGTTTTCGACTTGGTCTCGGGCTGAAAGTGCACCTGGAAGAGCATCGAATCGATCGTCGTTGGGCCGTCGGCGGCGACGAGATCACGATCGATTCCGAACGATTGGAACTCGAGCCGCAGGTGCCATCCGGGCTTCGGGTTCGCGCCGATGCCGACTGCGAAAAGGAAATCGGTGCTCGAATCCTCGACGAATCTCCTGAGCACCTCGCCATTGCTCGAGCGGATCAGCGTTTGGTCGGCGTCGCCCTGCCAATAGGCGAAGCCGCCTTTGATATACCCCTCCCAAATGCGCGCGAACGGTAATACGCCGAGCAGAGTGAATTGCGCGGCCTGCACGTCCGAATCGACGAAGACATCGAAAGAATCGCCGAGCTCGGGGATGTAGACGAACGCATCCTCCCACTCGGGTGCGGAATCGAAGTAAGCGAACTCGGTTGCGATGTAGCGGGTTAGCCGATACCCGAAGTGAACGTCGACGGCCGTAGCTTCCTCACCATCTTCGTAACCAGGGAAGTAGTAGTAACCGTCATCGACCTCGACGCTCATGGACGCCAAACCGATGCTGGCGCCGCCGTAAAATCCGAGCGGCACGGGGCGCTCCTCCTGACCCCAAGCGCTCGTCGAGGCGAGATAGCACGCCGCAAGCACGCCCGATGCAAGGTTACGCATGGCTATTACTCCACGAGATATGCCGCAAGCGCAGCGAGATCGGCGTCGCTGATTTCGGTCTTTCGGAAGAACGGCATGGTTGCGATGCCGTTGCGCACGTAGAGCTCGATGACCTCCGCCGTGAGATCGGTGCGATCCTCGAGCGCCGCGGGCAACGCGCCCTGATACTTGTTTTGGAGCGACGTCGTGCCGGGGGCATTCAACGGCCCGCGGCTGTGGCACGCGCTGCACCAGTTGTTGAACACGGCAGCGCCGCGCTCCGCGGGTGCGCCGGCGTCCTCGGCGGCCGCCGTCGTGCGGCTCCAAGCGGCGATTGGGAAAGGCGCGTCTTGCGCGACAGCGGGCGAAAACGGGATCGCGGCTAAAGCCGCTCCCACAACCGTGACTACTGCTCCCACAATCGCGGCTGAAGCCGCTCCCACATTGGCTGCAATCCGTCGGGTGCTCATGCGCGCCCCCGCAAGTGTTTCGGCCAGATGGAGTACCGGCCCGGCGAGACGACGCCGTTCGGATCGATCGCATCCTTGAGCGTCTCGTGGAGGCGATGCAGCGCGCCGTCGTTGAAGCCGAACATTTGCATGCCGAGCGCCTGAAAGTGCGCGTGGATTCGGTAGATCGGCCAGCCGCGGTCCGTGCACGTGCGCACGAGCGTCTCGAAAAGTCTGCGCGTGCGTTGGTTATCGGCGGCGTTGCGATACGTCGGCACGGCATGGAAACAGATCATCGTGCGCGGATGGAACATGAGTCCGCCGACGAACGTCGGGATGAGACCGAGATCGCCGTATATCTTCCCCGTCGTGTCCGCGAGCGCGATGAGCTCCTCGCCGCGCGGCGGGATCATCGGCGAGAAGTCGAGATGACCTTCGCTCGGTTGCGCGCCCGGAGCGTTGCGTGAGCTGAACAGATTCAGCGACGGAATGCCGAGCCGCGGCTTGTCGGGCACGGCCTCGGCTTGCCCGTCGCTCAAGGGGAACGTGTACGAGGCGGTTTCGCGGAACTGAACGCCGGCGATACTCGCGAGCCGATCCTTCGTGTGCTCCCACTGCGCCGCGATGACCTTTTGCGCCCCGTAATAGATGAACGCCGAGCTCCAGAACGGCCGGCCTTGCGCGGCTGTGTAACGGTCCCAATCCGCGTCGGACGCCGTGCCGCCAGAGGTGCGCAGGCGCACGAGCTCGGGATCGGCAGAACCGTTCATGATCGGGCTCGCGACCGTCGTCTGCGACGGGATCGTGTGCGCGCACATGAGGCTGTGCAGTCCGTCGAGCAGCGGCACGACGTCGCGGCGCTTCGGCACGGTGACGCTGACTTGGAGCGCGGCCTCAGGCTCTTCCATGAGCCAGAAACCCATTTTCGTGACGATGCCGAAGTTCGATTGCGAGAAGATGCCGTCGAGCCACGGCCCGAGACCGTACTTGAAGAGCTGCCAGGTCTTGGCCTGCGGACTCGCGCCCATGCCTAAGCGCACGAGATCGCCGTTCGCCAGCACCACCTCCATGCCGCAGTGCGCGTCGAAGTGATCGCGGTAGTCGATGCCCGTGTAGCCGCCGCCGCGATCGAGTGCATTGCCGATGAGTCCGCCCCAGCCGGGGTCGGCCGTATCGATCCAGAGGCGGATGTTGTTCGTTCGCAAATGCCGATACATGTCGAAATAGCTGACACCGGGCTCGACGAGACACGTCTTGTCGCGCTCGTTGACATCGAGGATGCGATTCATGCGCTTCAGATCGAGCACGACGCTGCCCGAATAGACGGGCGCCGAGCCGCCGTAGGTGAGATTCCTGCCCGTCGAGATCGGATAGAGCGGCAAACGGTACTCGTTCGCGATGCGCACGACCGCCCGAATCTCCTCGACCGAGATGGGCGCGACGGCCGCGGATGCGAATCGTTCCTCGCTCTCGCCCCACAAAGGCGAATAGGCATCGCGGTAGAGCGCAACGTCGGCATCGCTTTTGAAAACCCATTCGCGGCCGACGACCTCTTCGATGCGACCGAGCGCGGTGTTGAAGTCTCGTTGGCTCAATCCAGGCGGCGGATTCGGCATAGTCGTTCTCGTTGTCGGGTTCTGGTTCTAGATGGGGGAGCGCCTTTGGTTGCGATTCAGGGACGTGTCGCGGCTAAAGCCGCTCCCACAAGGGTCGCTCCTACAGGCGGCGGCGCGATCATCCATGTGAAAAGCGACTGCGCGCTGTGTTCGTGCGCGCGCAGATCGAGGGGCTCGAGCGCGATGGTCGGCCGCGGCACCGCGGCGCCGGACGTCGCGAGCTCGGCGGCACCGGCGGCCCATTGCGCGCCCGCGGCGGCAAGGCGCTCGGTCCAACCGTCGAGCGCTGGATCTCCAGTGAGCGTGTGGCGCACACCCCCGTCGGGCCTGCGCGCGTGCTCGATGCGATAGACGGTCGTGAGGCCGTAATCGCGGCAGAGAAGCTCGAGGCAGAAGAGCGGGGCGCCGGCCGTGAGACCCGCGAGCGCAAACGGCCCGTGGCGCAGCCGCGGCTCGAGCGTGCGCATCCAAAAGCTGCCGAGGTCCGCGTCGACGGCATCGACGTGCGCGCCGCGGCGCTCTGCAGCGGCGCCAAAGGCGAGACCTTCATCGAAGCTGCGGTCGATTATGACCCGCAACTGGCCGTCAGGTGCGCGCTGGTTCGCGTGCTCCGCTGCCCGTGCCCGTGACGCGGCCAGGGCCGCGAGCGCAGCGCCTGCTTCAACGAATGCGCGACGGCTCAGCATCGGGCTAGCCTGCCCCCGCGCGTCGGGTTTTGCAACGGCGCCCGGATCACAGTAGGGTGACGCTGCCGCGAGAACTAAAACCTCCGAAGGGCATTCGGTATGCGCGCCAGACTTTTGACAGGAGCGTCCTGCGCCGCGGTGTTGCTCGCGCAAGCTGCGCTCGCGCAGGTCGATACCGCACCCACGGTCGGGCTTCGCGACAATACTCCGCGCGTGCACGCGCTCACGGGCGCGGCCGTGCACGTCGCGCCGGGTGTCGTCATCGAGCCCGGCGTCGTCGTCCTCCGCGATGGACTCATCGACGCCGTCGGAGCCGGGGTCGCCTTGCCGCCCGATGCACGCGTCTGGGATCTCAGCGGACACGTTATCTATCCCGGATTCATCGATGCGATGACCGAGCTCGGTCTCCCTGCCTCGCTGCGGCGTCCGGAGCCTTCGACCGACGAGTCCGAGCCCGACCCCGAGGCCGCCGATCCTGACCCGTCGAGCACGGGCTACTGGAACCCGCGGGTCCGGCCGGAGACCGACGTCGCGACCGTGCTCGCGCTCGAGGCCGAGGAGATGGACGCGTTGCGCGAGCTCGGCATCACGGCGGCCTTGAGCGTGCCGCGCCGCGGCGTTTTGCGCGGCCAAAGCGCGCTCGTGCTGCTCGGCGACGCCGGCGATCCGAGACGCGCGGTCATGGCCGTGCGAATCGCGCAGCATGCCGGCGCCGAGCTCGCGGCGGGTAACGGCGAGTATCCATCCTCGCTCATGGGCGTCATCGCGCTCCTGCGCCAAGCGCTCTACGACGCCGAGTGGTATCAGGCGATGGAGCAGTATTACGCGGAGAACCCCACGGTCGAGCGCGCGTCGCCGAATTCGGCGCTGGCGGCGCTCGCGCCCGTCGTCACGGGACGTCAGCGGCTCTTCTACGCGGCGGACGGCGAGCTCGATTACGCGCGTGCACTCGCGCTCCGCGACGAGTTCGGCTTCGATCTCGCGCTCGTCGGGAACGGCTACGAGTATCGGCAGACTGCATTGCTCGCGCAGGCGCAAGTCCCCGTGATCGTGCCGCTCAAGTTTCCCGAGGCGCCCGACGTCGCATCGCCCGACGGCGCGCTCGCCGTGCCGCTCGAGGTGCTCGAGCATTGGGAGCTCGCGCCGTCGAACGCTGCGTTTCTCGCGCAGGCGGGCGTGCCGTTCGCGTTCACGGCCGATGGAATCGAGAAGCCCAAGGAAAACTTCTGGAGCAACGTCCGCACAGCGGTCGAGCGCGGCGTCAGCGCCGACCAGGCCCTCGCGGCGTTGACGACGACGCCGGCCCGCGTGCTCGGCGTACAGGAGATGCTCGGCACGCTCGAGACAGGCAAGGTCGCGAACATCGTCGTCGCCGACGCGGATCTTTTCACGGACGAAGACGCCGCCGTCGAGCTCGTGTTCGTCGACGGCCGCCCGCACGAGCTCGATGCCTATCGAACGCTCGACCCCGAGGGGCAATGGGACGTGACGTGGCCGACGGGCAGCGGGCGCTGGGAGATCGAGGAGAAGGGCGAGAAGCTGACGTTGCGCATCGGCGGGGAAGAGCACGCCGCGAGCGTGCACGGGCAAGAGATCACGTTGCTGCCGCCCGCAGGCGTGTTTGGCGCGGGCGAAGGCGTCGCGCGCCTCGTTGGGTATGCTCGGAACCGTACCCTCGAAGGCACGGCGGAGCTGCCCGACGGCCGGTCGTTCCGTTGGCAGGCGACGTATGTCGGTGAGCTCGTCGAGGAGGAGACGCCGGCGGAGGAGGAGAAACCGGTTCCCGCGCTCCGGTTCGAGCGCTATCCGGCCGGCGGATTCGGCACGGCGGGAACGCCGCAGGCGCCGCTCGTTTTCGTGCAGGGCGCGACCGTCTGGACGAGCGCGGCGCAAGGCCGGCTCGAAAACGCGGATTTGCTCGTGCGTGCCGGACGCATCGAAGCCGTCGGCGTCGGCCTCGATGCGCCGCGCGATGCAGTCGTCGTCGACGCGACGGGCAAGCACGTGACCGCGGGTCTCATCGACGCGCACTCGCACACTGCGATCAGCGGTGAGGTCAACGAGACCGGTAGCGCCGTGACGATCGAGGCACGCATCGCCGATGTGCTCAATCCCACCGACATCGGCATTTATCGTGAGCTCGCAGGCGGGCTTACGGTTGCGAATGTGCTGCACGGCTCCGCGAACCCGATGGGCGGGCAGAATCAGATCATCAAGCTGCGCTGGGGAGGCGACGCAGAAGGCCTCAAGTTCGAGGGCGCGCCGGCGGGCGTCAAGTTCGCGCTCGGCGAGAACGTCAAGCAATCGAATTGGGGCGATGAGTTCACGACGCGGTACCCCCAAACGCGCATGGGCGTCGAAGAGATCATCCGCGACACGTTGATCGCGGGGCAGCGTTACGGCGAGCTTCGCGCCGCGGCTGATCGGCGCCTGCCGCCCGTGCGTCGCAACCTGCGCCTCGATGCGGCGCTCGAGATCTTCTCCGGCGAGCGCGAGGTGCATATTCATTCGTATCGGCAGGACGAGATCCTCGCCTTCGTGCGTCTCGCGCAGGAATTCGAGCTCAACGTGGCCGCGTTTCAGCACGTGCTCGAGGGTTATAAGGTCGCGGATGCCATCGCCGCGATCGGCGCGGGAGCGTCGACGTTCAGCGATTGGTGGGGCTACAAAGTCGAGGTCATGGACGCGATCCCCTATAACGGCGCGCTCATGCGCCAAGCCGGCGTCGTCGTCTCGTTCAATTCGGACGACGATGAGCTCGCGACGCGTCTGAACACGGAGGCCGCGAAGGCCGTCAAGTATGGAGGCATGAGCGAGGAAGACGCGCTTGCGTTCGTGACGATCAATCCGGCGTTGCAGCTCGGCATCGACGCTCGCGTCGGCTCGCTCGAGCCCGGCAAGGACGCGGATTTCGTGATTTGGAGCGGGCCGCCGTTGTCGGTGTTCTCGCGCGCCGAGCAGACGTGGATCGACGGCCGCAAGTACTTCGACATCGAGCTCGATCGGGCCGCAGCCGACGCCGCGCTCGCCGAGCGCGCACGGCTCGTGCAGAAGGTCCTCGTCGAGCAGGCGCGCGACAAGGCGGAACCGGACGATGAGGAGGACGCCGAATGAAAGTGGGAGCGCCCTCAGTCGCGACTCTTTTCCTGACCGCATCCGCGGCGCTCGCCAATCCCAACATCCCGGCCCCGCCGCAGAGCGAGCCGATCCTGATCACGAACGCCGTGATTCACACGGTCAGCGGTGCCACGATCGAGAACGGCCGGATGCTCTTCGACGGCGGGCGCATTCAGGCGATCGCCGGCCCGAGCGAATCGATTGCGACTCCTGCGCGCGTCATCGACGTCGGCGGTAAGCACGTCTATCCGGGCATGATCAGCGCACAGTCGGTGCTCGGTCTCGTCGAGATCGACGCCGTGCGCGCGACGATCGACACGACAGAGCCCGGGCTCGTGAACCCGAACGTTCGCGCCGACGTCGCGGTGAATCCCGATAGCGAGCTCATTCCCGTCACGCGCGCGAACGGCGTGCTCGCGGCGCTCACGGTTCCGCAGGCGGGTAGCGGGAGCGTCATCGTCGGCCAGTCGGCGGTCATCGCGCTCGACGGCTGGACGATCGAGGACATGACGATCAAAGCGCCTGCGGGTCTGCACGTCGTCTGGCCGCAGATGCGATTCGCCGACGATCTGCCGGACGAGCGAAAGAAGGAGCTCGAGAAAACGCGCGACGAGCGGCTGCGCGCGATCGAGGAAAGCTTCGAGGCTGCCCGGGCCTACCGCCTGCTGCCGGCTGCCGATCGGCCGTTCGAGGTCGATCTGCGTTGGGAATCGATGCAGCCCGTGCTCGAGGGCAACATGCCCGTGTTCGCGCACGTTCAGGACCTGCTCCAGATACGCCATGCGCTCCACATCGCGGACGAGTATGGGTTGCGCATGATCCTCGTCGGCGCCGCCGACGCGTGGCGCGTCGCCGATCTGCTCGCCGAGAAACGCATCCCGGTTATCGTCGGTGCCGTGCAGCGGTTGCCGTTGAGAGCCTGGGAGGACTATTCGACGCCGTTTCAGAACGCGGCGAAGCTGCAAGCCGCCGGTGTTTTGTTCGCGATCGCGACGGGCGGCGATTCGAATTCGGCGCCGAACGAGCGCAATCTGCCGTACGAGGCAGCCAAGGCCGTCGCGCACGGTTTGCCGCACGATGAAGCCTTGAAAGCGGTGACGCTGTACCCGGCGCAGATTCTCGGTGTCGCCGATCGGCTCGGTTCGCTCGAGTCCGGCAAAGACGCGACGTTCATCGTGACCGACGGCGATCCGCTCGAGATCACGACCCACGTCGAGCGCGCGTTCATCCTCGGCCGCGAGCTCGATCTCACAACGCGGCAAACGGTTCTGTACGAGAAGTATCGCGAGAGGTTGCGCCAGCGAGGGCATTGAAATGACAGCGAGATTCCTGATCGAGGTTCCGCACGAAGACACAACTTATGCGTGTGCGCAGGTCGTCGACGTCTTTCTCAAGAGCGGGTCCCACTTCTTGACTCATGCGGAATGGGGCTGCAAGGACGGACAGCACAAAGCCTGGCTCATCGTGGACGTTGATAATAAGGACGAAGCCCGCCGAATTCTGCCGCCGGGAATGCGAACGCACGCAAAGATCGTGCAGCTCAATACATTCACGCGAGAGGAGATCGAGGAAATACTTCGTCATCATAAGCCTTAGGGCGACGATGCGGGTGTGGGTTGTCGTTAGCGCTCGGGGTTAGACGGTTATGCACACTAGTCACCAATTTGCCGTGCTGGTCGCGATTGGATGCGCAGCTGGAGGGGGGTTGGCACAGACCGCGGGCAACCTACCTGAGTCGGACACGTCAACCATCGGATACCCTTCTGTCGAGGCTGCTCTGAGGGCGCTTCGGGAGAAGCCAGAAGTAACGTTTCGGACCGAGAACGGTTGGCTGATCGCAGAAGATCGACGAGAATTTACGATTTGGTCCTTTGCGCCCGAGGGGCATCCAAGTCATCCGACGGCGGTCAAGCGCTCCGTCGTGGTTAGGGACGACAACACCCACGTAGAAATGAGCATTCGTTGCGAAGCCGACAAGATTTCCTGCGACAACATCCTGCTTCAGTTTCAAGCGATCAATGGACGCTTCGCAGACATCGCCGTCGAGCCTCTAGGGAACGGGCGATACGAGCTATCCCTCGCTTCAGAGACCATCCTGGGCATTGAGGAGGCTCAGGCGCTCCTATTGCCAAAGGCAGCAGAGCTGTGTGAAGGCTCGCGCCCCGTTTTGGGGCGCTACCGTTTCGCTAGCACCGAACCCATCGAGCAGGTTGCCGAGGAACCGTCGTCCTTCACTTTCATTCAGGAGCTCGAGTGTTCTGCCCCGAGTCCTTCCGCGGCCGACGTCGCGACTTCCCCCACACTTGGCTCGACCGCGGAGGCCGAGGAAGTCAAGAACACCGTCCGAGCGATGTCGATCGAGTACTTCGAGGACATCGCAAATGAACGGTACGAAAAGGCTTATGCTGTCGTCGACGCAGGCCTGCGAGGCTTGTCTACCCCCGAATCATGGGAAGCCGAGAAACGGTCTTTCCGCTCAGACGTGGGTGTTCCGGTAAAGCTGCAAATCGCGCGTCTCACCTTGTACGACAACCCGCCCGGCGCGCCGCAGCCGGGGCTATATGTGGCTGCAGACTTTAATAACGAGTACGAGGAGGCACCCATTCATTGCGGTTACCTAATGTGGTTGCGTATCGAGGAAGGCGCGTTTCGTATCGTTCGCGAGGAGTCTGGACACGTCACCTCCGAACAGTTGCTGTCTATGCCGGATAACCAGCTCTCGACCATTCGGCAGCGATTCGGGTGTGTTGCGCTCCAACGTGACTAAGAGCGTAAGAAAGTCAGGCGCGAGCCAGGGCCTGTCCGCGACCGAGCAAATCTTGCGAAAAATCGCCGCGCTCGGCGATTGGCGCGGACAGACGCTCGGCCGAATGCGCAAGCTCATCAAGGAAGCCGAGCCCGACGTCGTCGAGGAGTGGAAGTGGATGGGCACGCCGGTTTGGTCGCACGACGGTATCATCTGCACGGGCGAGTCCTACAAGAGCGCCGTGAAGCTCACGTTCGCCAAAGGCGCAGCTCTCAAGGATCCGGCGCGCCTTTTCAACTCGAGTCTCGACGGCAACGTGCGCCGCGCCATCGACATCCACGAAGGAGAGGAAGTCGACGCGTCCGCCTTCAAGGCGCTCGTTCGCGAAGCGGTCGTGCTCAACAGCGCCGCTAAGTCGAAACGTTCAAAGAGCTAGAGCGCCGCCCAGTACGATCCGAACACGAGCACCGCGAGCACGAAGCCGATCACGACATTGACGGCGACGCCGGTGGTGAACGCCCAGAAGGGCTTCGAGCCCGCGGCCGCGAGCTCGCGGAAGCGCGTCGTGAGGCCGATCGAGAAGAAGCAAAAGATGAAGGCCCAAGTGCGCAAAGACCGAATCGGTGCGACGAAGTCCGGCTGCACGAGCGCCTCGAATTCGTCGCGCGCGTAACCGCTCGCGACCGCCGTCACGAAGAGCGACGTCAGCGCGAATCCCAAAACGAACTTCGGAAACCGCCGCCAAATTTCGGCCGGACTGGCTTTCCGTGCTTGGCCCGACTCACCGGCATCCCAACGTGTCGTTGCGACGATCGCGAGAATGAACGCCCAGATGCCGATCCAAATATCGCGCCCAACGACCTTCATGAGCGTGAACGAATTGACGGCGTCGTCGGCCGAGCCTTCGATCTCGGGCAGGCGCTCGGCGAGGTTGCCGTAGGCCTGCGCGGCGGCGAAGCCCGCGGCATCGGCGAATTCCGAGTTGCCGATCCACGCGCCCGCAACGCCCGCGTGCAACCCCAAGGCGCGCGACGCAAGCGGTAAAAAGAAGATCATGACGATCGCCCAGAGGATGACGAGCGTGATCGAGATCGGCGCGTGCTCCTTTTTTGCACCCACGGCGCCGGCGATCGCGATCGATGCCGACACACCGCAGACGGCCCCACCGGCGCCGAGCGTCGCGCAGAGCCGCTTGTCGAGACCCAGCCGCTTGCCCGTGAAGTAGATGACGAGGAACGTCGTGATCGACACGATCGTCGCCTGCACGATCGCGATCGGTCCCGCCCAAATGATTAGCGTGAATGGCAGCGTCGCGCCCATGAGCACGATGCCGGTTTTGATGTAGTACTCGACGCGGAATCCGGCATCGAGCCAGCTCGGCAACCCAATCAAGTTCGAGATCGCGAGCCCGAGCAACAGCGCAACGAGCGGGGGCTCGAGGTTATAACGCGACGCGTAGATCCAAGAGCCGACGGCCGCGATCGCCACCGCGCAGACGAAGACGAACGCGAACGCCGGAAGGAACTCGCGCACGCGCACGCCCATGAGCGCGACGCTGGCACCGAAGGCGCCGGCCCAGAGCGCAAACTGCGCGACGTAGCGCGGCCAGGCCGAGGCGAAATGCGCACCTAGCTCGCCGAATGTGGACCACTGCGGAGGAGCTACTGCGATCCAGCGGATCGACGATCCCGCCTCGAAGAACGCCCATGCGACGACGACGAGGCCGAAGCCGAGCCAGATCGCCCACCCATCTTCCTTACGCAGCAGGTCGGTCACTCGGCGTCGAGGACCCAGCGGCCGTCCCAGGCCGCGAGCTCGTAACGATCCGTGAGCGGGAAGCTCGGCGGGCGCAGATTCGTGAGCCGGTCGTCGAACTGAAGTTTCGTGCGGAATCTCGGCTCCGTGGCCGATACCGAGCCCGCGGCGACGCTGCCGTAGACGCTGAGCGTTGCGAGCTCGCGCGTGCCGTAGCTGCGCACGGTGAAGGACCGCTTCGCGAAGATTGCTGCGTGCACGGTCAAGTTGCCGGGTCCCGTCGATTCCGGCTCGGCGAT
>DATBLZ010000042.1:0-22370 GCA_036555065.1 Gammaproteobacteria bacterium
CCGGCGCTCTGCGCGAGCACGCGTCCGAGCCACGGAGCGAGCTCGCGAAGGTCCCGATCGACCTGGAACGGAAGGTTGGCGATCACGAGCCCCGAGCCGCGCAGCCCGTCGGAATGCGGCGCCACTTCGAGCTCGACACGCAACGTTCGCGGAATCTTAAGCTTACCCAACGTCTCGATGAGCCGGTCGGCCCCCGAGTGCCGAATCAAGGGGTACCAAACCATGTACACGCCGCTTGCCCAGCGCTTGCAGCAAGCAGCAACGACGTCGGCAACACGGCTGAAATCGTTCTTCTCTTCGTACGCGGGATCGATGAGCACGATTCCGCGGCGTTCCGTGGGCGGCACGACCGCAACGAGGCCCTCGAAGCCGTCGCGACGATGAACGTGGACCCGAGGGTTGCGCGCGTAGCGCGCGCGCAGCGCCCTGGCCGCCTGAGGATGGAGCTCGAAGAGCTCGAGGTGGTCCTGCTCGCGCAGCAGGCGCGCGGCGAGCTCCGGAGATCCGGGGTAATGGCGGAGTCCGCCCGCCGCGTTGAGCTCATCGAGCACCGCGAGGTAGGGGCGCACGCAGGGCAGTGGGGCGCTCGCGCGCCTGACGAGGGCGACGCCGGTTTCGAACTCGCGCCCGTGCTGCGCCATCCGGCTCTCGAGATCGTAAACGCCGGAGCCCGCGTGGCTGTCGATGACGCGGAGCGCCGCGGGCTTACGCTGGAGCGCGCGAATCAAGAGCGCAAGGACGCTGTGCTTGAGCACGTCGGCGTGGTTGCCCGCATGGTAATCGTGCTGGTAGCTCAGCAAGGATCGGAGTCCTCGTGGTGCCTTGTGGAGCGCTCTTCGGCTGCGCTAGCTTATCCGGTTCGCGGGACGCGAAAGGAATGGCATGCAGATCGAGCGTGACAAAGTCGTCACTTTTCACTACAGCTTGACCGACGCGGAAGGGTCGTTTACTGAGGCTTCCGAGGGCAAGGATCCGATCGTCTACCTGCACGGATACGGCAACATCGTGCCGGGTCTTGAGAATGAATTGCGCGGCAAGAAGGCCGGGGATACGTTCCAGGCGCGGATTGCGCCCGAGCATGCCTACGGCATGCGCGATGAATCGGCTGTGCAACGAGTACCGGTGAAGCATTTGATTCGCCCCGGAAAACTCGAGGCCGGCAAGCGCGTTGCCGTCAACACGAATGCGGGTCCTCGCCAGGCCCTCGTGCTCAAGGTCGGCAAGTTCAACGTCGACCTCGACCTCAATCATCCGCTCGCCGGCAAGACGCTCGTCTTCGACGTACGGATACTCGAGGTGCGCGAGGCGACGACGGAAGAAATCGCACACCGCCACGCTCACGGTCCCGGCGGACACCATTGATGGAATCGTCGGAGCGGCTCTAAATTTGTGGGAGCGGCTTTAGCCGTGATCGGCGCGCGCTAGTCGACCGAGCGTCGTGAGCGCCTTCTCGACCTCGGGCCCGAAGGGCAGGCCCGCGCTGAGGCGGATGCAGTTTCGGTAGCCCGCAGTCGCCGAGAAGATGATTCCCGGCGCGATGCCGATGCCGCGCTCGAGCGCGCGCTCGAAGAGGCTGACGCCGTCGGCGCCGCGCGGCAGCTCGACCCAGAGCACGACGCCGCCCGAGGGGCTGCTGACGCGCGTGCCGGCGGGAAACTCGCGGGCGATCGCGGCGACGAGGCGGCGGCAGTTGGCCGCGAGGTTCTCGCGCACGTACCGCAGATGCCGGTCGTGGATGCCCGCTGCGTAGTAGCGGCTCAGAATTCGCTGTTGGAGCGTCGGGCTCGCGACCGACGCGAAGAACTTCGCTTTCATCATCGCGTGCGCGTGTCGCGGGCTCACGGCCCAGCCGATCCGATAGCCGAGCGCGACGGTCTTCGAGATCGACGCGCAGTAGATCACCGATCCGGTTTCATCAAAGGCCGCGAACGGCTTTGGCCGGTGCGGGCCGAAGTGCAGGTCGCCGTAGATGTCGTCCTCGACGAGCGGAATTTCCGCGCCACTTAGAATCTCGACGATGCGCCGCTTGCTCTCATCGGGCGTCACGGCGCCGGTCGGATTGTTGAAGCTCGATTGCAGAACGGCAGCGTCGATTCGGCCGGAGCCGACGGCGCTCTCGACGGCGGCGACGTCGATCCCGTGCCCCGGATGATTCGGCACCTCGACGACGTTGAGACGCAGGTGCTCGATGACCTGCAGGATGCCGAAATACGTCGGCGACTCGACGAGCACCGTATCGCCGCTCTTGCACAGCATGCCGAGCGCGAGCGTGATTGCTTCCATAGTGCCGTTCGTAATGACGACGTCTTCCTCGCGCGCCGCGCACCCCGTCGCCGCGAGTCGCTTCGCAACCGCGCGGCGCAGCGTCGCGTCGCCCGGGGGTTTCACGAGGTCGTTGGGATTGCCCGGATCCTCGCGCAACACGCTGCGCGCGATGCTGTTGAGACGGCCGTCGATGCGCGCTGCGGCGAGCGCCACTGCGCTATTGAGCGCGATCAAGTCGCTGCGGCGGAGCGACTCGAGCACCGTATCGATGACCTTCGGCGCGACGCGCGCGGGGCGCGTCTGGATCTTGATCGCGCGCGTCGGAGCCGGCACGGCGGGATCGACGCGGGCGCTCACGAAGTGCCCGGAGCGCGGCCGCGTGTGCAAGACGCCGCGGCGCTCGAGGTGCACATAGGCCTGAACGACGGTACCTACGCTGACGCCGAGAGTACGGCTCAGCGCGCGCACCGAAGGCACGCGCTCGTGCGCGCGCAGCAACCCGCCGCCGATCTGTTTCTCGATGACGTCGGCGACGACCTCGTATCTGAGCCGATCAGCGTTCTCACGCATAGGCA
This sequence comes from Gammaproteobacteria bacterium, assembly GCA_036555065.1. Classification (GTDB taxonomy): domain Bacteria; phylum Pseudomonadota; class Gammaproteobacteria; order Steroidobacterales; family Rariloculaceae; genus DATBLZ01. Next base: position 2,841 of record DATBLZ010000042.1, read on the forward strand.
TCTGTACTATATACAATGAAGAATATCTGATTCTGTACTAGTCGGCCGGCGGCGTCTACATTTGCGCTCTCGTCGAGAGATTTGCGCCATGGAAACCCTTCTGCCGCTGCTGAGCTACGCGTTCGTCGCGTCGATTACGCCGGGGCCGAACAACATCATGCTCTCCGCCTCCGGAATTGCTTTCGGTTGGCGGCGCACGCTGCCGCACCTGCTCGGAGTTCCCGTGGGATTCGGCGCGTTGCTGCTCGTCTGCGGCTACGGCGTAGGCGCACTCATCGAGCGTAATCCTACGGCCGGAATTGCTCTTCAAGTCATGGGCTCGGTCTACTTGCTCTACCTTGCGTGGACGATGCGTCACGCGCTCGCGCCGAGCGCGACGGAAACGCGCGCGCGGCCTGTCGGCTTCGGCGAGGCGGTGCTCTTTCAGTTCGCGAATCCCAAGGGCTGGATCATGGCCCTGACGACGGCGTCCGTCTTCGTGCCGGCGTTCGGCGACGGCGCCGCGGCGCTTTGGGCAGTCGTCGCCTTGTTCGTCGCCGTCAACGTGCCGTGCATCCTGTCGTGGGTGCTGCTCGGCGTATCGGCGCGCCGCTACCTCGGCGATCCGCGTTGGCGCCGCACGTCGAGCATCGTGCTCGTCGTCCTGATGTTGTATACCGTTGTGGCCATCTGGATGCCCTCGTGAACTACACGATCGTCGATGTGTTCGCGGAAGCGCCGTTCGGCGGCAACCCTCTCGCCGTCGTGCGTGATGCCGCGCGTCTCGACACGAAGGCGATGCAGGACATCGCGCGCGAGATGAATCTCTCTGAGACGACCTTCGTGACCGCCGTGGCCGGCGATCGCGCGACCGTGCGGATCTTCACTCCTCATGAGGAAATGCCGTTCGCCGGGCACCCGACGCTCGGCACGGCATGGGTGCTGTCCGGTGGGAAGCGGCCGTTCACACTCGCACTTCGCGCCGGCGACGTGCCCGTGCGTTTTGCCGACGGCGTCGCCTGGATGACGCCGCCGTCGGCGACTTTCGGAAGCGGGGTGCCGACAGGCCTCGCAGCCGAGGTCATCGGGCTCGGCGAGGGGAACTTGGATACATCCATCGCTCCTTGTTATGTGACCTGCGGGCCGAAGTTTCTGCTGATCGGCGTCAAGGCGCTCGCTGCGCTGAAGCGCGTGCGCGTCGAGCGCGAGGCTCTCGGGGCGCTTTCGCCCGGCGCGTATCCGTTCACGGTCTGTCGCGAGACCTATTCGCAGGACGCCGACTTCGCGGCGCGCATGCATTTCTTCGACGGCGCGGGAATGCGCGAGGATCCCGCGACGGGGTCGGCGTGCGCGGCTTTCGCCGCCTATCTGCGATCGCAGGGTGTTGCGGGGAAGTTCATTGTCGAGCAGGGTTTCGAGATTGCGCGGCCGGCGCGGATCTACCTGCGCGTCGGCGCGCCGAACGAGGTTGGCGGTAGAGTCCGCCCCGTCGCCGAAGGCCGGCTTCTGTAGGAGCGGCCTCTGGGGGAGCGACTTTAGTCGCGACTCTTCAGGCCCAAAGGTGCTTGAATCGCGCCTCACGCCGCTCCCACAATGCTGCCATGCTTGCTCCCACGACGCCGTTATGCTGACGAGTGGCTACTGGCAGAATCTCACGACCCGCGACTTCGCGGGCATCGATGCCGAGCATACTGTCGCGGTGCTGCCCGTCGCCGCTGTCGAGCAGCACGGGCCGCACCTCCCGCTCGAGACCGATGCGCTCATCAACGACGGCATCATCAAAGCAACGCTCGAGCGGTTGCCGCGCTCTCCCGCCGTGCTCGTGCTTCCGGCGCAAAACGTCGGCACGAGCCCCGAGCATGCGGACTTTCCGGGCACGCTCAGCATCGCCGCCGAGACGCTGCTGCGCGTATGGCTCGACATCGGCGCGAGCGTCGCGCGCGCCGGTGTGCGCAAGCTCGTGATCTTCAACACACACGGCGGGCAAAGGGCGCTCGTCGATCTCGCGGCGCTGCGCCTGCGCGTCGCGCATGACCTTTTCGTCGTGCGCGCGAATTATTTCTCGTTCGGAGCGCCGGAGGGATTGTTCTCGGCCGACGAGTGGGCTCATGGCGTTCACGGCGGCGAGGTCGAGACCTCGCTGATGCTGCATCTTGCGCCCGATCGCGTGCGCCGCGAGGCGCTCGAGAATTTCGCGGGCTTGAGCGCCGAGCTCGCCCGCGAGAACGAGCTCCTCGGCGCCGAGAAGCCGATCGGGTTCGGCTGGAAAGCGCAGGACTTGCATCCGGCCGGCGTCTGCGGCAACGCGGCCGCGGCTGATGCAAAGCGCGGGGCGCTCTATCTCGAGCACGTCGCGAATCGTTTCGCGACACTGCTCGCCGAGGTCGCTGAGATACCGCTCGGCGTGATCTCGAACGCGCGCCGTTGAGACGCGCGGTCGCTCGAGCGCGTTTCGAGATCAGTCCGCGAGATGTCCCGACCGTTCGCGTTTCGCCCGCAAGTATCTCTCGTTGTGCGTGTTCGTCGGCGCGAGAAGCGGCATGCGGCCGACGACGTCGATGCCGTGCTGCTTGAGCGCGTCTATCTTGCGCGGGTTGTTCGTGAGCAAGCGGATACGCCTGATGCCGAGCTCGTGCAGCAATGCGGCCGCAACATCGTAATTGCGCTCGTCGGCGTGAAAGCCCAAGTGCCGGTCGGCATCGACGGTATCGAGGCCCGTATCCTGAATGGCGTAGGCGCGCAGCTTGTTCGCGAGCCCGATGCCGCGGCCTTCTTGGTCCAGGTATAGGAGCACGCCGCCGCCGAGCTCGGCGATCCGGCGCACGGCCGCGCGCAACTGCTCCCCGCAGTCGCAGCGCAGACTGCCGAGCAGGTCGCCCGTGAGGCACGCCGAGTGCAGTCGGACCGGGACGATGCCACGCAGATCCGGATTGCCGATGACGACCGCGACGTGCTCGCCCAAGCCCTGCTCGTCGCGGAACAGCACGACTCGGCTTTCCTCGGCTGCGGCGAGCGGCACGCGCGACTGGCTCGTGCGCTTCAAGTTGCGGGCGAGGCCCGCGTGGCGCTCGATCGCGGCGACGTCGACGCTCACGAGCGAGGAATCGTCGTCGTCGAGGCCTTGAGCATCGAAGCCCAGCAGCGAGGGCAAGAGCTTGCCGGCCTTAGCGAGCTTGAAGGCCGCGGACGCGATCGCCGCATCGCCGGTCCAGGGGATCGTGTTGAGTGCGGTCGGGTGCGCGACGACGTTGCTCGCCATCCCGCCGAGCGCACGCAGCTCATCGAGGCGGAATCCCGCGTGGCAAGCCAGCGCGACGGCTGCGCCATTGCTTGCAAGCCCGACGGCCTCGGCGCGCTGCGGCGTCAAGAGCAGCGCGAGCCGGCCGTCCGCAGCCGTGCTGAGCCGCGCGAAGAGCGGCTCTTGGATCGTCTCGACGGCCGCGACGATGGCCGCGCCAAGGCGGCCGACGATCCGGATCGCGCGGCCGCGACGCAGCTCGCCGAGCGCCCGATCGACGCCGAGCGCCTCTGCCTCACCGTTGATCCCGCCTTCGGTCCCGGTCTTGGTGCCGTTCCGCTTCGTCACGATTGCTAGGATAACAGGCAGAGCCCCATTATGAACGACGTGTTAAAGGACACGCTCGATTGGGCCTGGGCAATGCTGCTCGCAGCGGGCCGGCATGCGCGCGCGGCGTCGCCGGCCGCGGGCCATTTCACGCTCGGCGGCGACGGGGAACTGGCCGCCATCGGCGCAGAGACGCCCGCTGCCGTGCTCGAGCTTCGTCGCGACGGCGTTTGGATTCCCGCGCGACCTCTGCCCGGCGAGATGGGGGCGTTGCTCGACCTCTACTTGCCGATGTGCGGCAGGGCGCCGCTCACGGTCGCGCACCTGGGACAGAGCATCGACGGCTACGTCGCGACTCGGAGCGGCGATTCGAGCTACGTCAACGGCCCCGAGAACATCCGGCATTTGCACCGCATGCGCGCGCTGGCCGACGCCGTCATCGTCGGCGCCGGCACGATCGCGGCCGACAATCCGCGCCTGACGACACGTCTCGTGCCGGGCACGAATCCCGTGCGCGTGATTCTCGATCCGCGCTTGCGGCTTTCTGCGAACTGCCGTGTGCTTACGGATGGCGAGGCCGAGACCCTTCTCGTTTGCAGCGCCGACGTAGCAAGGGAGCGTTTTGGTGGGAGCGGATTTAGCCGCGAAAGCCGCGGCGCAGAAATCATCGGCGTACCTTCAGGCGGCGTGAGTCTCGATCTACGCGCGCTTCTCGAGACGTTGCACGCGCGCGGCCTCAAACGAATCTTTGTCGAAGGCGGGGGCACGACCGTGTCGCGGTTTCTCGAAGCAGGTCTCCTCGATCGGCTGCAAATCGCCGTTGCGCCACTGGTCATGGGCAGCGGCAGGCCGGGTTTGCAGCTGCCGCCGAGCGAGCGCATCGCCGAGTGCTTGCGGCCGGCACATCGGATTTTCGTGATGGGCGGCGACGTCTTGTTCGACTGCGACTTACGCGCGCGCGCGCCCGCCGGCGATCGCGCTGCCGGCGCACCGCTTGCGCGTGTCTACTGAAGCGGCGTGTTCGGCGTAACGCCGGCGACGCCGACGAGGCTGTCGTAGTTCGAGACGAGCCGAAACGCGCGGGCCAGATTTCTAACGAACAGGTCTTGGCCGATGAAGATCGGACCGGGCCTGTTCAGAATCGCATTGTTGATCGTGCCGAGCGCGAGCTGGAACGCGAAGCTCACGTTCGTGCGCTCTGCCTTTGTCAACGTGCGTTTGGCGCGCTGGTTCATGCGCTCGATGAGCATGTCGGCGAACTCGCGGCCGTGCTGCCGGATCGGCTCCCAGAACTTCGGGTCGCGAATGCTGCGCACAAGCGCTGCGCGCCAGAATCGCCGCCTCTTCCAGTAATAGGTAACGAGCTCCTCGATGAGCGCGTCGACGAGTGTATCGTCAGGCGCCGTGGCGACTAGGTGATCGCGCGCGCGGGTCCGATGCTCGAGATGATGGGCGATCATCGCATCGAAAAACTCGTCCTTGCTGTGGAAGCGGGCGTAAAAAGCTCCGACCGAGTAGCCCGCGGCTTTCGCTAGCTCCGCAATCGAGATCGACTCGAGCTCGTTGTGCTCGAGTAACTTGAACCCGGTCTCGATGAGCGCGTCGTAAGTCTTGCGGCCGCGCGGTTGTTTGATCCTTCCGACCGGCGAAATCGTGTCTGCGGCTCTTGCCATGTCGCGAACTCTACCGCGCCTGAGGCGCTGTTCTTGCGGCGGATTATAGCTTGACGGGAAACTAAGAATCTGTATTCTGTTTCAGTAGTAGCCGACTAACAACAAAGAACTCAGTGAGACCTTGAAGGGGGCAACCATGAGCAAAGTGACCAAACCGCTTCGGTTCAGTGCGCGCGCGGAGCACACGGCATTCACACGTTCGCGCATGGCAACGGCGGTCATGCTGGCGTTGGCTGCGTCCGGCGCGGCGGTTGCCCAGGAGAGCGACGAGATAACGGTCACGGGCACACGCATCCAGCGATCGGGCATGACGACGCCGACGCCGGTGACGTCGGTCAGCTCGGTCGAGCTCGAGGCGATGGCGCCGGGAACCCTCGCCGAGGCCATGGCGCAGATCCCCCAGTTCTACGGCAGCACGACGACGGCAAACACGGCCGGGTTCTTTACGACACCTGGGGCCGGTAACCTCAATCTGCGCGCCCTTTCGGCCAACGGGCAAAAGCGAACGCTGACGCTGCTCGATGGGCGGCGGGTCGTTTCCTCGACGATTTACGGCGGACCCGACATCAACTTGTTTCCCGAGAGCATGATCGCGCGTGTCGAGGCCGTGACCGGAGGAGCCTCGGCGGCCTACGGCACCGATGCCGTGTCCGGCGTCGTGAACTTCATTCTCGATACCGACTTCGACGGCTTCCGCGCGAACTATCAGACGGGGCAGACCGACATCGGCGACAACACGAACCACGAGCTATCCGTATCCGGCGGGTTCGGCATCGGCGAGCGCACGCACATGCTGATCTCGGGCGAGGCTTACGAGCAAGACGGCGTATACACCTACCAAGACCGCGACTGGTACCAGGCCTGGGGGCGCGTGCGCAACACTGCGGCTGGCGCGGGCACGAGCCTCGCCAATCCGCAGGATCTGATTCTGCCGAACGTCGTATCGACCAACGCCTCGTATGACGGCGTCGTGCTGCCGAACGCGACGGGCACGTTCGGGCGATACGTCTTCAACCCCGATGGAACCTACTCGCCGTTCACGCTCGGCAGCGTGAGCGCGCCCGCCTTCGGCATGCATTCGATCACGAACGGCGGCAGCGGCACCGACAACAACTCGGACAAGCCGAACGTGCAGAACGACTCCGCGCGCAAGAATCTTTTCGTGTATGTCGATCACGATATCGGCGACAACATGAAGGTTTACACCCAGCTCATGTACGGCGAGGCCGAATTCACGGGCGCCAACGCGGGTGGATTGTTCCATGGCGGCACGAATCAGCCGATGACGATTTTTCGCGACAACGCGTTCTTGCCGGCAGGGCTCGGCGCGGCGATGGATGCCGCCGGTGTCACGTCGTTCAGCTTCGGTCGGATCGGTCATAGCTCCGATATCGCCGGAGAGGCCTATACGAAGCAAGACACCGAGATGGGGTCGCTGACGGTCGGTTTCGATGCCGAGATAAGCTCCGACGGCTTCTTCAACGGCTGGAGCCTCGAGGGTTACGCGCAGTATGGCGAAACCCAGGTGCTCGCGAGCCAAATCGGCGGAATTCGCCTCGATCGCATCTTTCTCGCCCTCGATGCCGTGCGCTCGAATCCTGCGGATCCCAATAGCCCGATCGTCTGCAACGTGACGCGAGTCAATCCGAGCACGGCTCCCGGCTGCGTGCCGTTGAACCTCTTCGGGCGTGGGCGCGCGTCGCCGGCGGCCATCGACTGGGTCACGGGCTTCGACCCGGGTATACCGGTCACGACGGTTCCATATCTGCCCGGCTATCCGCCCGAGACGTACAGCTACATCTCCGGACCCGACAAGGTGCGGGACATCACGATCGAACAGCCCGTGTTCGAGGTCTCGACGAGCGGCGACATCGCCGAGGGTTGGGCAGGTCCGATCTGGATGGCGTTCGGCGGCGCGTGGCGCAAGGAGAGCCTCGACCAGAAAGTACAGGCGGCGCAAGGGAACCCCGCGGCGGATCCATTCGTGTTCCCCGTGGCCAACAACAATCCGGCACTCGGCATTCGCGGTGTCCCGACCGGCGCTTGGAACAACTCCGTCGAGTTCCAGTTCTCCAAGGTGCCATTCGCGCGCGGCGAGTTCGACGTCGCCGAGATATTCAGCGAAATACTGATCCCGCTCGTGGCCGACCGCGTGGGCTTCAACGGTGCCATACGCCGCGCGGACTACCAAGGCAGCGGCGGGTTCACATCGTACAAGCTCGGGCTCGACGCCAATCTGACTCAAACCCTGCGGCTGCGCGGCACGCACTCGCACGACGTCCGGGCCGCCACGCTCGGCGAGCGGTTCGATCGGACCGGCGCTGCCGGATCGATCATGGATAGGGGAATCACTCCGACGCCGCCGGCGTATCCGATCACGCTAGTTCAAGGCGGTAACCCGAACGTCAAGCCAGAGCAAGCCGACACGACGACGGTAGGGTTTGTCTACGGGCCGGAGTCCGTGTCGGGGCTCGATGTCTCGATCGACTGGTACGACGTGAAGCTCGCCGGCGCCATCGAATCGTACACGGCGCAGCAAATCGTCGATCTCTGCTACATCTCGGGCGATCAAGATCAATGTCAGTACATCCAGCGCGATCCCGTCAGCGGCTTGATCCAGTTCGTCAACCAGACGTATCAGAACGTCAGTCAGGCCGAGGTCGGCGGCGTGGACTTGGAAGTCGTTTACGGTCGACAAGTCGGTGACGGGCGGCTCACGCTGCGCTACTTGAGCACCTTCCTGCGCGACAATTCCACGACCGGCTCCACGGGCGTTCGTACCGACCGTGCCGGCGAGACCGGGTTCTTCTCGCTGCCCGAGTGGAAGCACACGCTGAGCGCGATGTATGGGAACGGGCCTTTGGATCTGTTCGTGCAAGGAAGATACATCGACTCGGGCCTCCTGTCCGCGACGAACAACGTGCCCAATGCCACGACGGGCGTTGTGCTCTACAACGTCGCGGACAACACCGTCGATTCGGCGTTTTACGTCGATACGCGGATCTCCTGGACGTTCACTACCCGCAACGGCGAGATCGAGGTCTTCGGCAACATCAACAACGTGCTCGACGAGGATCCTCCCATCGCCGCGACGTGGGACGCGTTCGGGGCCGGCGCCAACCAGAGGAATTCGGCGTTGTTCGACTTGCTCGGACGCCGGTATATGATCGGCCTCAACTTCGCGTTGTAGCGTTCCGGGGCGCCTAACGGCTCGGTCGGCCCGCGACATCGGCGTGGCCGACGCTCATTCGGCATTGGCCGGCGTCGATGCGCCGGCGATGACGTGCGTGCCAAGGTTCCAGCGCGTGTCGTGAATCGGGGTCGATCTCGAGCGCCGCATCGAGCCAACCGTCGATGAGCTCGCCTTGAAGACGCTGCTCGTCGTGTCCCAGGCGCCAATCGCTTGCTGCTGTCTCGACCACGTAGCCACGCTTGGCGAATGCGGGCTTCGCCGCCGCCGCCGCTTCGGGTCCGAGCGCCGGGCCGAAGCCTTTGTCTTTGCGTTGATGTCGATTGAAAAGCGCGCGTGCGATCTCGTCGTCGGGCTCGGCCGGCTCGAGCGTCATGCGCCCGTCGTAAGTTAATGCGAAGAGCACTTCTGCGTTCGCCGCGCGGCAAGCGTCGGCGAGCGCCTCGAGCCAGTGCGGAGAAACCAGATCGAGCAACGCCGATGCCGTCACGAGACAGCCGCGCGACAGCGGGAGCGCCGCGAGGTTGCGCGCGATGTCGAGCTCTTGCGTGCGGACCGCGGCGCTGAACGAGGCGGCTGTAATCAAGATACGGTTCGTGTCCGTCTCGACTCGCGCGTCGAGCGTTGCGGCCCATTCGCGAAGCTGCGCGCGCGCGCCGCTGAGCAATCCCCCATCCGAGTCCACGAGCAGCCACTCTTGGTTGCCGCCGAGCCGCGGTGCCAGGTAACGCAGGTTCGCGCCCGTGCCGGCCCCGAGGTCGACGATCGCGCCGCTCCCGCGAATCACCTCGACCAAAGCGGCCGAGCGCGCACGCGCATCGGCCGGTTCCCTGAGCGCAAGCCAAGCGGCCGAGAACGCTTGCACGTTCAAGGCTCGAGGAGCGCGTTCGCGAAGCGCTCGCTCGCGACTTGCCACGTGGGGAGCGTGGTGCGGTGGTGTGCCGCGCCCTCTGTAAGGCACGCGCGCTTGGCATCGTCGTCGAGGAGTTCCGCGAGCGCAGCGGCGAGCGCGGCGACATCACCCGGCGGCACGAGTCGGCTCGCGGCGGCCGGAACCGTGCTCGCGATGGCGCCGCCGCTCGTCGCGACGATGGGAATACCGCGCGCGAGCGCTTCGGCGAACGCCATTCCGTAACCTTCGAGGTAAGAAGCGAGCACGAAGATATCGGCGCGTGCATACAGCTCGCCGAGCTTCTCGGGCGCGAGCTCGCCCAAGAATGTAACGCGGTCGCGCAGACCCAGCCGCTCGATCTGCGCACGCAAGCTCGCGACGAGCTCCGGGTCCCGGGTAAGGCTGCCCGCGCAGGTCAAATGCCATGGCCGGCCCTTGAGCTTGCCGAGCGCGTCGAAGAGCACCGCATGGCCCTTTCTTTTGGTCAGCGACGCGACGCACAGGAGCTCGAGCGGCGCGCCGGGATGAGGGCGATGCAGCGGCGCCGGGTCCGTGCCGGGCTCGACGACGGAGATGCGCACTGCACCGACGCCGAACGTCTCGAGCACGCGTTTCGTCCATGCGCTCGTAACGATGACTCGATGGACGCGCGCGAGCGCAGCGCTTTCAGCCGCTTCGAGCTGCGCTGCGCGCTCGCGCGTGAGCCCGGTTTCATAGGCGAGCGGATGATGAATCAGTGCCACCAGCCGTAGGCGCGTGATGTGCGGCGGCAGAATGTCTTTGAGGCCCGCGAGCGCGAGACCGTCGATGACGACCGTAGCGCCGCCAGGCAAGCCCGCGAAGACAGCGGCTGCGACGGCCAGCGCTTCGTGCGTGGGCTCGGGGAAACTTGCATGCAGCGAGTGCACGCGCGCGACCCAACCAAGCTCGGTGAGCCCCGCGAGGATACGGCGATCGTAAATGTAGCCGCCCGTTATCGTGTCGATGTCACCGGGTACGACGAGATCGACAGCGTGCATCGAGCGACTGCTAAAGGGCGCCGTCGAGCTCGCTCTCGTACGCGGCCCACGCGACATGCGACTCGTGGAGAACGACGCGCATCGAATGCAGCGTCCGCGCTTCCGGACCGAGCGCGCCGTGCGCGATTTCCTTGCGTAGGCGCTCGAAGATCGATTGCGCGAGGTACTCGGTCGTCGTGTTCCGTCCGGCGAATTGCTTGACCTCATCGAGATTCCGGTAATTGAGCTCGCCGAGAACCTTCTTGAGCGTCGCCGCAGCGAGGCCGATGTCGGCCACGATGCCGTTCGCGTCGAGCTCTGCTTTCTTGAGCTCGACGTCGACGACATAGGTCGCACCGTGCACGCGCTGCGCCGGGCCGAAGACCTCGCCGCGGAAGCTGTGGGCGATCATGAAATGGTCGCGGACGCAGATGCTGAACATCGGCTTTCGCCCTCAGTCGAAACGAATTCGGTGGCAGAGCGCTGCCCCTGGCGCTGCCGCAAGCCGCGCCATGATATCCGGAAGGTCGTCGAACGAGCTTTCGCCCGTGACGAGCGCATCGAGCGCAGGCTCCGCGAGGAGCTTGAGCACGAGCGCCATGCGCCGCGCGACGTTCCAGCGGCTCTGCTGTGCGGGTGGTATCCCGCCCACTTGCGAGGACACGAGCTTGAGCCTCCGGCTATGAAATTCGGCCCCGAGCGGCACGCCGACGTCGCCCGCGCCGTGCCAGCTGAGCTCGACTACGCGCGCTTCGTAACCGGCGAGCGCGAGCGCAGTCGCGAGCCCGGCACTCGTGCCGCTCGCGTGCACGACGACGTCGGCCGATCCCGTTGCGGCGCTCGGCACGCGAAACGCCACACCGAGCGCACGGGCGGCAGCCTCTTTGTCGGGATTCACGTCGATAAGCTCGACATCGCACCCGGCGATGCGTTGCGCAAGCCACGCTACGAGGCAGCCGACGGTGCCCGCGCCGACGACCGCGATGCGATCGCCGACGCTCGGGCGCGCGTCCCAGAGCCCGTTGACGGCGGTCTCGAGATTCGCGGCGAGCACGGCGCGTGGCGGCGGCACGTCGTCGGGCAGCGCGTGGATCGCCGCGGCGGGCACGACATAGCGCGTCTGATGAGGGAACAAGCAGAAGACAGGCCTTCCGACCAAGGCGCGCGGTCCTTGCTCGACGCGGCCGACGTTCGCATAGCCGTATTTGACCGGAGCGGGGAAATCGCCGACTTGAAACGGCGCCCGCATGCGTGCGTGCTCGGAGGCCGGAACGCGATTCGAGTAAACGAGCGCCTCCGTGCCGCGGCTGATGCCCGTGTAAAGAGTGCGAATCAGCACCTCCGCGGCGCCGGGCGCGGCCAGGCGCTCGCCGCGGATCTCGGCGCGCCGCGGGCCGGTGATCCAGAATGCGCGCGCTTCGAGGTCGAGCTTCGTCACGGAAGAAGTCTGGACGAGGAATGCACGCAACTCAATAATACGCGTCGGGAGTAGCTATGCCGTTGATCTCGGTCGCGATAAGCGTGGTGCTCGGCGGCGTCGTGCTCTGGTTCGCGCGGCGGCGCGGCGGACCTTTCGGCGCCGCAAACACCGTCACTTTCGTGCGCCTCATTCTGATCGCGCCGCTCATAGCGCTCTTGGCCGAGCCGCCGAGTGCGGCGCTTGCGTGGCTCGCGATTGCGATCGCGAGCCTCGTGCTCGTTCTCGACGGCGTCGACGGCTGGGTCGCGCGGCGCCTCGGGGCCGCGACCGAGTTCGGCGCGCGCTTCGACATGGAGACCGACGCGCTCTTGATCCTCGTGTCGAGCGCGCTGTGCTTTCATTACGACAAGGCGGGCGCATGGATACTCATCGCGGGGCTCATGCGCTACGCGTTCGTTGGCTTGGGTCGAGTCTGGCCTTGGATGAGCGCGCCTCTGCCGGCGAGCAGGCGGCGCCAGATCGTGTGCGTCGTGCAGATCGTCACCTTGCTCGTCTGCCTGGCGCCGCCGGTCGCGCGCCCGTGGAGCTTCGCCGCCGGCGGCGTCGGTCTCGGCGCCCTGGGCTGGTCATTCGCCATCGACGTGCGCTGGCTCGCGAGCCGTGCCGGTCCGGCCGCTGTAGCGCAAGCGTCGACCGCGATGCGCGACTGGCTGTTTCTTGCGCTGGCGCTTTTCTTTCTCAATTTCGCGGTGACTTTTCACAACGTCTGGCCAACTCCGTGGATCACGATGTGGCCCGAGGTTTCAATCGAGATTGCAGTGCTATTGCTGGCGCTCGCGCTTTGTGCGCGACTTTTCGGCAAGATCCCGTCGAGGCTCTCGACTGTGCTTGCGATCGTGCTGACGCTCATGACGATCGGCCGTTACGCCGAGGTCACGACGCCCGCGCTCTACGGCCGCGCCGTCAATCTCTATTGGGATGCGCAATATTTGCCGAACGTCGCTGCGATGCTCGTCGAGGTAGCGAGCCCGGTGCTGCTTGCGGCGATCGTGGTCGCTTTTTTCGCAGGGCTCGCGGCGATATTCATGTTGCTGCGCGTGGCGCTCGCTCGAGTCGTGGCGAGCCTCGAGCACAGGTCGGGGCGTCGCGCGATCGGTGGATTGGCACTCGTCCTCGTTGCGGCTTTCGCCGTCGGTCACACGCGCTTGCCCTTGCGGACGCTGCAATACTTCTCGCTACCGGTCACGCGCACATATTGGCAGCAGGGCGAGTTCATCGCGGCTGCGTTCGCGGAGGCGAACGATCCGCAGCGTGTGCCGAACGGCACGCCGCTCGGCGACTATCCGCTGCCGAATCTCGACGGCACCGATGTCGTCCTGCATTTCGTCGAGTCCTACGGTGCAACGGCATTCGACGTGCCCGAGATCGCCGCCGTGGTGGAGCCGGGCCGCGCCGAGCTCGCGGCGGCGCTCGAGGCATCCGGGCGCGAGGTCGTGTCGGCGTTCGTGACTTCACCGACCTTCGGCGGCACCTCGTGGCTCGCGCATTCGAGCTTCATGACGGGCCTCGACATACGCAGCAACGGCACCTACAACCTATTGTTGACGCAGAATCGCGCGACGCTCGCGAAGCGTTTCAAAGAGCTCGGTTACCGCGCGGTCGCGCTCCTGCCGGGTCTGCGCACCGAGTGGCCCGAAGGTGCGTTCTACGGGTTCGACGACATCTACGGCGCGCGCGCTCTCGACTACGACGGTCCCGAGTTCGGCTGGTGGCGCATTCCGGATCAATACTCGCTCGCGCGTCTGGCTGCGCTCGAGATGGACGCGCCGCACACGCCTTTGTTCGTGTTTTTTGCGACGATCAGCACGCACATGCCGTTCAATCCCGTGCCGCCATATCAGCCGGATTGGCGGCGCCTGCTCTCGGCTGACCCTTATGACAAGGACCGCCTCGAGGCGGCGTCGCTGGGGCTCGGCGATTGGACTAACCTCCGGCCCGCGTACGCAGCGACGCTCGCGTACACGTTCAAGTACGTCGCGGGGTTCCTGCGCGCGCATGCGGATACGAATCTCGTCTGGATCATGATCGGCGATCACCAGCCGGCCGCGAATGTCACAGGCGAAGGCGCGCGCTGGGACGTGCCCGTGCATGTCATAACGAACGACGGTGTCATCGCCGCAGCTCTGATCGAGCGCGGGTTCACGCCGGGCCTCACCCCAGCGCCCATGCCGCTGAGCCCTATGTACGAGCTGCCCGCGCTATTGCTCGAGACGTTCGGCGGTCACTAGAGACGCCGGTGGAACACGCCTTCACACGGTTGACTTGGCAATTGCTCTTGAGTTTTCATGCTGTCATGCGCGTGGTCGTCTTGTTGGTGACTGCTATTGTGGTCGCCGGTTGCGCGGGCCGCTCCGCCCCGGACGCTGTCCCGGCGCCGGCCGCTGCGGCAACAGGCGAGGAGCCGGCCGAGGCCGAGACCGAGACTGTTCAGGCGAGCACGCTCGTCGACGATGAGCAGGCTTGCAAGATGCGGCGCGTCACCGGATCCATAATTCCGCAGCGCGTTTGTAAGGATAGCGATACGGGCCTCATTGAAGCGGACAATGAGAAGGAAGTCCGCGACACCCTCCAGGAAATCGAGCGCCAGCACACCACTGGTGGCCTCGTGATCAGATAGCCTTATCCGCACGCGCCTGATAGTCGATGCCGATCCGCGAGTGCTCGCCAACCCGACGTAAGTAACGCACGTTAAAAGCCTCGACGTCTGAGCCAGCGACGGGGTCGTTCTCGAAGCGGTCCCAGCGCCAATAGATGTCGCACCTGGCCTCAACACTTACGTGCTATCAGCGATCGCGTAAATGCGTAACGGCCCGGGTTTTTCGCATGTTCATTCGTTTCGCGCGCGCGCTCGTCGCCGCGCATCTCGCGGTCGTCGCGATCACCGCGGGCACGGCCGCGCGTGCGCAGCCGGCGGAAACCGGCGAACCACTGACGTTGCGCACGGCCGTCGAGCGCACGCTTGCGCGCAATCCCGAGCTCGCGGGGTTCGGCTATCGCCTGCGCGCGCAGAGCGCAACCGCCGAGGCCGCATACTTGCGCCCGCCGCTGGAGCTGCGCGGCGACATCGAGGATTCTCTCGGCAACGGCGCCGAAAGCGGTTTCGACTCGGCCGAAGCGACGTTCGATCGCGCGCGTCATCGAGCTCGGTGACAAACGCGACTATCGCAAGGCCGCAGCCGATGCAGCCCTGAGCGTAATCGCGCCGAACTCCACCGATAGAAGTGATTAGTCCAAGTCGAAGGGGATGCGCACGCGCGCGAGGCGCTCGTAAGCAAGCCCGTCGCGCTCGAAGGGCTCGTACCGATAGCGTGAAACGGCCGTGAGCGCCGCTTCGTCGAACGTCGCCGGCGGGTCGGCGGTGACGACGCGCGCTTCGTGAGGGATCCCGTCCGTGCCGACGATGAGCTCGACGTCGACCCATCCTGTAATCCTGCGGCGCCGCGCTTCCTGCGGATAGACTGGCGCGACGGACGTCAGGAGAAGCAGCTCGCCGTCGGCTGCCGGAGTCGCGAGATAGGCGGCTTGACGCAGCCCGACGTCGACCTCGGCGCGAAGGGGTTCGATGGTCGTGGGTGCGGCGACGAGCGCGAGCGGCTCGAGCCACGCCTCTGCGCCCGCCCAATCGCCGGCTGCACCAGATTCCTCGACTTTGTTCGCGAGCGCCTCGCCGAGACTCTGCCAGGCCGAGTCGAGGCCCGGGTGGTCGGGGCTCGCGGCGCGCAAGCGGCGCAAATAGTCGAGCGCGCTGTCGTTCTCGGGGGCGATGAGCCGGTCCTCGCGGATCCGCGCGACACCGAGCTCGAGGAGCTCTGAGCTCGCGCGGCGCGCGGCGACCTCGCGCGCGGCCGCGAGATCGAGATCGAGCACGGCGAGCGTCTCGTCCGAGGCGCCCAAACGGAATGCTTCGTCGGCCAAGGCCTCGGCGCCTGCGAAGTCGCCTGATTCGAGCGCGGCACGGGCCGCGTCGGCAACCGCGTCGGCGAGCAGCAAACGAATCGCGAGAACGTCGGGGGCGTCCGGCGCGAGCTCGGTCGCGCGCGCGACATAGTCGCGTGCGCTGTCGCCTGCAGGAGCAAGCAGCGCATTTTCGCGAAGGCGCGACCACGCCGTTGCGAGCACGCCTTCGAGCTCGGTGGGCGCCGTCGCGGCCGGGACTGTGGCGGGTTCCGGCGCCGGCGGTGCCGCGGCAGGCGGTTCTACGGCGGAAGGCGAAGCGGCCGATGGCTCGGCGAGCGGTGGGGCCAACGCCGCCGTGTCGTCGACAATCGGAGGCTCGCTCGCGAGCGCGGCCTCGGGAACGACAGTGGATGCGGGTGCCGCCGACGGCGCATCGGCCGGCACCTCCGCCGCCCCGGTCTCAGCGTCAGCGGCAGGCTCATCCGGCAGGAACACTTCTTCTATTCCGCCGACGACCTGGTCTGCCGGTGGGGCCTCGACGTCGATGGGCTCTGCAAAGATCGGTTCCGGCGCGACGTCCGCGTTCTCGCTGATCGGGCCGCGCGGCTCGAGCAAGGGAAAGTCGCCGATGAAGGCTGCAACACCGATCGCGCCGACGAGCCCGACGGGGAGCAACCAGGCGGGCCAATAGGTTTTCGCTGTCGCGACTGGCTCGCGTCGCTCCACTCGGATGGGGGCGCTCTGCAGCGCCGCCTGCCGCAATGCGAGAAGGTCGTTGCGCGGTGCCGGGACGTCGTTGCCCGCGGCGGTAACCGCGTCGCGCGCGGCGTCGATCGCCGTTACCGATGCTGCGACCTCTTCACAGCGCAGCAGATAGCGGCTCACGGCCACATCGAGCAGCGTGCGCGCGATCGGGACTTCGGCCGGCTTGGTCAGCACGCGATACACGAGGCGCTCGGAGAGGAGCTCCGTGAGCCCATCTTCGGCGGAACGCGGCGCCGCGACCAACATGACGAGCGTCGGCTCGAGAGCGCCCAGCTCTTCGATCCAGCTGCGCAGGTCTCCTTCGAAGAGATCTGCGTCGAGCAAGACGATTTTGCACTCCCCACGTTCGGCGTGGCGGCGAAGCTCACCGAAGCTCCAGATCACGTGCACGGGCACGCGGTTGCCGGCGGCGATCTTGATGGCTGCGAAGAGCTCGGGGTCTTTCGACAAGACGTAGATGTTCGCGCCGCCGCTTTCGAGGAGCTTCTCCGTCGCCGTCGGCGACAGCGTTTCGTCAGGCGCAAAAGAGCGAGGCACGGCGTCGCCCGACGGGCTTGCTGTCTGCCCGTTGGGCTCGGCCTCCATGCCTAGACGCGTGATCCTGTCGGGCATTTGAGACTGTGTTTATCACAGGTCGACGCGTTAGCGAAGGGCCGGGTCGTCGCCCCGGCCCAAATTAGGTAAACCGGGCCCGAAAGTCGTGTGCTATCGCGAACAGGCAAGGAGTCAGAAAGAGCACATAGATCGTCGAGGTCACCATTGCCGCCGACGCTCGGTGCCGCGATCGGCTGCGTGATGTCAAAACCCGAGCCGCTCGCGAGCACGATCGGAATAGGACCGAGCACGGTGGTTGCGACCGTCACGAGCTTTGGCCGCAGCCGCCGGCGATGATCACGGGTGTCTTGCGCACCTTCTCGAGCGTGTCTCTCGCAATTTTCCGCCATAGAAAGTACATTTGAAAATCTGCGAGCGGATCGCCAAACAATGCGGCGTTACCAAACCTTCGTCGATCGCCTGCAAGCAGCCGTGCTCGGCGCTGGGCATGCGTCGGCTGCCGTGCGCAGGGCCGCCCTTACGCGCGCCCGTCAGGTCAGTGGCCGGGCCGATGGGGCGGCGCTCGAATCGGCGCTCGACGCCGCCGTCGAGCGGTGGGTGGAAAAGGTCGCACGGCACGCGTACAAGACGACCGATGAAGACCTCGCGGCGTTGCGCGCAGCGGGCTATTCCGAGGACCAGATCTTCGAGATCACCATCGCGGCGGCGCTCGGTGCCGCGCAGGCACGTGCGGAGTGCGCGCAGGAGGCGCTCGAGCAGTCATGAGGCTGAAAAAAATCGAAAGTGGTCATTCGCTGCCCGCGAGGCTGAAGCTCGGCTTCATGCGCGTCATGATGGGAATGCGCCTCAAGAGGGTAGTGCGCGTACCTGATGTGATTCGCACGCTCCTCTATCGCCCCGGCTTCTTCGGGACGCACTTCTCGGCCCTCACACATACCGTGATGCGCGAGAGTCGCCACTGGTCGGCCGGGGAGTGTGAGCTTTTCGCTGCCTTTGTATCGCGCAAGAACCAGTGCCGCTTCTGAACGAGTGCACACGGCGCGGTCGCGTCGTTGGCGCTGGGAGATGAGCTGGTCGCGCGAGTGCTCGAAGGCATCGAATCAGCGCCGATCGATTCGGGGCTCAAAGCGATGTTACGGTTTCTCGAGAAGATGACGCTGCGGCCTGAGCAGATGTTGCCGTCGGACGGCGCTGCCCTGCGCGCCGCGGGAGTTTCCGACGAAGCCGCGGAAGACGCGATCGGGGTCGCGCTGGCGTTCAACCTTATCGACCGACTGGCCGATAGTTTCGGCTTCGAGATTCCGCCCGATGCTGTTTTTCGCGGCGGCGCCCGATTCAGGCTGAAGCAAGGTTATCGCATCGTCTAAGTGCACCTGCGACGATCTGGGGCGAGCGCACTGGCTTGGAAGTCATGCACCGCATCGCTGCGCCGATGGTTGGCGGAATGGTGACTGCTCGGCTGCTCTCGATGTTCGAGATTCCCGCGGCCTACTTGTTGCTGCGCCGGCCGCGCGCGATGCTTGTCAACGACACCTCGAGGAGACCGACCATGACCTGTAGAGCCTGCACGATAATGACGACCGTGATCGCAACGCTGACGCTGACGGCGTGCGGCGACAGCGCGCCGACCGGCGAGCGCGCGACCACGATGCCTAGCATGCCGGCGGGCGGGCAAACGGCCGTCGAGCACGTGGGACGAGGGACACTCAACTCGATCGATCGTGCCGCGGGCACGGTCAACATCTCGCACGAAGCGGTCGCGAGCGCCGGATGGCCGGCGATGACGATGGACTTCAAGCTCGCCGATCCCGCGGCGGTCCCCGACGTCGCGCCCGGTCAGCGCATCGAGTTCCACTTCACGACCGATGGCGGCGGCACCGTCACTCGCATCGCAGTGGAATGAGTCGCTTCCCAAGGCGGCGGTTTCTCGCCGGCGTCGTGGGCGGCGGCGTGACGCTTGGATTGTCGCCCGCGTTGCGCGCTTTGGCGCAAGCGCCGCCGTCTGCCGCGACAGGAACACCCCCGGTCCTCGCCGGCACAGAGTTCGATCTCACGATCGGCGAAACGCTCGTCAACTTCACGGGCGCGCCCGCCGTGGCGGCAACCGTCAACGGCTCGCTTCCGGCGCCGATCCTGCGCTGGCGCGAAGGTGACACGGTCACGGTGCGCGTGACGAACAGGATGCGCGAAATGACCTCCCTCCATTGGCACGGCATTCTCCTGCCGGCCGAGATGGACGGCGTGCCGGGCATCAGCTTCCACGGCATCCCGCCCGGTGAGACGTTCGTCTATAGGTTCCCCGTTCGACAAAGCGGCACGTATTGGTACCACTCGCATTCCGGATTCCAAGAGCAGACCGGCATGTATGGTGCGATCGTCATCGACCCGGTGCGCGCAGACGCGATTCGTGCCGATCGCGACTACGTCGTGCAGCTCTCGGATTGGACGGACGAGAGCCCGGCGCGCCTCTTGGCCAAGCTCAAGGTGCAGAGCGACTACTACAACTTCAATCGCTTGACGGCACAGAATTTTTTCC
>DATBLZ010000050.1:0-4491 GCA_036555065.1 Gammaproteobacteria bacterium
GCGGGCGCCGAGCCCGAAACGGTTCGCGGCAATGGCACCTTTTTCGCTCAGCATTCGCTAGATCTCACGACAGCCCAACCCCTGTAAACGCAAGAGGGTGGGAACTGGTTTACAAGCGCTGCCGGGGTATCTTCCATAAGGGACTCAGACCCCAGTCACTTCGCGGGGCCCGTCAGCTGCTCGCTGACTTCCCACAGGCGCCGCGCCGCCTCCATGTCCGTCGCATGCGGCAAAAGGGGCGCCTCTCTGCACTTGTCGAAGTATTTGCCGCTGACTTTCGCGACGTCGGGCGAGGATGCGAGGTAAATCGACGTCTCGGCGCCGCGCGTTGGCGAAAGCATGAACGGCCGGCCGAGAATCGTGAACACTTTGCCGAGCGTGCCCAGGTTCTTGAATATGTTCGTTGCGACGACGCCGGGGTGCAAGCAGTTCGCAGTCACTTTGCTGCCTTCGAGACGCCGCGCGAGCTCGAGTGTGAAGAGGATGTTCGCGAGCTTCGACGCGCCGTAGGCGCCGAAGGAATTGTACTTTTTGCGCGCGGCCTGGAGGTCGTCGAAATCGAGCCGCGCATTCCGGTACGCCATCGAGGCGACGTTGACGATTCGCGCGGCCGTGCTCTTCTTGAGCATATCGAGCAGCAGATTCGTGAGCAGGAACGGCGCCAGATGATTGACGCCGAATTGCCATTCGAAACCGTCGGCCGTCTCTTTGCGCTCCAACATGCCCGTGCCCGCGTTGTTGACGAGCACGTCGAGCCGACCGTGCTGCGCCACGAGCTCTTTTGCAAACTTTCGGACGGCGGCGAGCGAGCTGAAGTCGGCGACGACACCGCTGACCGCACCGGCTCCGGCTACGCGCGAAATCTCGCGACAGACGACGCCGACCACGAGCGAATCACGCCCGTGCACCAATACGGTTGCGCCCATTTTCGCGAGCGCTTCAGCCGTCGCTCGGCCGATGCCGTGCGTGGCACCGGTGACCAGGCAGACACGGCCTCTCAAGTCGATCATGCGGCCGCCTTGCTAATCGCCGACTTACGCGTATATAAGAGCCATCAACGACAAAAATCAACCGCCGCCCGTGACCGCTAAACGCGAAGTCTATGTCGTCGACATAATCGACGCCGCGAAGCTCAGCCCGTTTCAGATCGCCGTCTTCGTGCTGTTCGGCATGTTCTTGGTCATGGACGGCTTCGACGTCCAGGCGATGGGCTACGTTGCGCCTGCGCTCATTGACGAATGGGGCATTCCGAACACGGCGATGACGCCCGTGTTCACGTCGGGCCTCTTGGGGCTTTTCATCGGCTCGATGTTCTTCGGCATGGTCGGCGATCGCGTCGGGCGGCGGCGCGTGCTGCTCGCGGCGACCACCGCTTTCTCGTTGCTGACGATCGCGTGCGCGGCCGCACGCTCGCCGACGGAGCTCATGGTGATCCGTTTTTTCGCGGGCTTGGGGCTCGGCGCCATCTTGCCGAACGCAACGGCGTTGATCGGCGAGTTCAGCCCGCAGCGCATCCGCGTCGCGATGATGATGATCGTGACGAACGGCTTCACGGTCGGTGCGATGCTCGGCGGCTTTCTCTCCGCGTGGCTGATTCCGGAGTACGGTTGGCGCGCGGTCTTTTACGTCGGCGGAACCGTGCCCCTGCTGCTGCTCGTGCCGATGTACAAGTGGTTGCCAGAATCGCTGCAGTTTCTCGCCTTGCGGCGCAACGACGCACGCGAGATCGCAAAGTGGCTCAAACGCATCGATCCGAAGGCCGCCGTCGATGCGACGACGCGCTTCTTGGTCCGCGAGGGAGTCACCAAAGGCGTGCCGCTCGTGCGATTGTTCGCCGACAAGCGCGCAATCGGCACGACGTTGATCTGGATCGCGAACTTCCTGAACGTGCTCAATGCCTATTTCGTCTCGAGCTGGCTGCCGACGATCGTCCGCGATTCCGGTTATTCGACCGTGACGGGAGTGCTCGTCGGCACGTCCGTGCAAACGGGCGGCGTCATCGGCACGATCGTGATCGCGTTGATCCTGCACCGCATCGGCTTCATTCCGATGCTGACCGCGTGCTTCGCGATTGCGGCTACGAGCTTGGCGCTGCTCGGCGAGCCTTCGCTGACTCTACCGTTGCTTTTCCTCGTCGCGTTCCTCACGGGTTGGGGGATTTTCGGCGGGCAACCAACGCTCAATGCGCTCTCCGCGAGCTATTACCCGACAGACTTGCGCTCGACTGGGATCGGGGCGGGGTTAGGCATCGGCCGCATCGGCGCGATTGTCGGCCCCGTCGTCGCCGGCGAGCTCATGCGCGCGCAGTGGAGCAACGAAGCGCTCTTTCACGCGGCCGCGTTGCCAGCGGCGCTCGCAACGATCGCGGTGCTCGTGTTCGCGCGCGCCGTCGGCAAGGCAACGCCGCAAGTCAGCACGGCGTTCGCCGCACGTTACTGACCGCGCGATTTAGACTGCAGCGCGATGTGGACCCGACCACGCTGATGAAGCCGGCGCTGGTTGAGCTGCACGACGATCGCTTCCGCAGCGATGGTCACGCTGTCGAGACCGCCGTGGCGTAAGCCGACGATTCGATTCGCGCCTTGCTCGATTTCGTAGCGATGCCACACTCCCGCGGCACCGCTTGGTGCGGGCGCTGTCTGCACGGATACGAGCCGGTACGGGTGCGCTAAGGTTGTAGTCATCGTAGGCTCCTAACCGCCTTGCTATTCACGGCTTCACGTCCCATAGTGCCTGCCCCCCAGCGAGAGATGATCCATGCCAAGACCCGGACCGCAAACACACGCCAAGCGCGCGCGCGAAGCCGCGAAACGCGACAAGCGGCGCGCGAAGGACGAGCGCCGGGCGGCGCGCAAGGCGGCCAAAAAGGCCGCGCACTCGACGCCCCAGCCACTACTCGGCGCGACGAACCTGTTCCCCGACGGCGCTATTTCCGTTGGCGCCGTTTCCGGGGCGCGCAAGGTTGACGGACATTAAACGACCGTCATAGGTCGTCAGATTGAGGTGGCGAATCGCGGCGAGAGCCCCCTCACGGTTGGCCATCTCGACGAAACCGAATCGTTTGGTGCGCCCGGTGCTCGCGTCGAGCATGATTCTCGCGACGAGGACGGGGCCGTAGCTGCCGAATTTCTGCGCGAGCTCCCTTTCCGTCGCGGAGGAGGGCAGATTGCTGACGTAGAGAGTCGTGCCGGTCACTGCCCGGCCTCTGGGGGCAAGGCGCAGCCGTCTTGTCGCCTACGGTAGGGCGGATCGCAGTCCCAGCCGCGTCCGAGATAATCGAGGTGCGCGTTCTCCGGTAACTGTATCGCAGCGCAATCGTCGCCGACCGCGTGGTAGCCACGGTCGCAAGTCCAGCCCGTGCCGTACGCCGAGTCCGTAAGGAATCCGTTCGCTGGGACCCGAATGGCGCTGCAAGTCTCGGCAACCTCACGATAGCCGCGCTCGCACAGCCACTCGTTGCCGGCCGCACTCAGGTAAGCATTCGGCGGCACTTCGATGGCAAGGCAGCCATCACTGACCTTGCGATACCCGCGATCGCACTTCCACCGATCGCCGAGGGAATCGAGATAGGCATTCGCCGGCACGTGGATCGCGACGCAGGCACCTTCCTCCATTCTGTATCCTCGCCGACAAGCCCAGCCGCGCCCGTAGCTGCTCGTTGGAAAGGCATTGGCGGGCACGTCGACGCCGGCCCCTTGCGCGGAGGCTCCGACCGGGGTTGCGCAGAAAACAGCAGCGAGAATCAAAGTTGGCTTCGAAACGCAAAGTCGACGCGCAGCGCTCATGAGTGAATCCTTGCCGCGATCTGCGTCGCGGAGGTCGAGATCGACCGGAAGAGGTCAGGCGAGAGTCTTGGGTAGGGTCCCACCATACAGGAACCCGCCCCCCGTGTCGCGCTCGCGATAGAGAATCTGCTTACGCGGTGGCGAGTGTCATAATAAGGCCGTCAGTCGGCGCCGCGCCCGCGGAATCGTTTCTTGAGCCCTTGCCAGTGCAGGTAGTAGTCCTGCTCGCGAATTCCGCTTTCCATCGCGAACCGCGTCGGGCGAATCGGCAGCTGCGTCTCGAGCACGATCGTCATCGTGTCGGCAAAATACTGCGGGTCGTCGCCCGCGTTGCTGCCTTTCTCGAACGCCTCGGTGTCGGGGCCGTGACCGGCCATGCAGTTGTGCAGGCTCGCGCAGCCGGGCGTGAAGCCTTCTTTCTTGCCGATGTACTCGCCTTTGATGAGGCCGACGAACTCGCTGCAGACGTTTCTGTGAAACGGCGGCGGGCGGAACGTGTGTTGCGCGACCGACCAGCGCGATGCGATGAGGCCGAACTCGATGTTCGACGTGCCGGGGATCGCCGACGGCGCCGCGAGCACGCAGAAGATCGAAGGATCCGGGTGATCGTACGTAACGGTGTTGATCGTGTTGAAGAGCGCGAGGTCGTACTTGTAAGGTGCGTAGCTGCCGTGCCAGGCGACGATGTCGAGCGGGGACTGATCGA
>DATBLZ010000075.1:0-4726 GCA_036555065.1 Gammaproteobacteria bacterium
GGGCGCTACGTGCTGAACGGCGTGCCCGTCGAGAACCTCGACGCGTCGCAACGCGCTCACATCCGCAACAAGGAGATCGGCTTCATCTTTCAGGCGTTCAACCTGATCGGCGATCTCACGGTATTCGAGAACGTCGAGCTGCCGTTGACGTACCGCACGGGTTTGAACGCGGCCGAGCGCAAGCAGCGCGTGCTCGAGGCGCTCGAGCGCGTGCACATGGCCCACCGTCTGCGCCATTACCCCTCGCAGCTCTCGGGCGGCCAGCAGCAGCGCGTCGCCGTTGCGCGCGCGCTCGTCGGCAAGCCCTCGATCCTGCTCGCCGACGAGCCGACGGGTAACTTGGACTCCAAGAACGGCGAGGCCGTCATGGCGCTGTTGTCGGATCTCCATGCCGAGGGCGCGACGATCTGCATGGTTACGCATGACCCGCGCTACGCGGCGTATGCCGATCGCGAAATCCACATGTTCGACGGCCGCATCGTCGACGAAGAGACGCTGCATCGCCTCCGCGAGGAAGAGGATCGGCGCATCGCCGAGCAGGCGCGGCGCGGACGCGGCGGCCTAACGCCGGAGACGACGTCGCCCTCTTGACGCGCCGTTGATCCCGGTCCCGGGACGCGACGCGCGATCGCGGGACGCTTTTTCGAGACGGCTCGCCGGCTCGCGCCGGCCTAGACTATAAGAATCAACAGGTTGGCTCCAACCGTCGCCTTGGCACGGGCGTTGCTTTGAATGAGCGTCCGCCACAGGAGCGATGGGATGGGCACTCTACTTCGCAACTTGCGTTCCACGATCCGCAGTTTGGCGCGGACCCCGGCGTTCACGGCTACCGTCGTGCTCACGCTCGCAATCGGCATCGGCGCGAGCACGGCGGTGTTCAGCGTCGTCAACAGCGTGTTGCTGAAGCCGCTGCCGTATCCCGACGCCGATGAGCTCGTCGCGATCTGGCACGTCGCGCCGGGCGCGCCCGGCATCACGGATGCGTCGGGCGGCCTGCGTCCCTCGCCGTCGATGTACTTCACCTACTCGGAGGAGGGCCGCGCTTTTCAAAGCGTGGGCCTCTGGTTCGAAGGAACCGCCACGGTCACGGGGGCGGCCGAGCCGGAGCAGGTCGGGATCGCGGGCGTCACGAACGGCGTGCTCGAGACGTTGCGCGTGCCGCCGCTGCTCGGGCGTTGGCTCGACGCATCGGACCAAACGCCCGGCGGACCGAGTCGCGTGCTCTTGAGCTACACCTACTGGCAGGCGCGGTTCGGCGGCGATCCCGCCATCATTGGCCGCAGCCTCAACGTCGATTCGCTGCCAGCCGAGATCGTCGGCGTCATGCCGGCTGGATTCCGGCTCGTCGACGCGAACCCTGAGCTCATGATGGCCGCACGGATCGATCGCAGCGTGCTCGCCGGTCCGCCGTTCTGCTGCCGCGCCATCGCGCGCCTGAAGTCGGGCATGACGCTCGCCGAGGCCGACGCCGACATCGCGCGCATGCTGCCGATTTGGCTCGACACGTTTGCGCCCCAAGGTCGCGCCACCTTTCAAGACACGTGGCGCATAGCGCCGGCGCTGCGGACGCTCAAGCAGGAAGTCGTCGGCAGCATCGGCAACGTGCTCTGGGTCGTGCTCGGCACTGTGGGCGTCGTGCTGCTCATCGCGTGCGCGAACGTCACGAACCTGCTGCTCGTGCGCGCCGAAGGACGCGAGCGCGAGCTCGCCGTGCGCGTCGCGCTCGGCGCCGACGCGTGGCGCGTCGCACGCGTGCTTCTCGTCGAGAGCGTGTCGTTTGCCCTGCTCGGCGGCGCATTCGGCCTCGCGATCGCGTACGCGGCGCTCGAGCTCCTCGGTGTGGTCGGTGCGGTGGGGCTGCCGCGGCTCCACGAGATCTCGCTCGACGCGACCGCCGTCGGGCTTGCGCTCGGCGTGTCCATCGTCTCGGGTCTCGTCCTCGGCGCAGTGCCCGTGCTTAAGATCGCGGGGCCGCGCCTGATCGCGGGCTTGCACGGCGGCGCTCGTGGTGCGAGCGGCAGCCGCCGGGAGCACCGTGTGCAGAACGCACTCGTCGTCATACAAGTCGCGCTTGCGCTCGTGCTCCTCGTGAGCTCGGGTCTCATGCTGCGAACCTTCCAATCGTTGCTCGCCGTCGAACCCGGGTTTACCGAGCCAGACGAGCTGCAGACGATGCGGCTCACGATCCCGTTCACCGTCGAGCCCGACCCGGACCGTGTGCTGCGCATGCAGAACGACATCGTGGACGCACTCGAGGCGCTGCCGGGCGTCGAGTCCGCGGCATTCGTGTCTGCGATGCCGCTCGAAAGCCGAAACGCGGATTTCGATTTGCTGATCGTCGAGGGCGCACCTCCGCTGCAAGATCAGAGCGCGACGCCGATCCGCCGCTTCAAGTATTTGTCACCCGGCCTGCTGCAAGCGGCGGGCACGCGGCTCGTCGCGGGTCGCGACATCACGTGGGACGACGTTTACCGTGACCGGCGCGTGGGCCTCGTGTCGGAGAACCTCGCCCGCGAGCTCTTCGGCTCGCCCGAGGCGGCGTTAGGCAAAAGGATCCGCACCGGCCGCTCGACGCCGACAGCGCTGCGTGAGATCGTCGGCGTCGTTCAAGACGTACGCGACAACGCCTTGGACGAGCCGGCGCCGGCAATCGCCTATTGGCCCACGTTGACAACCGACTTGTACTTGTTCCAGCCACGCACGCTGACGCGCGGGGCCACGTTCGTCGTGCGCAGCCCGCTCGCGGGCACGCAGGCGCTCGTCACTCAGATGCAGCGCGCCGTCTGGTCCGTGAACCCGAGCCTGCCGCTCGCATCGGTGCGTACGATGCAGGAAGTCTATGCCCAATCGCTCTCGCGCAAGTCGTTCACGCTCGTTTTGCTCGGCATCGCGGGGAGCGTCGCGCTCGTGCTCGGTGTCATCGGCCTGTACGGCGTGCTCGCATACATCGTCGCGCAACGTCGCCGCGAGATCGCGATCCGGCTCGCAGTCGGTGCACAACCTCGGCACGTTACGCTGAACTTCCTGCGATACGGAGTCGGTCTTGCGCTCGTCGGCGTTGTGCTCGGCCTAGGCGGGGCAGCGGCGGTTACGCGTCTCATGGCGGCGCTGCTGCACGGTGTGCAGCCGATCGACGCGCTCACGTACGGGGCCGTCGCGGTGCTGCTCACGCTCGTTGCCGCGCTCGCGAGCTACCTACCGGCACGCCGGGCAGCGAACGTCGATCCCGCAGAAGCGCTGGCCGCGGAGTAACGCCCGTGCACGCGATGCAAGGTAGACGATGAGCACGTTGCTCCAAGACATCCGCTTCGCGTGCCGCAAGCTCGTGAAGTCGCCCGGCTTCACGATCGTGGCCGTCTTGACCCTCGCGCTCGGCATCGGCGCCAACACCGCGATCGTCGGCACGATCGACGCGATTCTCTTCAAGCCGCGGCCGTACGGCGATGCGGACCGGATCCTCACGCTCTGGCAGCGCGACCGGGAAGCCGGCACTTCGCGCAACTGGGTCGCGCCGGCTAATTTCGTCGACTGGCGCGAGCGCGCGCAGTCGTTCGAGGTGCTCGCGGGAATGGAGCCGTTCTCGTTGGACTACTTGGCGACCGACGGCGCCGTGAGCATTCCCAGCTGGATCGTGACCGACGGTTTCTTCGACGTTTTCGGCGTCGCGCCGCTCCTTGGTACGAGCTTCCGCCCCGAAGATCACGTGCAAGGCGCAGCACCCGTCGTGATGCTGAGCCACAGGATTTGGCAAAACCGCTACGGCGGCGACCCCGAGATCGTCGGCCGCGCCCTGACCCTCGATGGCCGGCCGACCACTGTCGTCGGCGTCATGCCGCGTGGTTTCGCTTACCCGCCAGGCCGCGACATGTGGTCGCCGAGGATCTTCGAAGGTTGGGAGCGCCAGGCTCGCGGCGGCGAATTCTGGCAAGTCGTCGGCAAGCTCAAGCCCGATGTGAGCGTCAGCGCCGCGCAGGCCGAGCTCGACTCGATCGCGGCGCAACTCGCGAGCGAGTACGCGGCGACCAACGCGAACGTCGGCATTGCCGCCGTGCCGCTCGGCGAACGGCTCGTCGAGAACGTCCGGCCCGGGCTCATGCTCTTTCTCGGTGCCGCGGGTCTCGTGTTGCTGATCGCGTGCGTGAACGTGGCGAACCTATTGCTCGCCCAGGCCGCGCACCGGCGCCGCGAGCTCGCGATTCGCGGTGTGCTCGGGGCCGACCGCGGGCGCATGATCCGGCAGCTCGCGACCGAGAGCTTCGTGCTGGCCGGCGTCGGCGCGGTGCTCGGGCTCATGCTCGCGGCTTGGGGCTTGAGTACCTTCCAATCGCTGCGCCCGGACGCACTGCCGCCCGGGTCGTCGCTCGCGCTCGACGGCCGCATCGTCGCGTTCGCGGTTCTGCTCGCTCTTGGCACAGCCGTCGTCTTCGGCCTCGCGCCCGCGCTCGGCGCCTCGCGCGTGGCGCTGCGCGAGCGTTTGCACGCGGCGACGCAATCGACGCCGGCGGCGCGGCGCCTGCGCGGTGCGCTCGTCGTCGCCGAGCTTGCGCTCGCGATGGTGCTTTTGATCGGCGCCGGGCTCTTGATCAAGAGCTTCATGGCGCTGCTCGAGGTTGATCGAGGCTTCCGCACCGAGAACGTGCTCGCGCTATCGGTGCAGGCGTGGGACTACTATCCGGACCGGGCGCAACGCACTTTATTTGTCGAGGACACGCTCGAGCGAATCGTA
>DATBLZ010000077.1:0-21767 GCA_036555065.1 Gammaproteobacteria bacterium
ATTAGCGGCGGCGGCCGACGTTGCTGCAGGTAATGGCCCGCTTTCGTGCGAACTGACGCAGTCGAACGGGCTTTCTCAAGTGAGGGGTCATCTGAAGCTGAAACCGCGGGAGGCACGATTCTGGTACCGCTTCTCCTGGCATGCCAGCGCGCAGTCCATGGGCCGTCGGGGCGCCCGCCTCAAGACGTAAGTGCTCCTCTTTCATGCCGGCTTCTCACCGCCCGGCGCGGGACGGGGGGGCAGCACCAGATGAAACCGGGTGCCCTTGCCAACTGAACTCTCTCGTTTACCGTTCCGCCTTGGTCCTCAAGGATGACGCGCGCTGTCGGAAGCCCCAGCCGCACTCCCACGCGACCCGACTTGTCCGAAAAGCGCGCATCGAAGAGTTGCTCGAGCTGCTGTCCCGTCAATGCCCGCATCCCGTATCTCCGATATCGAGAAGAACCGCATCATCGGACCCGGTGGAAGTCGTCAACTCGAGCACGCCCTCACCTTTCATGGCCTCGAATGCATGCACCAGGATTGTCATTAGCACCCCGCTCACCTCGTGGGGCCTGCAATGGACTAATGGAATGCCTCCCTAGTGGCGCACGATTTCGACGCTTTCCGCTTCTTCAATGGCTCGAACGAGGGTGCTCGGCACACCGGTCCGCGGTTGAGACACTGCTGGTAATGACACCGAGGGAAGTATTGATCTCGTGAGCGATGCCGGCCACCAGGCCTCCGAGGGCCCTGACCTTCGCTTCCATGAACGTCGCGCTTGCTCTTCTCGGATATGGACGTTTTCCGCCTCAAGCTCTGACCGCCTCGCGATTCATGCGGCGCGCTCGGGCGGTAGCCAGGCTCATGAAGAGCCCAATTAGAATCTTGCCATGAAGAACCACAGGACGAACCCCGGTTTTGATGCCGGAGCCGAGAACCTGCTCCACGTTGTCGATCGTAAGTGCAACGCGATCGTCGGTGAGCGCGTAGAGACCGAATACGATCATCTGGAGGCACGCGACGGCCGAGATGATGGCTGGATAGAGAGGCCGTAGAGCCAAGCAGTTCAATGCCATGACGACCGAGTACATGGGAACCTGAGAATTCTTAAGCAAAGAACGCGGCGCTGACACGATCTGGACCACCCACAGAAACGTACCAGACCATCGAAAAGGACAGGATCGCAATGGCGTCGCATGCAACAAGGGTTCGACCTACCAAGAGGAGATTCTTTTGCTGCCGTACTCTCGTCATGCACCAGGCCATCAAAGCAAAGATGACGAGGAGGATTGCCGACGTAAAAAAGAAGGTATCAAAGGAACTTTGGGAGTTGATGAGAGTAATAGCGCCACCGGCGGCTAGAAAAGCGACGCGTGCCCAGATCGAGTACTCGAGGCCTTGCCCTTCTCGAGCTCGAAGTAATCTCTCGACTCGACTGGTCTCGCCCAAGCGCCCCCGCTACGTGCCGGAGAAGCTGGCCGTCCCCTGCCTTGCATTATATTCGCGGCCAATGCTTCGGTCCTCCTCTTGGGGGGGCCTTCCGACGAGGCCCGGTCGCCATCGGTAGAGGCCAATGGCTCGAAGTCAGGGGCAGGAAAGTGCCTTCGGGGTTAAGATGACACCTTATGGGTCTCGAGCTGACCGGGAGGAACCTGACCCTCGAAGACATCGAGGCCGGCCTCGACGAGGACCTCTACATCACCGCGGAAGCCGAGGCTTTCGTCAAATGGCACGCCGGCCAACTCGCCTGGGCTGAAGCCACGCGCGGCGGTCGTATCCAACTCGACGGGCATCCGTCGTTGGTCAGAGCTTTCCCGACCTGGAACGCGCGCAGCATGTTCGCGCACATCAGGCCGGTCACGCGTTGAGGATTCTCGTTCTCTTAGAATAGAGCAAGCAGAACAGCGGTCAGGATTCCTCCGCCGGCCGCCTGAGGCGCGGTCAGGTCCGGGATTTCCGCGTATTCCCAGAAGAAAATGCCGCCGATGGCTACTATGAAAGCATTCAACGCGACGAATGCCATGAGCAGCCAGAGAAGCGAGGCGACGAGTACGGATTTCTGCGACTGCTCTATCGGAGAGGGGCTTGGTGCAGCTCCGTGCCTCAGCTCGGCCGGTTGCCGAGCGCCTCGGCAATCGCCCTGCAGGACTGATGGGAGGCGATGCCATCAGCCTCTATTCGTTGACTACGGCAATGTTACGTCACTCGGCGCCGAACACGGAGGCGCGGCGAAGTTGCAGCGCGAGCAATGCGCCGGCCGCAAGCAGCGCCGCGAGGAAAAGGAGCCCGCCCGCGAAGCTGCCCGACGCGTCGAGGACGAGGCCTACGGCGTACGGGCCGACGAACCCGCCGAGCGAGCCGAGCGTGTTGATCAACGCGATGCCGCCCGCGGCGGCGCTGCCGGTCAGAAACCGCGTCGGCAACGACCAGAACGGTCCGCGCGTGCCGAGATCCCCGACCGCGGCGACGCTGAGCGCGATGATCGCGGGCACGGGTGAGCTCAAGAAGGCGCTCGTAGAGAAGCCGACCGCGGCGACGAAGCTCGGCACGGCGACGTGCATGAACCGCTCGCCGCTGCGATCCGAGCTCCTGCCGATCAGGATCATGCCGACGGCCGCGGCCGCGTAGGGCAGCGCCGAGATCATGCTGACCTCGAGATCGCTCAAGCCCGAAAGACTTTGCACGATCTGCGGTACCCACAGCGTGAGCCCATAGCTCCCCGATTGGCACGTGAAGATCACGAGCCCGAGCAGCCAGACAGTCGGATGGAGCAACGCTTGCCGCAAGCCGACGCCATGCCGCGTGTGCGCCGCGCTGTGCTCGGCGCGAATGCGCGCGCTGAGCCATTCGCGTTCGCGGGCTTCGAGCCAATGCGCTTGCTCGGGCCGATCCGTGAGATATCCGAGCACGACGATGCCGAGCACAACTGCCGGTACACCCTCGACTAGAAAGAGCCACTGCCAACCGTCGAGGCCAAGCGCCCCATCGAGCTCGAGCAAGAGACCCGAGACCGGCGCGCCGATCACGGTCGCGACGGGGATCGCAACCATGAACCACGACACGGCGCGCGCGCGCTCGCGGCTCGGAAACCAATCACTCAAGTAATAGAGGATGCCCGGTAAGAACCCCGCCTCCGCGACGCCGAGCAGAAACCGCACGAGGTAAAACGACAGCGGCCCCTTCACGAACATCATCGCGACGGCAAGGATCCCCCACGTGATCATGATGCGCGCGATCCATCGACGCGCCCCGAAGCGCACGAGCAAGAGGTTGCTCGGAATTTCACAGAGCGCGTAGCCCGCGAAGAAAACGCCCGCGCCGAAACCATAGACGGCCGCGCTGAAGCCGAGGTCCTCATTCATTTGCAGCGCCGCGAACCCGACGTTGACGCGGTCGAGCCACGCGACGATGTAGAGCAACAGCAGGAACGGCAGGAGGCGCCAGCCGGCCTTCGCGAGCGTCGTGCGCTCGAGGTCGCTCGTTTGATTATTCACCGCGCAATTATTCCACTGAATTGCTAAATTGGCGCGCGTGCTCGAGCTCGATCTCATAGACACGGTCGGTTTCGGCGGCGTCGCGCTGCTCGTGGGCTATGCGCTGCGCCGCTATTTCCCCGGCCTTGCGCGTCATAACGTGCCGGCGCCGGTCATCGGAGGGCTGCTCGTTGCGCTCGTCATGCTCGTCGGGCAAAGAGAGGGAGTCACACTGGTTCGGTTCGATACGACCCTCCAGACGCCCCTCATGATCGCGTTCTTCACGACGATCGGGTTTGGCGCAAGCATAACGATGCTCAAGGTTGGCGGACCGCTCGTCGTCCGCTTTCTGCTGCTCGCGACTGCCTTTGCGTTCGTCCAAAACATCGTGGGCGGGGGGCTTGCTGCGCTCATGGGGCTCGACCCGTTGTTCGGGGTCATGGTTGGATCGGTGACGCTCACGGGTGGGCCCGCAACGGGGCTTGCGTTCGCGCCGCTGTTCGAGGAAGCCGGCGTCGCCGGGGCAGCGTCGATCGCGGTCGCCGCCGCCATGGGCGGCATCGTCTGCGGCGGCCTCATCGGTGGGCCGCTTTGCACTTGGATGATTCGCCGCCACGCGCTTGCCGAGCCTCGCACGGCCGTCGAGCCGGCGGCTCCATCGCGTATGTCGGGCCCTGCCGCAAATAGCTCGAGCAGCATCGGCGAGCTCGTCGCGGGCGCTACGGATGCCGTAATTCCGGCCGTAGCCGATGATCCCGAGCACGCCGCGACCGGGCCTCTGCGAAACCTCGTGGCGGTCCTCGTCGCGATGTGGTTCGGCTCATGGGTCAGCGAAGGCTTCGCCGCGCTCGGCTTGACGTTGCCTGCGTACGTCGGCGCGATGATCGTCGCGGCCGCGATCCGCAATCTCGACGACGCAACCGGTTGGTTCAAGCTCTCGCACCACTTCATCGCCGAGGTCGGGGCCGTCGCCCTCGCGCTTTTCCTTGCGATCGCGCTCATGACGTTGCGGCTCTGGGAGCTCGCCGACTTGGCATTGCCGCTGATCACGATCCTACTCGTGCAAATCGTGCTCGTCGTGCTCGTCTGCTTGTGGCCGATCTTCCAGGTCATGGGCCGCGACTACGAGTCGGCCGTCATGACGGGCGGCTTCATCGGTTTCATGCTCGGCACGACTGCGAACGCGATGGCCGTCATGCGCACGCTCGTCGAACGCTACGGGCCGGCGCCGAATGCGTTTCTCGTCGCGCCGTTGGTCGGCGCATTCTTCATCGATTTTACGAATGCAATCATCATCACGGTGTTTCTGAACCTGCTCGCCTGAGGGTTGCCCTCGCGTGTCGCGAACGGGCATCATGGCTGCGGCACCAGTACTGGGAGATCGACGCATGGCGAAGCGGGGCCTGAACCAGTTGTTCGCGCGCAAGTCGGTTGCGCAAATGCACGCCGAGCACGAGCACGGCGAGCTCAAGAAGTCCCTCGGTGCCACGAACCTCGTCTTGCTCGGTATCGGCTGCATCATCGGCACGGGCATTTTCGTGCTGACGGGCCGCGCGGCGGCACAGTTCGCGGGCCCTGCGATCATGATTTCCTTCATCATCACGGGGACCCTCTGCGCGCTCGTTGCGCTTGCCTACGCCGAGCTCGCGTCGGCGATTCCCGTGTCGGGGTCTGCATACTCGTACTCGTATGCGTCGATGGGCGAGATCGTCGCGTGGATCATGGGGCTCTTGCTGGTTCTCGAGTACGGCCTTGCCGCGTCGACCGTCGCCGTCGGCTGGTCGGGATACGTCATGAGCTTCTTGAACGACTTAGGGGTAGGCCTCCCGCCGGAGCTGCGCGGCGCACCGGGAACCCAAATCACCGACTTCACGACGGGAGCCGTCATCGGCACCGGGTCGATGGATCTTCCGGCGATCATCGGCATCGCCGCGGTCACGGGCCTGCTCGTTCTCGGCGTTTCCGAATCGGCGTTCGTGAACAACATCATCGTCGCGATCAAAGTATCGGTCGTCATCGCGTTCATCGTGATCGGCGCATTCTTCGTCACTCCGGATCTCTGGACGCCGCTCATCCCTGCGCAACAGCCGCCGCCACCCGAGGGCGTGACGCACATCTGGAGTGAGATCGGCAGCGCGCTGTGGGCCGTGGTCACTGCGCAGAACACCGGGCAGTACGGCATACCGGGCATCATCACCGCGGCGGCGACGATCTTCTTCGCCTACATCGGCTTCGAGGCCGTTTCGACGGCCGGCGCCGAGTCGCGAAACCCCGGTAGAGACATGCCGATCGGCATCCTCGGCTCCCTGCTCATCTGCACGATTCTCTACATCCTCACCTCGGCGGTCCTCGTCGGCATCGTCCCGTACACGGACCTCAACGACCCAGCACCGATCGCGAAGGCGGTCAATCAGATCGGGCTGCCGTGGTTTGCGGTCCTCGTGAAAATCGGCGCGATCGCGGGCCTCTCGTCGGTCATGCTCGTGCTGCTGTACGGGCAGACGCGCATCTTCTACACGATGGCGCGCGACGGTCTGATCCCGCCGGTGTTCGCGACCGTACATTCGAAGTTCAAAACGCCGTGGATCAACACGTTGCTCGTCGGCGTGCTTGCGTGCGGCTTCGCCGGTTTCATGGGCCTGGATGCGCTCGCGAACTTGACGAACGTCGGCACGCTGTTCGCGTTCGCGATCGTCTGTATAACCGTGGTCTACCTGCGCTACGCGCACCCGAATATGCGGCGCCACTTCAAGACGCCGTGGTTCCCGTTTACTCCGGTGCTCGGCGCGATCATGTGCCTGTTCTTGCTGATGTCGCTGATGGCGCACGCGCCTACTCGCAGGTTCTTCCTGATCTATCTCGTCGTCGGCACCGTCCTCTACTTCGCCTACGGAATGTGGAACTCGAAGCTCGCGAAGGGGGTCGTCGTGAGAGGCCATGAGGACGTGACGCGCGGCGAGGTGACCGTGCACCCGCGGCTCGACGACTGATCAACGCTCCTCGGGCGGCCGTTGCTTGCGAAACGCGGCATAGAGCAAGACGTCGTACGCGATCTTCATCGCGGCGCCGACGATGAGCGGCGCGCCGATCGACAGCACGCGCATCAATAATCCCGCAAACGCCGGTGCGACGGCCCACCCGCCGAGGCGCACGAGGTGCGTGATTCCCGATGCAAATGTCCGCTCCTCGGGGCGCACGACGGCCATCACGTAGGACTGTCGCGTCGGCACGTCCATTTCGACCAAGCCCTCGCGCACGAGGAACAGCACGGCCGCAACTGGGAAGCTCGGTGCGAACGGCACGGTCATCAGTAGCAGGCTCGAGGGAATGTGCGTGAACACCATCGTATTCACGAGGCCGATGCGTGCAGCGAGCCAGGCCGCGCCGAGGTGCGATGCGGCATTGAGGAGCCGCGCCGCGAAGAACAGAAGTGCGATTGCGGCTTCGGGCGCAGCGAACCGCTCGTAGAAGAAGAACGCAAGCAGCGCCGTCGTCAGAAACCCGCCCGCGAGGCTGTCGACGGCGAATAGGGACGATATCCTCCAAAGCGTGCGCCGGGTTTCTCCCGAGATCTGCGCTCGCGCCTCGCGCGGCGCAGGGTTCTCGACGGCGCCGGGAAGCCGAAGATAGAGAATCGCCGTTGCGAGCTGGAGCCCCGCGTATATCGCGACAGTCCACCGAATTCCCGCGAGCGCCTCGACCCCGAGCCCGAGCTCGAGCAGCGCCGGCAACCCGGCGAGCAGCGCGCCGAGCGCGTGACCGGCGTCCTGCCAGAGGTTGTACCAGGCGAACGCCTTCGTGCGTGCTTCGGCGGACACGAGGCCCGGCACGATGGCTTGCTCGATGATCAACGAGGCGCTGCGGTCGCGGCCCATGCCGTTGATCATTCCCGCGAACGCCGCGGCCGCGATGACGAGCGGCGCGGACGCGGCAGCCACTACCGCGCCCCCGGCGGCGGCCAGCAGCGCCAATGTGATGAGCGACCGGCGCCGGCCGAGTCGATCGCCGCGCAGAGTCACGACGAGCGCCGCGAGCGCCGCGCCCGCGAGCCCGCTCGCGATGATCGTGCCGATCCGCGCTGCGTCGAACCCGATCTTCGCGAGATAGATGCCGAGCAGCACGCCCGCCATGCCGGTCGCGAGCGCGCGGACGAAGGCCGCGGCGTAGAGAACGTGGAGCGAGGCCACTGCGCTGCCCGGCGGCGACGCTCGGTTGTCGCCCGCGACCACGGCGACTAGATCCCTAGCAGCAACGGCGCACGCCGTCCCATTTGCGGCGTTGCTCCGCAGCGAAGAACGCCGCGCGCGTGAGCGGCGCGTGCGGTTCCTGCGCCGGGCATTCGCGCCGGTGCGCGAGGTAGCGCTCGTAGGCATCGTCGCCCGTGGCTTCGCGGAGCGCGGCCCATGTGCGGCCGAGCCAACGCGAGACTTGCCCTATCGCGTCAATCACGGACCCAGTCCTCCACGAGCCGGCTCGGAATGTGCGGCGTCTCCGTGAGCGGCGGACAACGCCGGCCCGAAAGCGCCGCATGGCAAACGCGCGCCGTCTCGATGACGAGCACCCACACGGTGATCAAGAAGAATGCGGTCAATGCCGCATCGAGGCGGTCGTTGAAGATCAGCCGCGGAGCCTGGGCGGCCGCATCGCCGAGGAGCGTGCCGGCCTGAAGCTTCGAAGCGAGATCGTTCGCGTGCGATAGGAACCCGATGCGAAGATCGGGGCTGAAGAGCTTCTCCCAGGCCGCCGTCGAAGTCACGACGACGAGCCAGACGAGCGGCACCGCTGTTGCCCATGCGAAGCGGACCTTTCTGGATTTCACGAGCACAGTCGTCGCGACGCAGAGCGCGATCGCCGCGAGCATCTGATTCGCAATGCCGAAGAGAGGCCAGAGACTGTTGATGCCGCCGAGCGGATCGATCGTGCCGACATAGAGGAAGTAGCCCCAGCCGGCGACGACGAGCCCGCTGCAGATGATCACGCTCGGGTACCAGCTCGTGCGCCCCATCGCCGGGAAGAAACTGCCGAGCATGTCCTGGAGCATGAAGCGCGCAACGCGCGTGCCGGCATCGAGCGTCGTGAGAATGAACAGCGCCTCGAACATGATCGCGAAGTGGTACCAGACCGCGAGCAACGTTTCGCCGAATGCGTTCGAAAAGATGCTCGCCATGCCGACGGCGAGCGATGGCGCGCCGCCCGTGCGCGCGAACAGCGTCGCCTCCCCCATCTCACGCGCGAGCTCGTTCATTTGCTCGACCGTGACCGGAAACCCCCAGCTCGAGATCGCCGCAACCGCGTCCGCAGCCTGCGCGCCGACGACGCCCGCGGGGCTGTTGATCGCGAAGTAGACGCCCGGATCGAGCACACAGGCCGCGACCATCGCCATGATCGCGACGAACGATTCCATCGCCATGCCGCCGTAGCCGATGAAGCGCGCGTCGCGCTCGTTCGCAAGCAGCTTCGGCGTCGTGCCCGATGCAATCAGCGAATGGAAGCCCGAAATGGCCCCGCAAGCGATCGTGATGAACACGAAAGGAAAGACTTTGCCGCCGAAGATCGGGCCCGTGCCGTCGACGAACTGCGTGATCGCCGGCATTTTGACGTTCGGGTTCAAAATCACGATGGCGATCGCGAGCGCGATGATCGTGCCGATCTTCATGAACGTCGACAGATAGTCGCGGGGCGCGAGCAGGAGCCAGACGGGCAGCACCGCGGCCGCGAAGCCGTAGATCATGATCATGATCGCAAGCGTCGGGCCGTCGTAATCGAACCAGCTGCGCAGTGTTTCGTTCGCGTCGATCCACCCGCCGCCGAACACGGCGAGCAGCAAGAGCGCAACGCCGATCGCCGTGCCTTCGAGCACGCGGCCCGGCCGGATGCCGCGCATGTAGAGACCGACGAGAATCGCGATCGGAATCGTTGCCGCGACGGTCGACGTGGCCCATGGGCTCCCGCGCATCGCGTTGACGACGACGAGACCGAGCACGGCGATCAGGATGATCATGATGGCCATGACGCCGATGAGCGCGACCGCGCCGCCGATCGGCCCGAGCTCGTCGCGCGCCATTTGACCGAGCGACCGGCCGTTGCGGCGAATCGAGCAGAAGAGCGCGACGAAATCCTGGACGCACCCGCCGAGCACGGCGCCGATGAGAATCCAGAGCGTGCCGGGCAAATACCCGAACTGCGCGGCGAGCGTGGGACCGATCAGCGGTCCTGGCCCGGCGATCGCGGCGAAGTGATGGCCGAACACGATCCAGCGGTTCGTCGGCACGAAATCGCGGCCGTCGTTGAAGCGCTCGGCCGGCGTTGCGCGCGAGGCATCGAGCGCGAGGACCTTTGCCGAGAGGAACGCGCTGTAGAAGCGGTAGCCGAGCGCGTATATGCAGACGGCCGCGACGATGAACCACATCGCGTTGATGCTCTCGCCGCGGTTGAGTGCAATGCCCCCGACCGCGAGCGCGCCGAGGGCGACAACGCCGAGCCAAATGACGGTCTTGACGGGCTTATACACTGCGCCGCGGAGTATAAGGCATCACGGCCGTGGTACGCTGACCGGAGCATGGCCGAAGCAACGATTAAATCGCGCATCGCGGAGAGTGAGCTCTTCGCCGGGCTCGCCGCGGGCTTCGTCGATTTCCTTGCAGCGCACGCCACCGTGCGGCAAGTCCGAAAGGACGCGGTGTTGTTCAAGTACGGCGATCGTGCCGATTACTTCTACCTCGTGACGAGCGGCCACGTCTCGGTCGAGGTCGCCGCGATCGCGGGACCGGAGCTCGAGCTCCAAGACTTGGGACCCGGGACCGTCGTCGGCTGGTCATGGCTCATCCCGCCACACCGCTGGAACTTCAACGCGCGAGCGAAGTCGCCTGCCGAGGTCATCGAGTTCGACGGCAAAGCCGTGCTCGCGCGCTGCGAAGAGGATCCACGGTTCGGTTACGAGCTGCTAAGACGTTTCGCAACGTTGATGTCCGAGCGCTTGAGCTTCGCGCGCCAAAAGATGATGGAGGCCTGGAGCCCCGCGGGGTTTGCCTAAGGAACGATCGGGCTGCTGCGGTCGACGCTCGAGCGCTGTTCGCCGACCATGAGCTCCCCGGCGTAGTTCGCCTGCTGGCAGATGTACTCGAAGAGCTCGATGCCGGCATCCCAGCCGAGGTTGAAGCCGCCCGTAAACGGCGCCGTGTAGGCGCCCGGGTCGTCAATGGTGATCGAGTACACGATCGTCTCCGCGTCGATGCGCGTGAAACGTTCGATCGTGTGCAGCGCAGTCGTGTGCGGCAGCCCGCGGCGGTCGAGCCAAAAGCTCTCATTGAAGCCGGTGCTGTCGACGACCAACGTGCCGCCTTCCCACCAGCCGACCGAATGGCCGTAATACGTCGGCTCGAAATCGGGCGGATGCGGCCGGCCGTCCATGTAGATCGTTCGAAACGTGTGCGGCCCGCCGATATCGAAAATGAAAACGCGCTCGATCTCCGGCAGCTCGACGAATTCGACGCCATACGGCGTCAGGAACTGCCGCGCCGTGCCCGAGGCTTTGCAGCGCGCATGCGGCTCGAACTCGTGGATCTGGCGCGCGTCGTATAGCGCTTTAGCCCAAGGCTGAAACGGAATTCGCTCGAGCGGCGCGACGGGCTCGGTGACGCCGAACCGCGGGATCCAAACGCCCTTCTCTGCGGGAGTCGCGCCGCCGAGCAGCACGCGGCCGTCCGCCGAGCGCGGTGCCGGACCGGCAGGCGGCAAGTTCGGGTTGCGCGCACGCGGTTGCGCCGCCGCGGACAGAACGAATGCCGCGCCGGCGAGCGCGACCGCGGCTGCGAGCAGCATTCGTCCGAGCCGTGAGCGCGCGCGCATCGATGCTTCGCTAATTTCGCGGCTCAGCGCTCGAGTTCGCGTCGAGCGTCTGGCCGGGGCGCAAGCCCGTCGCCGTCAACGTGACCGTGCGCGCATTCATGCGATTCTTGCCGTTGCGCGCCAAGAAGCCGGTCACGCTCACCGATTCGCCGATCTTGAGCGTGTCGCGCCGCCAGCCGCTGCGCTGCAAACCGTGCGTCGGCCCCATCTCGGCGCCCCAGTTCACGACCTCGCCCGTCGCTTCGTCCTTGACGTTGATGTAGAACCAGACATGCGGGTTCGTCCACTCGACGTTCGTCACGATGCCGGTCAGCGTAATAGGCATGTTCGCGTCGAACTCGGCCGAGAACGAGTGATGCGCAGACGCGTACGTGCCGACGAGCGTCAACGCGAGAATCGTGCTTGCGAGCTTCCAGGCCTTCATAACCGGTCTCCTC
This sequence comes from Gammaproteobacteria bacterium, assembly GCA_036555065.1. Classification (GTDB taxonomy): domain Bacteria; phylum Pseudomonadota; class Gammaproteobacteria; order Steroidobacterales; family Rariloculaceae; genus DATBLZ01. The sequence goes on from DATBLZ010000077.1 coordinate 11,741, forward strand.
GATTCCGCTCGGGCTTGCGCTACGAGCGGTTGTCCTGACAAAAGTACGCGGGCATTTCCTCTTCGACCCAGCGCAGCTCCCAGCTGCTCGACCACGGCTCCGTGTACGCGCCGGGATCGTCGATCGTGACCGCATAGCGCAGCGTTTCTAGATTCGGCCGCGAGAAGCGCTCCGTGATCGAGAGTTGATTCGTATGCGGGAGCCCGCCGTTCGTGAACCAGAAATCCTCGTTGAAGCCCGTCGTGCTCACGACGAGCGTATCGCCTTCCCAATGGCCGACGGAGCGGCCGTAGTAGAGCGGATTATCGTCATCGCCGCTGACTTGCCCTAGTTGCGCGCGGCCGTCGAGATAGATGATCCGATAGTTGCGATTTCCCGAGCCGACGAGCACGAAAATCCGTTCGCGTTCGCGGTCTTCGATGAGCTCGACGCCATACGGCGATTGAAAGTGACGGACGCCGCCCGGCGGCTTGCAGTTGAGAAAGAGGGGATCGTCGCGCAGCCCGCGCTGTTGTCGGTGCTCATAAAGTCCCAGCGCCCACGGCTGGAACGGGGCAACGCGCGGCGCATCCGCGAGATTCTCGAGCAGTCCCGCTCCGTTCATCGCGACGTTTGCACCTTCCTGCATCAGCACGGTCTCGCTCGGGTATGCCCAATAACCGCCGGCCGCGCTCGGCGCCCCGAGCTGCGGCGTGCCATCGGGCCAACGCGGCGCGGAACGAGATGCGCGGGCGGCCGCCGGGGCCGCGATCTGGAGATTGAGCACCTGCTTGCCCGTTGCGAGCTCGATCACGGACTCGCCCCAAACCTGTCGCGTGCCGTCGAGTGCCGCAACACCCGCGACGCTCACGGCATCGCCGGGATGCAGCGTATCGCGGGCCCAGCCGCTCTTGCGCAGCGCGATCGGGCTCTCGAGCTCGACCGCCCAATTGCGAACGTCGTCTCCCGTCGTGACGTTCACGAACACGTGCACGTGCGGGTTGCGCCAGTCGACCGAGGTCACGATTCCCTCGAGCTCGATTCGCTTGCTCGTGTCGAACTTCGCCGTGAGCGCGTGATGCGCGTGACTTGGGGCCGTAACCGCGAGCGCCGCCATCGCCGTGCAGACAACGCGCCCGCGAGTCGACCGTGTGATCATTGGCGGCTCATCTCGAACGCGCCCTGCCCGCGCTCGCTGCGCCAAGTGCCGATCACGGAGCGATTCGGCAGCTCGAGATTCTCGATTTTTCCTTCGATGACATAGTGGATCGCAGCGCCCGCTCGGTCCTTGGCGTCGGCCTCGAGCGTGACGACCCAGCCCTCGGGCTCGAGCGTCGCCTTGGTAATCGCAATGTTGTCGGTTCCCGGATTGATGATGCCCGTGATGCTCGCGCCGTTCCAATCGAGCACGACGAGGACGTTGTCACCGTGCACGGCGTTTCCCGCCCACGTGCCGAGCCAGGAACCTTTGAGCGGATGGCCTTCCTGCCCTAACGTGCTCTGCCCCGGCGCGATCGCGAGAAATGCCGCGCACACGGTCAGGGCTGCTCCCCCGAGTCTCATCTCGAACCCTCTCCCAAGAGCGCTTCATATTAGATCATTCGGCCGGTAACCACGTAGGCCGTTCTGCTATATTCGCGGCCCGATGCTTGCCTCGATTGGTCTACGTCTCTCGGACTGGTTCGAGAAATGGTTTCCCGACGCGTTCGTGCTCGCGCTTTCAGCCGTCGCCGTCGTGTTCGCTGCGAGCGTGCTCGCGGTTGCCACGGCAGCGCCGGCCGGCATTCAGAGCATCGGCAGCGCCGTGCTCGACAGCGCGCAATGGTTCGGCGCCGGGTTTTGGGACCTCGTCACGTTCACGATGCAGATGTCGATGATCGTCGTCACAGGCTACGCGGTCGCGACGTCGCCGCCAATCTATTTCGTGATTCGGCGGCTCGCGGCCGTGCCGCGCACCGGCCGCGGCGCCGCGACCTACGTCGGCCTCTTCTCGATGCTCGCTTCGCTCGTCTCGTGGAGCTTCAGCTTGATCTTCAGCGCGCTTCTCGCGCGCGAGGTCGCGCGGCGCGTGCAAGGCTCGGATTACCGCGCGCTCGGAGCAGCGGCCTATCTCGGCGTCGGCAGCGTCTGGGCGCTCGGTCTCTCGTCATCGGCAGCGCTCATCATGGCGGCGCCGGCTTCGTTGCCGGACTCGATCGAGCGCATCAGCGGCGTAATTCCGCTGAGCCAGACGCTCGGGCTCTGGCAGAGCATGCTCGTGGCGGCGCTGTTAATCATCGTCTCGATGGCGCTCGCCTACTACTCGGCGCCCGGCGCCCGGCATGCGCGCAGCATGCGCGACATGGGCGTCGCGGATGCGACTGCGACGAGCGATCTCGGCAAGCGCGAAAAGCCCGGTGAGTGGCTCGAGTACAGCCCCGCGCTCACGATCGTCGCGTGCGTGCTCGGCTTCGGCTATCTGCTCCGCGAGGTGCTCGCGCGGGGCCCGAGCATCCTGCTCGAGCTCAATCATTACGTATTCTTGTTTCTGATCGTCGGGCTGCTGCTGCATTGGCGGCCGAAGTCCTTCGTGCAGGCTATCGCCGCCTCGATCACGCCGGTCGGCGGCGTGCTGATTCAGTACCCAATGTATGCCGGCATCGTGCGCATGCTCACGGAATCGGGGCTCGCAACGCAGATATCGAGCTTCTTCGTCGAGATTTCGAATCAACACACGTTCCCCGTGCTCGTCGGCATCTATTCCGCGTTTCTCGGCCTCTTCATCCCTTCAGCGGGCGGCAAGTGGCTCATCGAAGCGCCGTATTTGCTCGAAGCCGGCAAAGGCCTCGAGGTACACCTGGGGTGGGTCGTGCAGACCTACAACGCGACCGAAGCGCTCGCGAATCTGATCCATCCATTCTGGATGCTGCCGCTCGTCGGCATCTTGGGCCTCAAGGCCCGCGACATCGTCGGCTACTCGATGCTGCAGTTCGTGGTACATGTGCCGCTCGTGCTGCTGCTCGTCTGGCTCCTCAACTACACGCTGACCTACGTCGCGCCGGCGTTGCCGTGAAGCGGAGCTAGATCTCGATCTCGGTCGCGAGCACGACGACGCGCCGCGTGGGCATGCGGAAAAACTCTGCGGCCTGCGCGCTGCGGCGTTGCAAGAACGCGAACAGCTGATACTTGAGGCCGCGCAAACCCCGGCGCTCGAGCGCGCGCACGAGGTGCCAGCCCAGGAAAAACGTGCAGTCCTCGCCGATACGCAAGCCGCGTTGCCGCGCGCCGCGCAGCGCCTCGTTGACGTCGGGAGTCTCCATGAATCCGAACCGCGCGCGCACGGCATGCACGCCGGGCATGAGCTCCTCGACCCAAGCCCGTGAGGCGCGATCCTGGCGGGGCGTCCGCAGAAACTCCATGTTCAAGATGACGATTTGCTCGTGATAGACATGATTGTGCTCGAGGTTGCGCAAGAGCGCCGTGGGCACGAAGCCCGAATGGCTCACGAGAAAGACTGCCGTGCCAGGCACTTTCGTTGCCTTCCCGAGCAGCTCCGGGAGCTCTGACCATGGTACGGCACGCTTTTGCAGCTGGCGCCGCAACTTCGCGCGGCCGTCGCGCCAGGTCACGAAGCCGACGAACATGAGCGCCGCGAGCGCGAGCGGCACCCAGCCGCCGTTCGGAATCTTCGTTGCGTTGCCGAACACGAACGCCCAGTCGATCACGAAGAAGAGCCCGAACACGGGCACGATTCGCGACACCGGCCAGCGCCACACAGTCTTGGCCACGACGGCGCCGAGAATCGTGGTGATCATCATCGTGCCGATGACCGAGGCCCCGTAAGCGCCCGCCAGAGCGCTCGACGAGCCGAACACGAGCACGAAGCTGACCACGGCGACGAGCATGACACGGTTCGCCGCTGGCACGTAAATCTGGCCGCGCTCGTCGGCTGAAGTCTGGAGAACTTGGACGCGCGGCAATAGATCGAGCTGAACCGCCTGGCGCGTGATCGAGAACGCGCCGGATATGGTCGCCTGCGACGCGATGATGGTCGCTGCGGTCGCGAGGACGACGAGAAACGGCAGCACGTCACTCGGCGCGAGCGCGAAAAAGGGGTTCGCGACTGGGCCAGGGCTTGCGAGCAGCAGCGCGCCCTGCCCGAAGTAGTTGAGCAAGAGCCCGGGCCAAACGACAGCGAACCAAGCGATCCGAACCGGCCGCTTGCCGAAGTGGCCCATGACCGCGTAGAGCGCCTCGCCGCCCGTGAGCACGAGAAACACGGCGCCGAGAATCGCCAATGACAGCGCAGGATGGCTCGCGAGCATGGCGACACCATAGGACGGTGAGAGCGCGAGAAGCACGGTCGGCTCGCGCGCGATCGCGATGGCGCCCAAAATCGCCAGCGTCACGAACCAGACCACCACGATCGGACCAAACAGGCCGCCGACGCGCGCGGTGCCGTGCCGCTGCACCATGAACAACGCAACGATGATCGCGAGCGTGATCGGCAAAATTGCGCGGTCAAACGTGGGGTTGAGCTCACGGAGCCCCTCGACGGCGGATAGCACCGAAATCGCGGGCGTCAGCAGCGCGTCGCAATAGAACAAGGCCGTGCCGAGTAGGCCGAGCAAGACGAACCGTGCGGGCCACCGCCCGACGGCGCCGATGTGCTGCTGCACCAGCGCGACGAGCGACAGGATTCCGCCCTCCCCGGCATTATCCGCGCGCAGGATCAGCACGATATATTTGAGCGTGATGACGAGGAAGAGGCTCCAGAGAATCAGCGACAGCACGCCGAGGACGTTGGCTGGATCTGCGGCCCCGCCCGCCGCGGCGGTCGCCTCCCTGAGACCGTAAAGCGGGCTCGTGCCGATGTCGCCGTAGACGACTCCGAGCGCGCCGACTGTCGCGCGGGTCAGCGAGCGCGAATCGTTCATGGGAACAGCGAAGCGACGTGAGGGAGAGTCGTTGCCGCGTCGGGAATCACGCGGCGATTCTAGCGCGAATCAACCGCGCTTCGTGCGCTCGTCGGTAAGCTGCTACGATGCGCCGCACCGGCGCGACGACACGAAGAACAACTTGCTGACTATGTTCGAAAGATGGCCGATAGGGTTCACGTTGGCCGTGGCGCTCGTGGCGCCGCCAACCACACTGGCACAAAGCCGCGCGCCGGCCTATGCGCATGGCGCGCTCACGGCCCCGCCGACGATCGATTGGCCGACGAACGGCGGCAACTGGTACAACCAGCGCTACTCGCCGCTGACGGAGATCAATCGCGACAACGTCGCGCGCTTGAAGGGCGTCTGGCGCGCCCGCCTCGACGGCTCCGGTGTGGAGCCGAAGTACTCGGGTGAGGCGCAGCCGATCGTATTCGACGGCGTCCTCTACATCGTGACCGGCGCCGACGACGTGTTTGCGATCGACATCGACACCGGTGAGCGGCTTTGGAGCTATCGCGCCAGTCTCGACCAGGCGATCGATACCGTCTGCTGCGGTTGGAGCAGCCGCGGCGTCGGTTTGGGCGACGGCAAGATTTACGTCGGGCAGCTCGACGGCAAGCTCGTCGCGCTCGATCAAGTCACCGGCGCTGTCGTCTGGTCGACGCAAGCCGAACGTTGGGAGGCCGGCTACAGCATCACGAGTGCACCGCTCTACTACGACGGCCTCGTGATCACAGGGTTCGCGGGGGCCGAGTTCGCGATTCGTGGTCGCGTAAAGGCGTTCGACGCCGACGATGGCACGCTCGTCTGGACGTTCCACACGATTCCCGGGCCCGGCGAAGTCGGCCACGAAACGTGGCCGCAGGACAACGACGTATGGATGCACGGCGGCGCATCAGTCTGGCAGACGCCGGCCGTCGATCCGAGCTTAGGCCTCGTCTATTTCTCGACCGGCAACCCGGGACCCGACTACAACGGCGCGGTGCGGACCGGTGACAATTTGTTTTCTGCTTCGATCGTTGCCGTCGATGTGAAAACCGGCGCGTACCGGTGGCACTTTCAGCAAGTTCATCACGACATTTGGGACTACGACGGTCCGAGTCCCGTCGTGCTCTTCGACATCGAGATCGACGGGCGCCTCCGCAAAGGTCTGGCCCAGCCGAGCAAAACGGGATGGATCTACGTCCTCGACCGCACGAACGGCGAGCCGCTCGTCGGGATCGACGAGCGGCCCGTGCCGCAGGAGCCGCGCCAAGCGACGGCGCGGACGCAGCCGTACCCCGTCGGCGATGCCTTCGTTCCACAGCACATCGAGATCGCGCCCGAAGGCTACAGGCTCGTCAACGGCGGGCGCATCTTTACGCCGTTCTGGACCGAGCAAGACGTAATCGCGAAACCCGCGATCAGCGGCGGCGCGAATTGGCCGCCGAGCTCGTACGACCCACGCACCGGCTATCTCTATGTCTGCGCGACCGATCGCGTCGGCGTCTTTCGCGCCGAAGAGATCAGTCCCGCGCGCCCACCCGAAGGCGAGCGATACGCGGCAGGAATCTTCGGCGGCACGACCATGCCTTCGATGGGCGTCTTCGCGGCGCTCGACATGCGCACGAACAGGATCGTCTGGCGGCAGCAATGGGTGGATACCTGCTATAGCGGCTCGACGGCGACGGCCGGCGGGCTCGTGTTCGTCGGCCGCAATGACGGGCGCTTGCTCGCGCTCGACGCGGCAACGGGCGCGCACCTGTGGCAGTTTCAGACCGGCGCCGGCATGAATGCGCCCGTGAGCGTCTTCGAGCATGAAGGGAAGCAGTACGTCGCGGCGTATTCGGGCGGCAATCTGTTCGCAGGATCGGCGAAGGGCGACAGCGTGTGGCTCTTCTCGCTCGAAGGAACGCTCGACCCAGCGCCGGCCGCGAGCACGGTCATGACGTTCTCGGGGTTGGCCGACGGCGCCGCCGACCTCGCCAACGGTGCGGCCGTGTATGCAGCGGCATGCGTCTACTGCCACGGCGAAGAAGGCACAGGCGGTCACGGCGGCGGACCGACGCTCGTGAACGCGAGCTCGGTCGGCGCGTTCGTGCAAGTCGTCAGCGAAGGACGCAATGCCATGCCGGCGTTCGGCGCCACGCTTTCGCCCGAGCAAATCAGGGACGTGAGCTCGTACGTGATCGAGCAACTGATCGGGGCTGCGGAGTGACGCGTCTCGGCGTATCCGCGCGACCTTCCGTGGGAGCGGCTTTAGCCGCGATCGCCGTAGGGCTCGTGCTCGTAGGCGTCGCCTGCTCGACGTCCTCGCGTCCGCCGTCATCGGGCTCGGGCGAGCGCGCGGCGCACGCGCTGACGCAACTGCCGGTCGCCGGCTGGCCGACGAACGGCGGCGACCTCTACAACCGGCGCTATTCGCCGCTGACAGAGATCAACCGCGACAACGTCGCGAGTCTCAAAGGCGTCTGGCTCGCGCATCTCAACGGGTCGGGAATCGGTCCGCCCTACTCCGGCGAGGCCCAGCCGATCGTCGCCGACGGCGTCATCTATGTATCGACCGGCGCTAACGACGTCTTCGCGCTCGCCGTCGAAACCGGCGCGATATTGTGGGAATACCACGCGAATCTCGAGCCGAGCAACAACGCCGTCTGCTGCGGCTGGACGAGCCGCGGCGTCGGCATCGGTGAAGGCAAAATCTTCGCGGGGCAGCTCGACGGCAAGCTCGTCGCGCTCGACCGAATGACCGGCGCAGTCGCCTGGTCAGTGCAGGCCGAGCGCTGGCAAGAGGGATACACGATCACGACCGCGCCGCTTTACTACGACGGCCTCGTGTACACGGGGTTCGCCGGGGGCGAGCGCGGCATCCGCGGGCGCGTCAAAGCGTACGACGCCGACGACGGCGCGCTCGTTTGGACTTTCTACACGATTCCGGGGCCCGGCGAAGTCGGTCACGAGACATGGCCGCAAACCAACGAGATCTGGATGGATGGCGGCGCACCCGTGTGGCAAACACCGGCTGTCGATCCCGAGCTCGGTCTCATATTTTTCTCTACGGGCAATCCCGGGCCCGATTACAACGGCTCGATCCGCGCCGGCGACAATTTGTTCACGTCGTCGATCCTCGCGCTCGACGCAAAGACCGGCGAGTATCGCTGGCACTTCCAGCAAGTGCACCACGACCTCTGGGACTACGACGCGCCGAATCCCGTGATCCTGTTCGACCTCGAGATCGACGGCCGCTTGCGCAAGGGTCTCGCGCAGGCGAGCAAGACCGGCTGGGTCTACATTCTCGATCGCACGAACGGCGAGCCTTTGGTCGGCATCGACGAGCGGCCCGTGCCGCAGGAGCCGCGTCAAGCGACCGCGCGGACGCAACCCTATCCGCGCGGTGACGCCTTCGTTCCCCAGCAGATGCCGATCGCGCCCGAGGGTCGGCAGCTCGTCAACGACGGGCGCATCTTCACGCCGTTTTGGACCGATGCGCCCGTATTCATCAAGCCCGGCGTCGGCGGCGGCGCGAATTGGCCGCCGAGCTCGTACGACCCGGAAACGGGGTACATGTACGTCTGCGCCGGCGACCGCAATTGGGGCTACATCTCGATGCCCGTGACCGAGGAGCGCCCGTCCGAAGGCGCCGGTTACATTGCCGGCGGGTTCGGCGGCGTGCAGCTGCATTCGCTCGGCGTATTCGCGGCACTCGACATGCGCACGAATAAGCTCGTCTGGCAGCAGCATTGGCCCGAAACGTGTTACAGCGGCTCGATCGCGACGGCCGGCGGCCTCCTGTTCGTCGGCCGCAACGACGGGCGCCTTACGGCGCTCGATTCGCGCGATGGCACGAAGCTCTGGGAGTTTCAGACCGGCGCCGGCATGAACTCGACCGTGAGCACGTTCGAGCGGGGCGGCAAGCAATACGTCGTCGCGTACGCCGCCGGCAACCTGTTCGCCGGTTCCGCGAAAGGCGACAACGTTTGGCTCTTCGCGCTCGATGGCACGCTCGAACCGATCGCACCCGGCGGCCGCTCCGCGGCGCTCGGGCCCGGTGCCGGCCCGGCGGCTCCGCAAGCCAACCTCGTGAATGGCAAGACCGTATACGCCGCGACTTGCGTGTTTTGCCATGGTGAGGAAGCCACGGGCGGTCACGGCGGCGGGCCGACGCTTGCGAACATGCCGGACGCGCCCGCAATCGCCGCCGTCGTCGCCCAAGGCCGCAACGCGATGCCGGCCTTGGGCGCAGCGCTCAGCGAGGTGCAGATCCGCGACGTCAGCGCTTATGTGATGCAGCTGATCGGCCAATAGCTCTGAAGTTACCCGTGTCAGGCCACCGTGTGACACGTCACGCGCAGTCGGCTGCTGCCTATAAAGCGGGGGTGTCGCAAACCCACGCAGTTTCGAGTCCTGTCATGAGCCACGGCGATCTATTCGCGCGGTTGCAGCAACTTTGCGCCGCGTTTCGTTCGAGTGCCGGAATCGATTGCCGCTTCGCGGTCGACCCCGCGCACACGCGCTTCGACGCCGTCATCGGCGAGGTCCTGTTCCGAGCCGTGCGCGAGCTGCTGACGAACGTCCGCAAGCACGCGCGCGCGCAGAAAGCCGAGCTCTCGAGCACCGTGCTCGAAGACGGCTCGATCGTGTTCACTCTCAGAGATGACGGCATCGGCATGGGCGCGACCGACGGCAACGATCCCCGATTCGACAACGGCGGCCTCGGCCTCTGGAGCATCGACCTCCACCTGCGTGAGATCGGTGCGTTCATGGAGATCGAGAGCGACTCGGGCGTATGCGCAAGCATCGTGCTCCCGGGCAAGCTCGTCGCGGGTGAGCCGCAAAGCCCGTAGCCTCGCAGCCTATTCGACGGACAACCCGGCGAGCCGCAAGCCTTCGAGCAACCTGGCGCGCAGCTGCTCGCCCATGCCCCACGCGCGCAGACGCTCGGCCCCGACGACGGAAAAATCGGGCTCGAGCTCGAGCAGCCTCGCCGTCTCTCGCTCCGCGATGTCCAGACGCCCCGCGAGTCCAGCCGCGGCCGCGACCGTCATGGGCGCGGCAAACCACCCGGGCGCATCGATCTTGAGGGCCCATTCGAGCGCTTGCGCGTAGTCGCCGGTCTGCAAGTATCGGAACGCATGCGCCGAGTAGTACCA
>DATBLZ010000089.1:0-20937 GCA_036555065.1 Gammaproteobacteria bacterium
CGCATCGGCACGGCGGAGATCTATCGTGTCGTCGAGGGATTGGCCGAGGTCGCCGAGTGCGTCGCGATCGATCAGGAGTGGCAAGGCGACACGCGGATCGTTCTGTTCGTGCGGTTGGCGTCCGGCGCCGTGCTCGATGAAGACCTGCAAGCGCGGATTCGCGCGGCGCTGCGCGCAGAAGCAAGCCCGAAGCACGTTCCCGCGAAGATCATCGCAGTCGAGGACCTGCCGCGGACGATCAACGGCAAGCTCGTCGAGCTTGCGGTCCGCGACGTCGTCCATGGCCGCGAGCCCGAGAACCTGGACGCGCTCGCGAATCCGGAATCGCTCGCGCACTTTCGCGACCGTCCCGAGCTTGCCCAGTGAAACCGCGCGAAGCCTATGACGCGCGCGTCGCGCGCGGCGAGCTCGAGGTCGATGCGACGCAAGCGGGAGTCGTGCGCGCGCTCGATCGCCTCTATGCCGACCTCTTGGCCGCGCCCCGCCCCACGCGCGGCTGGCGCCGTCGCGTTGCAAGGCTGCTGACGGGCACCGCCGCGGCACCGGTGCGCGGCATCTATCTTTGGGGCGGCGTCGGCCGCGGCAAAACGCTGCTCATGGATCTCTTCTACGCCTGCCTGCCGTTCGACGACAAGGCGCGGCATCACTTTCATCGCTTCATGGCGACCGTGCACGCGAGCTTGAAGACCTTTAAAGACCGGGAAAACCCACTCGACCTCGTCGCCGACCGCTTCGCGTCGCAAGCGCGAATCATCTGCTTCGATGAATTCGCCGTGCATGACATTGCCGATGCGATGATCCTCGGCAATCTCTTCACGGCGCTCTTCGCGCGCGGCGTTACCCTTGCTGCGACGTCGAACATCCGGCCGCGAGACCTATATCGCGACGGCCTGCAGCGGCAGCAATTCTTACCCGCGATCAAGCTCATCGAGACGCAAACCGAAGTGCTGCACGTCGACGGCCAGCGCGACTATCGGCTGCGCGTGCTCGAGCGCGCCGACGTGTACCAGTTCCCATCGTCAAGCGCGGCCGAGCAGCGCTTGAGCGAGTACTTCGACGCGATCGCGCCCGACGAGCCACAGCGAGACGGCGTGCTCGACGTGCTCGGCCGCGCGATTCGGTACCGCAAGCACGCGGACGGGGTCCTCTGGTGCGATTTTCGCGAGCTCTGCGACGGACCGCGCAGCCAGGACGACTACATCGAGCTCTCGAAGTGCTATCAGACGGTCCTCGTCTCGAACGTGCCGCAATTCGATTCCGCACTCGAGAATCAGACGCGCCGATTCATCGCGCTCGTCGACGAGCTCTACGACCGGCGCGTCAAGCTCATCGTCTCGGCCGCCGTGTCGCTCGATCGATTGTGGGCGGAGACTTCCGCTGGCAGCGCGACTGCAAAGCGGCTGCGCCACGATTTCGCGCGCACGCGCAGCCGCTTGCAGGAGATGCAGAGCTACGACTATCTCGCCGCCGCGCACCGCGCGTGAGGCTCACGCGCCGATCTTCGTGCGTACTTCGATGAGCTCGGGGAAGAACGAGATGTCGAGCGCTTTGCGCAGGAAGGCGACGCCGGCCGTGCCGCCCGTGCCCGGCTTGGGGCCGATGATGCGCTCGACCGTCTTCATGTGGTGGAAGCGCCACGATTGGAAGTTGGTTTCGATGTCGACGAGGTTCTCGCAAATCTCGTATGCGGCCCAGTACTCGTCGGGATGCTTGTAGATGACTTCGAGCACTTCGACCACGCCGAGATGGTGCTCGTAGCGCTCCGTCCAGTCGCGCTCGACGCGTTCGAGCGGAACGCGGTGACCTACCCGATAGAGATAGCGCAAGAACTCGTCATAAATGCCGGGACTCTCGAGCGCTGCCTTCAGTATTCGGTAATACTCGAGGTGGTGCCGAAACCGCGGCAACATGCTTCGATCCTTGTTCCCGAGCTTGAACTCGAGGACGCGATACTGCAGCGACTGGAATCCCGATGCCGTGCCTAGCACGTCGCGAAACTTCGCATACGCGCTCGGCGTCAACGTCGCGAGCACCGACCATTGCGCGGTGAGCTGTTGCTGTATCTGCTTGATACGCGCAAAGATCTTGATCGTGCGCCCGACTTGGTCGTTCTTGATGCACTCGATCGCGGCGTCGAGCTCATGGAGCATGAGCTTGATCCAGAGCTCCGCGACGTGATGCTGGATGATGAACAACATCTCGTCGTGCTGGCCGCTCCGCGGATGTTGCGCCGATAGCACCTTGTCGAGATCGAGGTACGCCTCGTAGCGAACGTCCTGCGCTGCGACGGTGCCGTCCTGTGCGGCCTCCGCCTGCGATTTGCGCCCACTCTCCGTTTTCGTCGTCATCTGCCGGTAGTCTAGTTGATCTATTGGCGATATGCCCGAACAATAGCGGCTGTATGAGCGCTGCAGCACAACGCCGACCCGGCAAGCTCGTCATGGTCCGTCACGGCCAGAGTGATTGGAACCTCAAGAATCTCTTCACGGGCTGGACCGACGTCGATCTCAGCGCGCAGGGCATCGCCGAAGCCAAGGCCGCTGCGCGAACGATCATGACGGAGAAGCTCACTTTCGATATCGCATTCACTTCCGTGCTGACGCGCGCCATTCGCACGCTCTGGATCATGCTCGATGAGATGAAGCTCATGTGGATCCCGATCGAGCTCAACTGGCGGCTCAACGAACGCCACTACGGCGACCTCCAGGGGCTCGACAAAGCGGCGACGGCCGCGAAGCACGGCGCCGCGCAGGTCAAGATTTGGCGCCGCAGCTACGACATACCTCCGCCGCCGCTCAAACCCGACGATCCGCGTCATCCGCGCCACGACCCGCGGTACGCGGGCGTGCCCGCGAGCGCGCTGCCGGCGACCGAGTCTCTGAAGTCAACGCTCGAGCGCGTGAAGCCGTATTGGGAAGAGCGGATCGTGCCTGAGCTGCGGAGCGGGAAAAACGTGTTGATCAGCGCACACGGCAACAGCCTCCGCGCGCTCGTGAAGATGCTCGAGGGCGTGTCCGACACCGACATCACCGAGCTCAACATTCCGACGGGCGCACCGCGCATTTACGAGTTCAATGCGGCCTTCGAGCCCGTGCGTGGCGAATATTTGGGTGATGCTGCCGCGATCGCGGCGGCTGCGCGCGCCGTTGCGAATCAAGCCGGCGCTCAATAGGAATCGCGGCTAAAGCCGCTCCCACAGAAATGCTTTACGACCTCGGGCGGCACAGGGTAACGACGGCGAGCGATGCGTGCTTCGTAGCACCGAGCGCAGCCGTCATCGGCCGCGTGACGCTCGGCCGGGACGTGAACATCTGGTTTGGCGCCGTCGTACGCGGCGACGGCAATACGATCGCGATCGGCGAGCGCACGAACGTGCAGGACAATGCCGTCATTCACGTCGACGGCGATGCGCCTGCGGTCATCGGCAACGAGGTCACGATCGGCCATAGCGCCGTAGTCCACGGCTGCCGGGTCGGAGATCGCACACTGATCGGCATCGGCGCGACGATCCTGAGCCACGCAGTGATCGGCCATTACTGCATCGTCGGCGCCGGCGCATTGATCACCGAGCGCAAAGAGTTTCCGGATCGCTCGGTGATCATCGGCTCGCCGGCGAAGCGTTATCGCGACGTGACCGACGCGGAGATCGAGATGCTGATCCAGAGCGCCGCGCACTATGTCGAGCTTGGTCGGCGTTATCGCACGGAGCTACGCGCCCGCGGCGACCGTTGATCCTCCGCGCGATCTCAGCCGATGCGAATGCGCGGCTCGTCGCCTTCGATGCGGCCGACGACGGCCGCGTGCTCGTGGCCCCCGCGTTTGAACACGTCGAGGACCTCATCCGCTGCCGCCGGCGCGCACGCGACGAGCAGCCCGCCGTTCGTCTGCGGGTCCGTGAGAATATCGCGCGATGCCGCATTCCAGCTCGCGGGCGCATCGACGCGCGCCTTGACGCTCTCCCAATTGCGTCCGGAGGCTCCAGTCTTGATGCCGGTTTCGGCGAGCCTGCGTGCGCCGGCGAAAACCGGGATGGCGCTCTCGTCGAGAACGGCGCCGACGCCACTCGCCGTGCAGATCTCCGCGAGGTGGCCCAAAAGACCGAAGCCCGTGACGTCGGTCGCCGCATGCACGCCAGCCAACGTCGCGAGCTCGGCTCCGGGCGTATTCAACAGAGTGGCCGACGCGAGCATCGTGCGATAGTCGGAGTCGCTTAAAGTTCCGCGCTTGAGCGCCGCGCTGAAAATGCCGATGCCGAGCGGCTTGCCAAGCACCAGTGAATCGCCCGCACGCGCACCGGCGTTGCGCAGGACCCGATCGGGATGCACGAGTCCCAGAGCGACGAGACCGTAGATCGGCTCGGCCGAATCGATCGAATGCCCGCCCGCGACGGGCGCTCCGGCCGTCGCGCTGACGTCCCGCCCGCCGGCGAGAATCCGGCGAATCGTCTCTGGCCGCATCTTGCCGAGCGGCATGCCGACGACCGCGAGCGTGAAAATCGGCCGGCCGCCCATCGCATAGACGTCGGAAAGTGCGTTGGCGGCGGCGATTCGTCCGAATTCGTAGGGATCGTCGACGATCGGCATGAAAAAGTCCGTCGTCGCGACGAGAGCGGCCTCCGCGGAGATCTTGTAAACAGCGGCATCGTCGCTCGTGGACGCGTCGACCAACAGCGCCGCGTGCTCGGTCAGGACGGGCATCTCGCTCAGGATCTCCCTGAGCAGGTTCGGCGCGATCTTGCAGCCGCAGCCCCCGCCGTGCGCAAGCGACGTCAGGCGCGGCTCCGCGGACGGATTAGCGCTTGCCGATGTCATAATGTCCCCAATGTCTCGCGCGACGGTCATTACGCTCAAAGCCGGCATTTGGGCCGCGTGCCTCGCTCCGCTCGCGTGGCTAGTCGTCCGCGGCTTCGAGATCGGCGGCGTCACGCTCGGTCCGAATCCGGTCGAGGAAGTATTGCACACGCTGGGCAAGACGGGTCTCAACATCCTGTTCATCACGCTCGCCGTGACCCCGGCGCGGCAGCTCACGGGGCAGAACGCGTTGATTCGATTCCGCCGGTTGCTCGGGCTCTTCTCCTTCTTCTACGTGGTCTTGCACTTCCTCGCCTACGCTCTGCTCGATTTGCGGTTGGCATGGAGCACGATCGGCACCGACATAGCGATGCGCCCGTACATCACGATCGGAATGCTGGCGCTCGTGCTGATGACGGCGCTTGCAACTACGTCCACACAGGCGATGCAGCGACGGCTGCGGCGCAACTGGGCGCGGCTGCACAAGCTCATCTACGCGATCGCGATTCTCGGCGCCGTGCACTTCCAGTGGCAGACCAAAGGCGACGCGGAGCTCGAGCCGTGGGTCTACATCGCGATCCTGACGGCGTTGCTCGGTTATCGGGTCGTCAGATGGGTCATGCGGCCGACGAGCGGAGCGATGAGCCTGCGGTAGGCGAGCGCGAGCCCGGTCCAGACCATCAGTGTCGACGTCAGCGAGACGAGCCCAGCGACCGTCTGGCCGAGAATCCCGAGCGCCTCGCCGGTGTGCAGAAAGCGCACCCAACTGCGCGCTTGTCGGCCCGGCGTTTGGCTCGAAAACGGGTTCCACGCCACGACCGCGCCCGTGGCCGCGTCGAGCGTCAACGTGTGGCGCAATTGCGGTTGACCGCCGTTGCCCTCGTCGATCGTGAACTGCACGGTCGCATCACCCGGCCGCGGCAATTGCACGCCGATCATGCGCCAACCTTCGAGGCGACTCGCGGCGACGTCGAAGAGCACATCGAGCGCGGGGACCTCCGAGGTCGGCGCGCTCACGGGCGCTTGGCGTTGCGCGCCGCCCTGTTGCCTGCCGGACTGCTGCGGGCCCCCCGGCGGCGGCCCGCCGCCCTGTCCGGGCGGCTCTTCGCCGAACGCGCGGTACACGAGCGCGTTCGCCCACGGGTAATAGAAGATGCTGCCCGACGCGACGATGACGGCCAGCGGGATCGCCGTCCAGATGCCGACCACGTGGTGCCAGTTGAAGTCGCGCGCCGGACCCGACGATAGCGCCTGGGCGCTGAAGAACAAACGCGTCCTGAACATCGCCCACTTGTAGACGCGCGGCAGCCACAGATACATGCCGCTCAGAATCAGAAACAGGAACGCGAGGTTGCTTACTCCCGTGACCGCGCGCCAAAGCGCGCGGTCGTCGCCCTGCGCGTTGAACCAGCGATGCCAACCCGTGACGGCGCTGAAGAACGCCTCGACGTCGGACGCACCCTCACCGAGCACGGCGCCCGAGTAGGGATTCACGAATAGCGTTCGGCCGCGCCCCGCGCTGATCGTCGCCGGCGCCGTCGGATCGGCGTCGATCGTCACGGCCGTGGGCGCGAAATCGGGCACCGCGAGCTGCGCGGCGGCGGCGAGGGACGCGAGCGGCAGGCGTGGCGCGCCCGGCGCCGCCGCCGCGTGCAAGTCGCGATTGGCCCAATCGACGATCTGACGCTCGTAGGTCAAGACGACGCCCGTCGCCGACATCATGAGAATCACGAGGCCGCAGAGGACGCCGCAGCTCAAGTGCATCCAGAAGAACGTCTTGCGAATCGCGGTCGGTATTGCCACGCAGTTTCCTCGAGCGAGCCCGATCAGACGATCGCCCAACGCCTCAACAGATTGTGATAGACGCCCGTCAACGCGAGCACCGACTCGTCGTCACCGACCCGTTGACGCAGGCGGATGATCGCCATATCCATGTCGAACAAGAGCGTCCGCTCGGCGTCGTCGCGCACGAGGCTCTGAATCCAAAAGAAAGATGCGAGCCGCACGCCACGCGTCACCGGCGTCACGCGATGGAGGCTCGTTGCCGGATAGAGCACCATGTGCCCGGCCGCCAATTTCACCGAGTGTGGACCGTAAGTGTCGTCGACGACGAGCTCGCCGCCGTCGTAGTCTTCCGGCGCGCTCAGGAACAACGTCGCCGAGATGTCGGTGCGCAGCCGCAGTCCGCCGCCGGGCGCCTGCCGAATGGCGTTGTCGACGTGGTTGCCGAACGCTTCGCCGCCCTCGTAGCGGTTGAAAAGCGGCGGAAACACCTTGGCCGGCAAGGCCGCAGACATGAAGAGCGCGCTGCGGTTGAGCGCATCGAGCACGATCGCGCCGAGCTCGCGCGCAGGTCTAGACCCTTGCGCGAGCTGCCGGTTGTGCTTGACGCGCGTCGACTGGAACCCGGCCGTGACGCTGCCGTCGACCCATGCGGCGCCTGCGAGCACGCGTTGCGCATGCTCGACCTGCGCCGCCGTCAGCACGTCCGGAACGTGCAGCAGCATTAGAAGTCGAGCGTCGCGCTGATCACCGCCGAGCGCGCAGCGCCCAACGCGGCATAGTGGTTCTGATACGGGCGGACGTAGTACACCTCGTCCGTTAGATTCTGCACGTTGAGTTGCAGGTTCACGCGCTCGCCGACGCGTAGCGCCGCCATCGCGTCGTAACGCCAATAGTCCGGGACCGATATCGTGTTCGCCGTGTTGGCGAAGCGCTCGTCGACGTAGCTCGCGCCGCCGCCGATCGTGAACCGCTGCGTCAAGGCAACCGTCGTCCAGAGACTGAAGCTGTTGCGCGGCGTATTCGGGAATTCGTGGCCTTCGTTCGTCGCAATGGGGCCATCGTCGACGATCTCGCTGTCCAGAAAGGCGTAGCTCCCGAACACCGTCCATTTGTCGCTGATCTCGCCGCTGAGTCCGACCTCGAAACCATCCACGCGCTCATCGCCGACCGTCGCCTGTAAGCCGCCCGTAACTGCCGCGCGCGCGTTCTCCGTCTCGATGCTGAAGATCGCGCTCGTCAACGACAGGCGCTCGCCGAGAAACGCCCACTTCGTGCCGATCTCGTATGTACGGTCCCGCTCGGGCTCGAGGTCCTGGTTCGTGATTGCGATGTTCTCCGTGCCGTCACCGAGCGTGTTTCCGGACGGGCTCGACGAGGTGCCCGTCGATACGTAGAGGCGGCCGTTCTCGGCCAGAATACGCACGAGGCCCGCCTGGTAGTTCCAGAAATCGGACTGGTTATGGAGATGCACGGGCGTCGCGCCGCTGAACGAGTCCTGCGTGGTTTCGTAGTCGTCGTAGCGAACGCCGAGGTTGAGCGCCCAACGCGTGCTGAAATCGAGCGTGTCGAACGCGTAGGCGGATGCCGTATCGGTGTTGACGTCGGTCGTCGACGCAGAGGCCGTGATCGCGCCCGTCCACGGATCATAGGGATTCGGGTTGTCGAGGGTCGTGCAGTTGTAGCCTGAGGCCGCTACGGCGCCGGGCGCACTGCAGGATGTCGAAAACGCCGTCACGGCGTTGCCGGCGAAGGTCGTCGTTACGACGTACGGCCGATTGAACATCCCTTCCTGCGTGGCCTCGACGCCGAACGCGAAGCTGTGCGTAATTCTGCCGGTCATCTTCTCGCCGCTGAAGTCGGCGACGTACGCGTACGTCGTCGTCGCGGAATTCCGGCTCTTGGGGCTGCGGTACGCGAAGCCGTTCGGAACGTTGCCGCGACCGTCGTCGGGATTCGTGACGATGTAGTCGTTCGTCGTGCGTCCATAACGGAGCGTATTGCTGAAAGTAATTCCACCTTCGAGGTCATGCGCGACTTGCAGGGTGCGCACGTCGGCGCCGGTTTGCTGAAAGTCGCGATCGACGAGGCCGTAGAAGTTCTCGCGATCGACGTCGACGGGTCCGCCTTGCGGCGCCGTATTCGCGGCGTTGCGCGTATACGGAATGCTGTAATCCGGAATATCGTCGGTCTCGTATCGGTAGAAATCGAGATTCACGCGCGTGGGCTCGCCGATTCCGAACGCGAGCGACGGAGCAATGCCGGCATGCGATGTCGTCACGGCCGTGCGCCCGGGCACGTCCGTGTCTTGGGCCAATAGATTCAGGCGGAACCCGCCGCTGTCACCGAAGCGGAAATTGGTGTCGACGGCGACGCGGGCATAGCTGTCCGTGCCGGCGCCGACGTTGGTGGTGACGAAGCCTTCCTCGCGGGGTTTCTTGGTGGCGAGATTGACCGATCCGCCGCTCGAGCCGCGACCCGAGTAAGCCGATCCGGGGCCTTTGATGACCTCGATCTGCTCGAGCGCAAAGACGTCGCGCGTTTGCGAGCCGGCGTCGCGAATGCCGTCGATGAAAACATCGGCGCCGGCGTCGAAGCCCCGGATCTTGAGGCTGTCGCCCGCGGGCTGGCCGCCCTCGCCGGCGTTGAAGGTGATGCCCGGCACGGTGCGCAACGCCTCCACGAGCGACGTCGACCCAGTCTCGGCGATCAACGATTGCGAGATCACGGTGATGGACTTCGGCGTATCGATGATCGGCGCGGTGAACTTGCTCGACGATACGTCGGGCAGGCGCTCGCCCCTGACGAGCACGTCCTCGGTGCCCGGTGCGGGCGGCGTGCGATCTTGCGCCAGCGCCGACATGGCCGGGAGCGCAAGCCCGATGGCCGCAGCGAGAGCGCTTTGTCGAATACCCGGTGACATGTGGACTCCCGGACGCATTTGATGACCCGATGCAAACAATAATTATTCTCATTACGGCTGTCAATGCGAATCATTATCATTAACATAGGGCGGGGCTAGACGCGGGGAACCCGCGCCATTACTGGGTCCTAGCGGGTCTCAGGCCAGATTCGGACAACGCCCTCTTGGGCCGTCGAAGCGACCAACGCGCCGTCCTGCGTGAAGAACCGACCGAGCGCGAGGCCGCGCGCACCCGAGGCGTTCGGGCTCTCCATCGAGTAGAGCAGCCACTCGTCGAGCCGGAAAGGCCGATGAAACCACATCGCGTGATCGAGGCTTGCGAGCTGAATGTTGCCGAGCTCGAAACGGATGCCGTGCGGCAAGGTCGCTGTTGCGACGAGCTGATAGTCCGACAGATACGCGAGCAGGTTGCGGTGAACGTCGAGCTCGTCCGGGAGCGCGTCGATTGCGCGGACCCAGAGGTGGCGAACGGGCTGCGTGCGTTTCGGTTTCAGAATCGCAATCGGCTCGACGGGCCGAACCTCGAACGGGCGCTCGTGCGTGAGGTAGCGGCGCATCTTCTCCGGAATTTTCGCAAGAACTTCGGGGCCCACTTCGCGCATCTCGGGAAGCTCGTCGGGAGCCGGGACAGTGGGCATCTCGGCCTGGTGCTCGATTCCCTGCTCCGGCACCTGGAACGACACCGTCATGTTGAAGATCGGCCGGCCGTGCTGAATGGCGACGACACGGCGATTGCTGAAACTGCGCCCATCGCGCGCGCGGTCTACCTCATAGACGATGTGCGCATTCACGTCGCCCGCGTTTAGGAAATACGCGTGCAGCGAATGCACGTCGCGCCCCTCGACCGTGGAGCTAGCGGCGCTCAGTGCCTGACCGAGCACCTGGCCGCCGAATACGCGCGCGCTGCCGATATCGCGGCTCTCACCGCGAAAGATGTTTTCCTCGATGCGCTCGAGGTCGAGCAAGTGCAGGAGATCGGCGAGCACCGTGCGCATCGGGATCAGTTTCCAGCCGGCGGCTTGCTCGTGCGATTGAGCCGGGCGATCAGGCTCGACGTGTCCCAGCGCCTGCCGCCCATCGAGACGACGTCGGCATAGAACTGATCGACGAGCGCGGCGAGCGGAAGCTCTGCGCCGTTGCCGCGCGCCTCGTCGAGGCAGATTCGCAAATCCTTGCGCATCCACTCGACGGCAAAGCCGAAGTCGAACTTGCCCGCGACCATGGTCTGCCAGCGGTTCTCCATCTGCCACGACTGCGCCGCGCCTTTGGAGATCACGTCGATGACGGCCGCGGCGTCGAGCCCGGAGCGAATCGCGAAGTTGAGCGCCTCGGCGAGACCCTGAACGACGCCGGCAATCGCGATTTGGTTGACCATCTTCGTGAGTTGTCCCGAGCCCGCGGTACCTAAGAGCTTCACGGTGTGCGCGTATGCGCGAATCACGGGCTCCGCGCGCACAAAGGCTCGCGCATCGCCACCGACCATGACGGTGAGCTTGCCGTTCTGTGCTCCCGCCTGGCCTCCCGAGACGGGCGCGTCGAGGCAGGCGATACCGCGCTTATCTCCGGCCGCGGCGATCTCGCGCGCAATGCCCGCCGATGCCGTCGTGTGGTCGACGAACACCGAGCCTTTGCGCATTGCGGCCAACGCGCCATCCGCGCCGAGCACGACGCTGCGCAGGTCCGGATCGTCGCCGACGCACGTGAACACGCAATCGGCGGCCTTGGCCGCGTCCGCGGGCGTGCTCGCAACCTTGCCGCCGTGCTCCTTCGCCCACGCGTGCGCCTTTGTGGCCGTGCGGTTGAAGACCGTGACGTCGTGACCCTTGCGACTCAGCCACCCGGCCATCGGATACCCCATGACGCCGAGCCCCAAGAACGCGACTTTCTCTCCCATTTCGACCGATCCCCGTTCTTCGTGTGATGCCACCGCGTTGCGAGCGGATACAGCGAGTGCACAGACTCTAGCAAACTCAACGAGCCCGCGGGTTAATCCGCAGGTAGCGCGCGTTTTGCGCGCGGAGATCTTCCGGTAACGCGCGCGCCCAAAAGAAGGCCATGAGCCGCACCATGCGCACGACGTCGGCAAGCTGGGCCGGCGACACCGGCGCGTTCGAGCTCGCGTAGTAAGCGCGCAGCAACTCACGTCGATCGTCGTCGGTGAAGTCGTTCATCGCTGCAAGGGACGCGAGATCGAGGATCGGTGCAGCGCGGGCTGCGTACTCGAAATCGATGAGCAAGAGATCGCCGGCCTCGAGGACATTGGCCGCGACTAGATCGTTATGGCAGACGGCGCTCGGCGGGTAGCGCTTCACGTAATCCACCGCCCGCGTTCGAAGTTCCTCAGCCAGGCGCCGTTCGCGTGGTGTGAGAGACGCCTCGCGCGCCGCCGCCGTGAAATAGGCTTCGGCGTGACGCAGCGGCTCGAAAACGCGCACTACTGCCCGAACGCCATGTAACCGACGTAGAAGCGTGGCGATGCGCGCAATGTTCGCCGGCGCGCGCGTAGCCGCTTCGGTCAAGCTGGCGGCACGTGGGACGAAGCGAATCAACATCGCACCCGTTTCGACGTCCATACGCACGGGCTCTGCCGTGATTCCAGCCTCTGCGACAGCACCGAGAAGCGCGAACTCTTCCTCGAGCCCCAACGTCGCGCCCGCCGAGTCAGCCTTAAGCCTCAACACGTAACTCCGCTCGCGTAAAGCGACGAGGTAGCTCATGTGGCCCAAGCCGCCGCCGAGCTTGCGCGGCTCGACGCCCTTTGCCATCGGTCCCAAGAGCGCCGCAAGCGCGCGCGATATGCGCTCGCGATCTTGCTCGGCCTCACGCATGCCGCGGCTCGGGCCCGCTCAGTAAGGACTGCTCGGCGCGGAAATCCCGACGCCAGCGCCGGTAGCCGATCACTATGAGCACGAGGTAGAGCACGAACAGCAGCGCATACAGATACAGGTCGCGCGCGACGTAGACGAAAACGGCCACGCTGTCGAGCACGAACCAATAGGCCCAATTCTCGAGCACCTTCTTCGTCACCATGTACGTGGCAACGAGCGCGCCGATGGTCGTAAACGAATCGGCATACGGCAGCGCCGCATCCGTGCGCGCAGCGAGTATCGCGCCGAAGCCGACGCTCAGCACGATCACGGCAGCAATGACGAGCGCATGGGTGCGTTTGCTCCAGAGCGTGATCTTGACGCCGCTGTGCCCCGCCCCGCCGCGGCGCCATTGGTACCAGCCGTAAATCGCCATCGCGATATAGAAGACCTGCAGCGCGGCCTCCATATACAGCTTGGCTTCGTAGAAAAGCACGAGCGAGAGCGTCACGGAGATCAGCGCCGCGGGCCAGCAGAGCACGTTCTGCCGGATCGCCAACACGAGGTACGCGATCGCGAAAACGACGGCACCGATCTCAGTCCACGAGATGTTCGAAAAAAGCTCGCTCACTCCGCAAGCCGCGGCATGAGCTCGGCGAGATTGCAGGGCCGCGTGCGGAAATCGAGCTGGGGCGCGATGATTTTCTCCCAGCCGGTCTCGCACGCGTGCGTCGAGCCGGGCAAGCAGAAGATATAGGTGCGGTTCGCGACACCCGCGAGGCAGCGCGACTGCATCGCCGACGTGCCGATCTCCTTGGCCGAAATCGCGCGGAACAGCTCGCCGAAGCCGTCGAGCTTCTTGTCGAGCAGGACCTCGATCGCCTCGGGCGTCCCGTCGCGGCCCGTGACGCCTGTCCCGCCGGTGGTGATGACGACGTCTATTTCGCGTGCGGCGATCCATTGCGAAACGCGCGCACGAATCGCATAGACGTCGTCGCCGACGATCGCGCGGTCGCGGAGCTTGTGACCGGTTTTCTCGATCTGCGCACTCAGATATGCGCCGGACTTGTCCGTGGCTTCGGTGCGCGTATCGGAGACCGTGAGCACGGCGATATTGAGCGGCTGAAATGCCCGCTCGACGGTCATTGCATCTGCCCGCGCGGCGGCGCCGCAACCACGCTCAAATTTCGGGTCATGCGCAACGCATCCTCCATACCGGCGTAGTAACGCATGCGCGTCCCGACCGCCGCGTAGCCGAGCTTCTCGTAGAACCGGCGAGCCGCATCGTTGTTGGCTCGAAGCTCTAGAGCGATGTCGAAAATCCCCGCGGTGCGGGCCGAAGATTCGAGCCAGCGCATCAGCGCCGTGCCGACGCCGCGGCTCCGATATCCCGGACGCACTGCCAAGAGATTCAGATGCGCATGCTCGTCGTGGAACTCCATGATCGCGAAACCGGCGAGGCGCCGGCCGTCACGCGCGACGATGACGGCGCTGTCGCGATCGTGCACGTAGTGACGCACGCGCGGCTCCGTCCACGACCACGGCAACCCGCCTTCGATCAGAAGGCGCGACATTTCGGCGATCGCGGGAGCGTCGTCGAGGTGGGCGAGGCCGATCTTGACGCCTATGTCCTTCATCGGCTTCAGTATAGTGGACGCGTGCGCGCGCAGATACGCCATTCCCCCGCCCGCCTCTGGTGCGTCGTGCTCGCCGGCGGTGGCTCGAACCGGCTCGGCACGCCGAAGCAGCTCGTGCGCTATAAGCAGCAGACGCTGGTCGCCCGTGCCGTCGCGGCCGCAACTGCCGTTGCAGCGACGCGCGTCATCGTAGTGCTCGGTGCGGGCGCTCTGCGTCTTAGGCTCGTGTTGCAGCGCGCGCGCCAACGCGCAATCTGCGTTCACAATCGGCGCTGGCAGGAAGGAATCGCGAGCTCGCTCGGCGCGGGTCTCGAGGCACTGCCGAAAACCGCACGCGCGGCCCTCATCGTGCTCACGGATCAGCCGCGCGTCGATGCACGTGCGCTCGCCCGTCTCGCGCGCGCGTGGCGCGAGCGGCCGGGTCTGCCGGTCGTCGCAACTTACTCAGGCGGCAACGGCGTGCCCGCGATCCTGCCGCGGCGGCTGTGGCGCCGCGCCGCGGCGCTCTGCGGCGACGTAGGCGCACGCAACTTGCTCCGCGCCGAAGCGCGCCTCGTACATGTCGCGGTCCCGGAAGCCGAGCTCGACATCGACACGACCGCAGATCTTATGAAGCTGCCGGGGTCGCGCAATTGACCCATTCGGACTCGCCGCTCGCGTAGTGCTCTTTCTTCCAGATGGGCAAGCGCTGCTTGATCTCGTCGATGATGTATCGGCATGCATCGAACGCCGCGCCGCGATGCGCGGCGCTCACGCCGACCCACACCGCGCAGTCGCCGATGCGCAGGTGCCCGACGCGATGCACGCAATCGGCGAGCTCGATCGCGAAGCGCTCCTTGGCCTCGGCGAGCACTCTCTCGCCCTCCTTGATCGCGAGCGCCGCATGCGTCTCGTACTCGAGTGACGTCACGGGCGCACCCTCGGCATGATTGCGCACCCAGCCTTCGAAGCATACGCACGCCCCGGCGCCGGCCGTCGCCAAGCGTGCCTTTAGTGCCTCGGGTTCGATCGCAGATGCACTGATTTCAAAAGACATGGTTTCTGAGAAGATCGCGGCTGAAGCCGCTCCCACAGGAAGAGCCCCCTCAACCGCCCGCGACGGGAGGGAAGAATAAGACGACGTCGCCGCTCGCGAGCGGCGTGTCCCAGCGAACCATCTCGCCGTTGATTGCGACCTTGCAGCTTGCCGCGGAATCGCGGAAGCCGTGACGCTTCGAGACCTCCGCGAACAGGGCCACCGCCGTATTTGAACGTGTCGCAAGCACCTCGCGGTCGCGCCCGGCCCGCTCGCGAAACACCGCAAAGTATTGCGCGGTAATCTCAACCATTGCTCTCAGGCGCGACGAAATCGCGTTTGCCGCCGGTCTTCGAAAGCAGCTTGATCTCGCGGATGCGAATTCCGTGGCTCAGCGCCTTGCACATGTCGTAGACCGTGAGTGCAGCGACCGTCGCGCCCGTCAGCGCCTCCATCTCGACGCCGGTCTTGTGGGTTGCGCGTGCGGTGCATTCGATGACGACTTCGCCCTCCTCGCCCCAGTCGATCGCGATCTGGCAGTCCTCGAGCGCGATCGGATGGCAAAACGGAATGAGATCGTGCGTGCGCTTCGCAGCCATGACACCGGCAATGATCGCGGTGTCGAACACGGGGCCCTTCTTCGTGCGCAATGCATCGCGGGTCTTGGGTGCAGCGTCGGGCGGGAACGCGACGATCGCTCGCGCCCGCGCCGTGCGCCGTGTGATGTCCTTGTCACCGACCGCGACCATCGTCGGGCGGTTCTTGGGATCGACGTGCGTGAGCGCGCTCATCCGCCCATCCGGTACATCTCGACGCGGTCGCGCACCGAGATTTTCTCGCCGCGAATCTCGCTGTAGCGGTCCATGCGGCCGCGCCAAACCTTCTGCACGATGCCGACGAGATCGGTGTCGCTCGCGCCCGCGCGCAACGGTCCCCGCAAATCGGTTCCGCTATTCGCGAATAGGCACGTATAGAGCGTGCCGTCGGCCGAGATGCGCGCGCGATGGCAATCGCCGCAGAACGGCTCGCTGACCGAGGAGATGAAGCCTATCTCGCCCTGCCCGTCCGCGAACACGTAACGATCGGCAACCTCGCCGCGATAGTTGCGGCCGACGGGCGTCAACGGCCAGCGCGTCGAGATCGTGTCGCGCAGCACCTTCGAGGAAACGACTTGGTCCGCGCGCCAGCCGTTGAGCGTGCCGACGTCCATGTATTCGATGAAGCGCACGATGATGCCGGTGCCGCGGAAACGCTCGACGAGATCGAGCACGGTGTGATCGTTGACGCCGCGCTGCACGACGGCGTTGAGCTTGATCGGCGCGAGGCCCACGGCGATCGCGGCCTCGATGCCGGCGAGCACTTGCTCGACACCGCCGCGGTTGCCGTTCATGCGCCGGAATATTTCGGGATCGAGGCTGTCGAGGCTCACGGTGATGCGCTTCAAGCCTGCATCCTTGAGGTCTTGCGCGCGCGCCGCGAGACGCGCCCCGTTCGTCGTCAACGCCAGATCCTCGAGGCCTTCGAGATCCGCGAGCGCGCCGATAATCTCGTCGAGATCGCGGCGCAGCAACGGCTCGCCGCCCGTGAGCCGAAGCTTCGTGACCCCGAGCTTCAGGAATAGGCTCGCGATGCGCTTGATCTCACCAGGCGTGAGCCAATCTTTGCGCGGCAGAAACTCGTGCGCTTCCCCGAACACTTCTTCGGGCATGCAGTATGGGCAGCGGTAGTTGCAGCGGTCGATGACCGAGATGCGCAGGTCGCGTAGCGGCCGTTGCATCGGGTCCTTGACCAGTGGCCGCGCCTGAAGTGCCGCGATAGAGCTATCCATGAGGTTCCCGCCTGTGCGGACGAGTAAGTTAGCATGTTTCAGCGCTCGGGAGAGCGTGGCACAATACCGCCCTGGCGGAACATAGGTACATATAATGAATAGAAATCGCCTGGAGCCGCTCGGTGTTCCGAACGCCGGCTACCGGTTCGACGATTCCTCGCCAGAGACGCAGCCGCGATCGGAGCCGACGGCGTTCGATCGCCGGCTCGTGAGCTCATTGCGCAGCCGTCTCGACGCGTCGCGCATGAAAATAGTGCTCTGGGACGAGCCCGACTCGAAGCCGGCCGCGAACCAGGCGATCGTCAAAATCTGCGACCGCTCAGCACTTTGGCAGGTATTGCTGAACCCGGGCCTACACTTCGGCGACTTGTATAGCGCGGGCCGCATCCAGGTCAACGGCGATCTCCTCATCGTCCTCGACGAAGCCTATCGCTTCCTCGCAAAGGTCGAGACGCGTTTGCGTTGGCTCGGCCGCAAGCGCATTCAGGCGCCGACACTCACGGACTCGAAGCGCAACATCCACCACCATTACGACATCGGCAACGAGTTCTACGAGCTCTGGCTCGACCGCGAAGCGCTGCAATACACGTGCGCGTATTTCGCGGAGCCGACGATGACGATCGAGCAGGCGCAGCAGGCGAAGATGCACCACGTCTGCCGGAAGCTGCGCCTCAAAGCCGGCGAAAGCGTCGTCGAAGCCGGCAGCGGCTGGGGCGGGTTCGCCATTTTCATGGCGAAGAACTATGGCGCCCGTGTGCGCAGCTTCAATATCTCTCACGAGCAAGTCGTCTACGCACGCGCATGGGCGAAACGCGAGGGCGTCGAGCATCTCGCCGAGTTCGTCGAGGATGATTTTCGCAACATCACGGGCGAGTACGACGTGTTCGTGTCGATCGGCATGCTCGAGCACGTCGGCGCCGGCAACTACAAAGAGCTCGGCGAGCTCATGTGCCGCACGATCGGCAAAGTGGGCCGCGGCCTCGTGCACAGCATCGGGCGCGACTATCCGGCGCCGCTCAATGCGTGGATCTCGAAGCGTATCTTTCCCGGCGCGTATCCGCCGACGCTGCGCGAAATGATGGATCTCTTCGAGGACACGGGCCTCTCAGTGCTCGACGTCGAGAACATCCGCCTGCACTACGCGGAGACGTGCCGCGCATGGCTCGTGCGTTTCGAAGAGAACGTCGAGGCCGTACGCGCGATGTTCGACGAGGCATTCGTGCGTGCCTGGCGGCTCTATCTCGCGGGCTCGCTCAAGGCGTTCGAGCACGGCACGCTGCAGCTCTTCCAAGTGCTCTTTGCGCCGACCGCGGCGAACAACGTTCCGTGGACGCGCGCGCACGTTTACGCCAAAGGTGAGTAGCGCGGTCGCGCCGCATTCGGTCGCAGCGCCGTATGCGCGCAAGAAAGCAGCGCTCGAAGCGTCTTGGCAATCGGGACCGGGCCAGCTCCGCCTCGAAAAGGCGACGATCTCGAACCTGTTTCGCTACGCGCCGCGCGGCGCGCCGGCTCGGCGTCTTTCGCTCAAGTCTTTCAACGAGGTCATCGGGCTCGACGCCGCGAACCGAACCCTCGAGGTCGAGGGACTCGCGACATTCGAGAAAATCGTCGACTATTGCCTGCCGCGCGGTTTCTTGCCGTTGGTTGCCCCGGAGCTCAAGCACATCACGGTCGGCGGCGCGACGGTCGGCATCGGCATCGAGTCGACGTGCTTTCGCTACGGCTTCGTCCATGACGGCCTCGTCGAGGCCGACGTGCTGCTGCCGGCCGGCGAGGTAGTCACGTGCCGCGCCGATAACGAATACGCGGATCTATTTCACGCGCTCGGAAACTCATACGGCACGCTGGGCTACATCTTGCGCGCCAGAATCGCGCTCCACGCCGCTCTGCCCTACGTGCACCTAGCGATCGAGCGCTTCGCCAATGCGCGCGATTACTTGGCCGCGATGCGCGCGGCGACGGAGCGGCGCGACGTCGATTTCGTCGAGGGATTGTTCTTCGAAGGCAACCGCTTCTTCCTCATGCTCGGCCGGTTCACGAAAGCCGTTGCCCACGTCGATGACATTCTCCGGAAGAACGTCTTCTATAAGCTCGTGGAGGAGCGTACCGACATCTATCTCGCGACGGCCGACTACATCTTCCGTTACGACCCGGAATGGTTCTGGAATATTCCAAACACCCGGTTCCATACGCTCTTTCGGCGTTATGCGCCGCGGCGGTTCCGGAACTCGGGCTTCTACACGCGCCATATGGCCCGCATGAACGCCTTACGACGCGCGCTCGGCGTGCGCGGTGACGACACGGAACCCTTGATCCAGGACTGGGAAGTGCCGTGGCGGCACGCAGAACAGCTCGTCGAGTTCTGTCTTGCGAATGTCGACATGAGCGGGCGCCCGTGGGCGGCGGTCCCGATCAAGACTCCGGGCCGTGCGACGCTCTACCCGATCCCGCCCGGTGAGCTCTATTTCAATCTCGGCAGCTATTGCCAGGTAAAGCGGCCCGCGGGTCGAGAGCCCTACCACTACACAAAAATCATGGATCGCAAGTGCTTCGAGCTCGGCGGCATCAAGATGCTTTATTCATCGACGTTTCTCGACGAAGCCGAGTTCGATGCGCGCTTCAACGGCGCCGCGTACCACGAGCTCAAAAGAAAATACGACCCTGCCGGCAATGCGCCGACGCTGTACGTAAAGGTCGCATACCGGCCGTCAAGGCGGACCGGCTGAGCTCTCATTCACCGGTTGCGAGTCGTTCACGTGGTATCTCGCCGCGACGCTTGAAGCAGTGAACTCACCGTCCGTCACGCGCGGACGGAATCGGCCGGTCTTGACGAAAATCTCGAGATCCTTCTTCGCGGCGTCCGTTACGCCCGGCGACGCGCCAACGATCTCGATTCTCTGCGGCTCGCCGAGCTTCGTGATCCTGAACGCGACGTCAATGTAGCCGCTCGCTCCTTCCGTCTCCTCGGAAACGAATGGGTTCCGCTCGAACGCCGGAAGCACGACGGGGATTGTCGGCGCGAAGAGCTCCTCGATCGTTTCCTGTGCGGCGCCGTTCTCCTCGAGCCATGTGTAGACCTGCGCGTATTCGCTTTGCGCCAAGGAATTGCGCGAATAGAGCAGATCCCAATCGGCGAGCTCGACGAAGGCGCGCGCTTGGTCCGGAAGCGGCGCCGAGCTCGCGACCTCGTAGTCGTAGAGGCGGACGAGACTCTGCCTGCCGAACTCGTAGTACGACAGGAACCGCGTTCCAAAAGACTCATCGGACTCATCGTGGTCGGCCGCCGGTTCGTCACGCGCACCATGGGGACCCAGCTGGCCGAGCCGAGCGGCGATCGGATCGCGGTCAACACGGCGAGAGCCCCCGTACGAGTGGCGCTCGACTTCGTCTACGCCCAGAGTCCGACTCTCGTTGAGCCGCGAGTCGGCCCCGGGCCTAGCAATCCCCGGCGGGCTGTCGAGCTCGGGTCGCACGCGAATCAGGTCGCTCGTGGCGACGAGCTCGGTCTCGAGCGCTCGCAGCTCGTCGCTCGAATAGAGCTCGTTGCGCAGCAGCACCTCGATCGCATCGGCGTAGTACATCTGCGCGTCCCCGATCACCGCCCGAGCCGCCCCGCGTCGACTACACGAAAAGAGCTCCCCGAACGACTGGCAATAGCCGCCGATACGCATCTGCTCGGGATACTCGCCGGCCATCCAAGCCTCGAAGAGAGCCATCCGGCCGTCGGCGACCTCCTGAAAGATCGGAACGGTGCGCAAGTCATTGGGATGTCGCCGCGCGAGCTCAATGAGCTCCTGCTCTCGCGTCCACGCCGCGGCGAGATTGCCGCTCGTCGTATCATTGGCGATCGCTTGCTGCAGCAACAGTGCTTGATCGAGCGAATGCACACCACGATTGACACGGATGATCTGGAGCGCCTGATCGATCGCGGCGTTCGCCAAGGCGTGCAGTCCGGTTTGTTCGTACAACACCGCGAGCTCGGTCAAGGGGACGATCAAGCCTTCGGAACGGATACCGTCGCGCGCCCGGATCTCTTGTATTTGGCCGACGACCTGCGCCTGAGCGGCGTCGTTCGCGACGGGCTCGAACTCGACCGGCTCGAGCTCGGACTGCGCGAACGCCGTCTGCAAAATGGCGACCGCGCCCAACGTCACG
>DATBLZ010000096.1:0-20745 GCA_036555065.1 Gammaproteobacteria bacterium
TCGATCACGAGTGGCGGCGCGAGACGGAGCACCTGCGCGTGCGTGTCCTTGCACAAAACGTCGTGCTCGAGCAATTGCAGCGCGAAGTCTCGAGCCGGCCCGGACGAGCGCGCGAGCTCGATGCCGACGAGCAGGCCGCGCCCACGGATCTCGGCGACGTGCGGGGAGTCGATCTCAGCGAGCGCGCGGAGCAGGGCTTCGCCGCTGCGGGCTGCGCGTTCCGCGAGCTTTTCGTCCACGATGACCGCCAACGCTGCTTCGCCGGCGGCCGCGGCGAGCGGATTGCCGCCGAATGTGCTGCCGTGATCGCCCGGCGCGAAGACATCCATGACCTCGCGCCGTGCAAGCACTACGGATACGGGGTACAGGCCGCCGCCGAGCGCTTTGCCGAGTATCAATACGTCGGGCTTCGCATCCGACTCATGCTCATACGCAAACATCCGGCCCGTTCGCCCGAGCCCCGTTTGAATCTCATCGAGCATGAAGAGGACGTTGCTCGCCTTACAAATTCGGCGCGCGGCGCGGAGGTATCCGTCCGGCGGAATCAAAATCCCGGCTTCCGCTTGAATCGGCTCGACGAGAAAAGCGACGGTCGCGGGGGTAATGGCGCGCTCGAGCGCAGCCGCGTCGCCGAAATCGATCAGCGTGAAGCCGGGCCCATAGGGCCCGAAGTCGTCTCGGTATTGCGGCTCGGAGGAGAATCCGACGACCGTCGTCGTGCGGCCGTGAAAGTTATTGCGGCAAACGATGATTTCGGCGCGGTCCCGAGCGACGTGCTTGCGCTGATAGCCCCATTTGCGCGCGAGCTTGATGGCGGTTTCCACGCCTTCGGCGCCCGTATTCATCGGCAGCGCGGCGTCCATGGCAGCGAGCTTGCAGAGACGCTCGAGAAACCCGCCCATGCGGTCGTTGTGCACGGCGCGCGAGGTCAACGTGAGCCGGTCGGCCTGGGCGCGCAATGCCGCAACGATGCGCGGATGGCAATGGCCCTGGTTCACAGCCGAATAGGCGCTGATGCAGTCGAGATACTTCTTGCCCTCGACGTCCCAGACCCAGACGCCTGCGCCGCGCTCGATGACCACCGGCAGGGGCGAGTAGTTGTGGGCCGTGACGGCTTCGGTCGCCGCGATGATGCGGTCGGTTTTGGTCATGGGGTGAGCACGCGCGTTGAGCCTAGCGCACGACCCCATCGCATACAATGCACGGACAAAAATGAAAACAATACCGGCGGCCTACTTGAAAACAGGCCGCGAAAAATCGTTGCGCCGCCGCCACCCGTGGGTGTTTTCGGGCGCCGTCGAGCGCGTTGAGGGCGAGCCCGAGCCCGGCGCGACCGTCCGGATCGTAAGCGATTCGGGCGAGTTTCTCGCTCATGCCGCATACTCGCCGCGCTCCCAGATTCGCCTGCGCGTCTGGACCTTTGCCGAGCAGGCGGTGATCGACGCGAGCTTCATCGAGCGGCGCCTCGCGGCCGCGATCGAGGCGCGGCGCGCATTGGGTTTGCTCGAGCAGAGCGCCTGCCGCATCGCGTTCGCCGAATCCGACGGTCTGCCCGGGCTCATCGTCGACCGATACGGGAGCTATCTCGTTTGCCAGTTCTTGGCCGCCGGAGTCGAGCTCTGGCGCGACGCCATTGTCGCGGGGCTCGAGAAGCTGCTTTCCCCGCGCGGCATCTACGAGCGTTCCGAGGCGAGCGCGCGGCGCAAGGAAGGCCTGCCGTCGCGCCGGGGCGTGCTGAGCGGCGAGGCTCCGCCCGGCCGGATCGATCTCGACGAGAACGGGCTCGTGGAGCTCGTCGACGTCGGCGAAGGGCAGAAGACCGGCGCCTACCTCGATCAACGCGTCAATCGAAAGCGGGTCGCGGCTTACGCAAAGGGTGCGGAGGTGCTCGATGCCTACGCCCACTCGGGCGGCTTCGCCCTGAGCTGTCTTGCGAGCGGCGCCCGGGCAGCGACATTGATCGACTCTTCGGCGAGCGCGCTCGAGCTCGCCCGCGAGCAGGCGGCGCGAAACGGGTTCGGCGACCGTTGCCAACGGCGCGATGGGGATGTCCCGACGGAGCTCAGACGCGATCGCGCGGAGGGGAGGTCGTACGACCTCGTGGTCCTCGACCCACCCAAGTTCGTGCACACGGACAAGCAGATCCAGGCCGGAAGTCGCGCCTACAAGGACATCAATCGCCTCGGCAGCGAGCTCGTGAGGCCGGGTGGGGTGCTCGCGACTTTCTCGTGCTCGGGGCACGTCGATGCAGCTCTCTTTCAAAAGATCGTCGCGGGCGCCGTGCTCGATGCCGGGCGTGACGCCCAGATCCTCGAGCGCCTTTGCCAGCCTGCGGACCACCCGATCGGGATTCACTTCCCGGAGGCCGAGTACCTAAAAGGCCTAGTCCTGCGGATCCTCGCCTGACCTCTAAATCGTACTGAGACAGAGCTGTATTAAAACATACAATATTGTATTATTTCCCCATGAGGCCCCAGACGGATCGGCACGGATCCAAGCCCGGCGCGAGCCCGCGTATCGCGCGGCGGCGCGAGCGAATGCGTGGCGCCCTGCTTGCGGCTGCGGGCCGGCAGTTCGGGACTTGCGGTGTCGCCGGAGTCAGCGTCGAGAAGGTGATTGAAGAGGCGGACGTTTCGAGAGCGACTTTCTACAGGTTTTTCTCCAGCAAATACAATCTGCTGGAAGCATTACTTGACCCTGTATTCAAGATGGCGATCGACGGCCTGCGGGCCCAGGCCGAGCGCGCGCCGCTCGAGGCACTCGAGGGCCTTATCGATGTGTACTGGCAACTCTGGCTTCGGCACCGGGACGCTCTGCTGCTGATCGCGTCGATCGACGCGGAAAGCTTCAAGCACTTCGCGGCGCAGCACGCGGCGCTCAACAAGGTGATGTCGCGCATCCTCGTGCGCGCCGAGACCGCGGAGCTGCTCCGCAACGGCAGCGCGCAGTATTCGCTCAAGGTGATCGCGAAGACCGCGATTCCGCTACTCCAGGTCTACGATGGCCACGCCACGGCCGAGGCGCTCTTTCGCGACGCGCTCAAGGGCCTCTTGATCCGAGCACACTAGTGAGCGCTCCCCCGAGCCGCGGCACGCTCGCGGTGCTCTTTACGGGGGTGCTCGTTGGGGCGCTCGACATCGCCATCGTCGGTCCGGCGCTGCCGTCGATCCAGGCGACCTTCGGCGTCGATACGCGCACGCTGCAGTGGGTTTTCAGCATCTACATTCTCGTCGGGCTCATCGCCGCGCCGCTCGTTGCCAAGCTCTCCGATCGGCACAGCCGGCGCGCGGTTTACGCGGCGTGTCTTGCCCTCTTCGGCGCAGGGTCGTTGCTCGTATCCGGTGCGCCGGATTTCACGTGGTTGCTGGCCGGGCGGGCGATCCAAGCCGTGGGCGCCGGGGGCCTTCTGCCCGTGGCCGGGGCCGTCGTTGCCGATGCGTTCCCCGTCGAGCGCCGCGGCCGCGTGCTCGGGCTCATCGGCGCCGTCTATGGCGTTGCATTCGTCATCGGGCCGCTCGTCGGCGGAGTCTTCTTGAGCGCCGGGTGGCGGTGGCTCTTCCTCGTCAACCTGCCGCTCGTAGCCGTGCTCGTGCCGGCGAGCCTGAAGCTCTTGCCACGCGGCGTCAGCGGGCGGCGGCGGAGTTTCGACTGGATCGGGGCGACCGTGCTTGGTGTTGGCCTCATCGCGCTCGTCTGGGGGCTCGGGCAAATCGACGTCGACCGCGACTGGGTGAGCCTCGCGGGCCGCTGCCTACCTTTCTTGGTCATGGCCGGCATCGCCGCGGTCGCCTTGTGGTTCGTCGAGATGCAGGCGCGCGACCCGATCATCGATCCGAAGTTGCTGCGCTCGAGGCAGCTCCGGCTTGTCGGCATCGTGGCTTTGGCCACGGGGATTGTCGAGGCGGGCATGGTCTTCTTGCCGTCCCTGTCGGTGCTGGCGTTCGCCGTAAGCCCGAGCACGGCAAGCTTCATGCTGCTGCCGCTCGTCGTGGCATTGATCATCGGCTCGCCGACGGCGGGCCGACTTCTGGACCGATTCGGAGCAAAGCCCGTGATTCAAGGCGGCCTCGGGCTCACGGCCGTCGGTCTCCTCGTGCTCGCCCAGAGGCCCCTCGAGCTTTGGACCTTCTACACGGGCGCGTTCTGCGTAGGGCTCGGCCTTGCGGGCCTGCTCGGGGCGCCGCTGCGGTTCATCGCGCTCGAGGAGGCCGGGGAAGAGCACCGGGGCGCGAGCCAGGGGTTGCTGACGGTCTTCTTGAGCACCGGTCGCATGATCGGTGCCGCCGTCATCGGCGGTGTGGTCACGACCGGCCCTTCGGAGCTCGAAGGGTTCCGGCATGCGCTATCGGTGCTCGCCGTCGTCGCGCTCGCGGGCGCGCTCGCGGCGACGTCCATGCGCGCGCGCAGGGCGCCGAGCTGAGCAGCGCGCGCCGGATCATGGAATAATCGCCGCCTTCGCAGGGCGAGCCGACCGCTCGGGGCTTAGGAAGACGTCGTGGCTGATAAGTGGATTGCACCGTCGATTCTGTCCGCCGACTTCGCTCGTCTTGGCGAGGAAGTCGAGGCGGTCGTTGCGGCAGGTGCCGACCTCGTGCACTTCGACGTCATGGACAACCACTACGTGCCGAATCTCACGATCGGCCCGCTCGTCTGCGCCGCGCTCAGCAAGCATTTACGCGGCGCCGGTATCGACGTGCCGCTCGACGTCCACCTCATGGTCAAGCCCGTCGACCGGCTCATCCCCGAGTTCGCGGCCGCCGGGGCGAGCTTTATCAGCATTCACCCCGAAGCGACGGAGCACCTGGATCGCAGCCTACAACTCATCCGCAGCGAGAGTTGCAGGGCAGGGATTGTGCTCAATCCCGCAACGCCCTTGACCTGGCTCGATCACGTGTTCGACAAGATCGATCTCGTGCTTTTGATGTCGGTCAACCCCGGCTTCGCAGGTCAGTCGTTCATCACCTCGACGCTCGAGAAGATCGCTGCAGCGCGCCGGCTCATCGACGCGTCCGGGCTCGATATCCGCCTCGAGGTCGATGGCGGCGTCAAGGTGGACAATATCGGCCGCATCGCGAAAGCCGGCGCCGACACGTTCGTGGCCGGCTCGGCGATTTTCGCAAGCAAAGATTATCGCGCGACGATCGATGCGATGCGGCGCGAGATCGCGGGATGAGCTGGGTCGTCCACAAGTTCGGCGGCACGAGCGTCGCCGACGCGGCGTGCATTCGCAAGGTCGCGGAGCTCGTCGCCGCGCGCACAGAGCGCAATCTCGCCGTCGTGGTTTCCGCGATGCGCGGCGTCACGGACCAGTTGCTCGGGATCGTCGAGCAAGCCGTCCGCGGCGCCGATTGGACTGAGGCCCTCGGCGCGGCGCGGACGCGTCACGTGCAGGCGGCCACGGAGCTCCTTGCCCCCGCGAGCGCCGCATCCCAGGTTGCGCTGCTCGACAAGGACTTGCGCGAAATCACGGGCGTTCTCGACGCTGTGGCGCAAGCCCGGGCGGCCTCGCCTCGCAACCGCGATCTCGTTGCGGGTTTCGGCGAGGTTTGGTCGGCGCGCCTGCTCACAGCGGTGCTCGAGGCGACGCCCGCGATTCGAGTCCCGGTTCGATTCGTCAACGCGCGCGACGTCATCGTGGTCGATTGGACCGAGATGGGCCCGGTCGTCGTCTGGGAGGAATCAAGCGGCCGCTGCGCAAAGCTCATCGGGCCGACCTTCAAGGGCGTCGCCGTCATCACGGGGTTCATTGCCTCCACGCGCGACGGCTTGCCGACGACGCTCGGCAGAAACGGCAGCGACTACTCCGCGTCCATATTCGGGGCCTTGCTCGAGGCCGCGGAGGTCGAGATCTGGACCGACGTCGACGGTGTCATGAGCGCCGATCCGCGGCGTGTGCCCGAAGCCAAGGTCATCGACACGATGTCGTACAACGAGGCCATGGAGCTTGCGTACTTCGGCGCGAAGGTCATTCACCCGCAAACGATGGCGCCCGCAATCACGCACGACATTCCGCTGCGCATTCGCAACACCTTCAATCCAGAGCACCGGGGCACGGTCATCGGCGCGTCCGTGGGCCAGTCCGACCTCATCGTCAAAGGCGTGAGCGCCGTCGACGGCGTCGCCGTCCTCAATCTCGAAGGCGCGGGAATGATCGGCGTTCCCGGCACGGCCGACCGCCTGTTCGGCGCGCTACGCGATGCGGGCATCTCCGTGATGCTGATCTCCCAGGGCGGGTCGGAGCACTCGATTTGCTTCGCCGTGCGCGAGGATGCGGCCGACGAGGCGAAGCGCGTCGTCGAGCGCGCGTTCGCGGTCGAGCTCGAGCAGGGGCTCGTGCAGCGCGTCGATTCGACCCCGAGCTGCGCGATCCTCGCCGTCGTCGGCGACGGCATGGCCGGCGTGCCCGGGAGCGCCGGGCGATTCTTCCGCACGCTCGGCAACGCCGGCATCAACGTGCGCGCGATCGCGCAGGGAGCTTCCGAACGCAACATTTCGGCCGTGATCGCGAGTCAAGACGCTACACGTGCATTGCGCGCCGTGCATAGCAGCTTCTATCTCTCGGCCAAGACGGTATCGATCGGCATCGTCGGGCCGGGATCGGTCGGCGCCGCGTTCGTCGATCAGCTCGCGGCTGCGGCTCGAGGGCTCCGCGAGCGGTTCAACCTCGATCTGCGCGTCCGCGGCATCGCGAATTCGCGGCAGATGTGCCTGAGCGCCGCGCGCATCGATCTTGCGCGCTGGCGCGCCGAGCTCGAGGCAGGCGAGCCGCTCGCGTTCGATCGGTTCATCGACCATGTGCAGACGGACTATTTGCCGCATGCGGTCATCATCGACTGCACCGCGAGCCAGGAAGTTGCGAATCGCTACTCGGCATGGCTCACACGCGGCGTTCACGTCATTACGCCCAACAAGCGCGCGCACAGCGGGCCCGTCGCGTACTACCACGAGCTCAAGCGCGTCGCGCGCGACGCAAATACGCACTTCCTGTACGAAGCGACCGTAGGCGCGGGATTGCCCGTCATCAGCACGCTCAGGGACCTCGTCGATACGGGCGACGAGATCGACAACATCAGCGGCATCTTCTCGGGCACGCTTGCATATCTCTTCAACGTGTTCGACGGCACGAAGCCTTTTTCGAGCATCGTCCGCGACGCCCGCACGCGCGGCTATACGGAGCCCGACCCGCGCGATGACCTTTCGGGTCTCGACGTCGCGCGCAAAGCCGTGATCCTCGCGCGCGAAGCCGGGCTCGACCTCGAGCTTGCGGATCTCGAGGTCGAGAGCCTCGCGCCTCCGGCCCTCGCGAAGGCGTCGGTCGACGAGTTCCTCGAGCGGCTTGCGGATTTCGATGCGCCCATGGCCGAGCGCGTCGCGCGCGCGCGGCGCGACCGCAAGGTGCTGCGGTACGTCGCTGAAGTCGACGTCCGGCGCCGTGCCGCGCGTGTGCGCCTGCAGGAATTCGGCCCCGAGCATCCGTTTGCGAGCATCAGCCTGACCGACAATATCGTGCAGTTCGTGACGCGCCGGTACAGCGCAAATCCGCTCATCGTGCGCGGCCCGGGGGCGGGTCCGGAAGTTACCGCCGGCGGCATATTCGCAGACCTGCTGCGCCTCTGTAGGATGCTAGGCGGAACCGACTGAGTAGGTGTCGATGCGGTACTTGAGCACGCGCGGTGGGCAGGATACAGACCTGCTCGGCGCGATTCTCCAGGGCTTGGCGAGCGACGGCGGGCTGTTCGTGCCCGACGAGCTGCCGCGCTTCGTGCCCGCGGATTTTTCCGGCGAGACGCTCGCCGAGATTGCGACGGAGCTGCTCACGCCGTTCTTCGCGGGCTCGCCGCTCGCGCCGGCGCTCGCGGAGATCTGTAACAGCGCGCTCGATTTTCCGGTGCCGCTGAGAACCCTGCGCGGCGACGATCACGCGCTCGCCGTGCTCGAGCTTTTTCACGGGCCGACGGCCGCTTTCAAGGACGTCGGCGCGCGGTTTCTCGCCGCCGCGATGGAGCGCGCGTTGCGCGTTCCGGGTGCCGGCGACGGGCGGCCGTTGACGATCCTCGTCGCGACGTCGGGCGACACGGGCAGCGCCGTCGCCGCGGCCTTCTATCGGCGTGCGGGCATTCGCGTCGCGGTCTTTTTCCCGCAAGGTCAGGTATCGCCGCGGCAGCGCCACCAGCTCGCCTGCTGGGGAGAGAACATTCTGTCGTTCGAGGTCGAAGGCACGTTCGACGACTGCCAGGCACTCGTCAAAGCCGCTTTCAACGATCCGGCACTGCGCCGCGAGCACCGGCTCACGGGCGCCAACAGCATCAACCTCGGCAGGCTCTTGCCGCAGGTCGCTTATCACGCCGCGGCCGCACTTTGGCACTGGCGTGAGACCGGCAAGCCGATCAGCGCCATCGTGCCGACGGGGAATCTCGGCAACGGCCTTGCCTGCATTTGGGCGCGGGCGATGGGACTGCCGCTGCGCGATATCGTGCTCGCCGTGAACGCGAATCGCACGATCCCGGAGGTCCTCGCGACCGGCGAGTGGCAACCGCGCGGTAGCGTGCGCACGCTCGCCTCGGCGATGGATGTCGGCACCCCGAGCAACATGGAGCGTCTGCGGCATCTGCTGCCGGAGTTCGCGGAGCTTCGCGGCTCGGTCGAAGCTTACCCCGTCGAGGACGCCGCGATCCGCGCACAGATCGCCAAGGACTACGGCGAGCGGGGAGAAGTGTGGTGCCCGCACACGGCGACGGGCTTTTGGGTCTACGACCAGCTACCCGAGAGCCGGCGCGCCGCGCGACCGTGGTACGTCTGCGCCACCGCCCACCCCGCGAAATTCGATACGATCGTCGAGCCGCTCATCGGGCGTGCCGTGGCGGTTCCCGAGTCATTGCAGGCGCTCCTCGCGCGCCCGGCGAATTCCGTGCCGTTACGTCCGGTCCTCGGTGTGCTGGCCGACGCGCTGAGGGCTTGGAACTGATCACTTTAAATATATGTTAAACAGTATGTTACAGGATATATTTCGAGTGATTCTTGACTACTGGATTCTGCTCGGCGGCATAGTTCTTGCGAGCCTCGCCGTGCTGCTCGCGGTGCGTTATTGGCGCCGCGGCCGCAGCGACGTCGTCGGCGCGTTGCGTGAGGTCGCCGTCGACAGGCTCGAGAACGTCCTCGTCCCCGACGGCATGGGCGGACGCATTCAGATCGAGCAGCTCGTCCTCACGGCCCAAGGAATCCTAGTAGTCGACATCAAACGGTTCGAGGGCGTTATTTTCGGCAGCGACCGCATGAACGAATGGACCGTCATCGGCCGCCGCGGGCGGTTCACCTTCCCAAATCCCCAGAGCACCCTTTACGACCGAGTGGCCGCCGTCAAACAGCTCGTACGCGATGTGACCGTGGTCGGGTACGTGCTGTTTCCGGAGACCGCCGATTTCAGCAAAGGGCGGCCCCGCGATGTGGTCCTGCCGAAGGAGCTCGCCGAGCGGCACAAGAAGCCCGATCGGAGCGCAACCGAGCGCCTCGGCCTCGCTTTCGCGCAACACTGGGAACGCATTCGCGAAGCCGTCGAGCCGGCTCCGCCCGCGGGCCGCCGCTAGTTACAGGAGCTTCGGCTGCACGTTCCGCGGCAGGCGGAAAAGCCGCTCGGCATTCTCGGTCGCCGCTTGAGCGACGTCTTCGGCCGGGCGGTTCATGAGCGTTGCGACGCGCTCGAGCACGTGGCGCAGGAATTGCGGCTCGTTGCGCCGGCCCTTAGGCGCCGGATGCAGATCGCGCGGCAGCAGGTAGGGGGCATCGGTCTCGAGCAGCAGCCGGTCGAGCGGCAGCTCCGGGAGCGCGGTCCGCAGGTCGCGCCCGCGGCGCTCGTCGCAGACCCAGCCCGTGATGCCGATGTGGAGCTCGAGATCGAGGCAATCGCGGAGCTCGCGTAGGCCGCCCGTGAAGCAATGCGCGACGCCGCCGACGAGACGCGAGCGAATGGCCTTAAGCATCGCGACGAAGTCCGCCTGCGCGTCTCGTTGATGGAGGAAAACCGGCAAACGGACGTCCGCGGCTAGCGAAAGCTGGGCGGCAAACGCCGCCTGCTGACGGTCGCGCGGCGCGAAGTCACGGTAGTAATCGAGCCCGCACTCGCCGACGGCGACCGCGTGCGGGCTCGCGAGCAAGGCACGCAACGCCGCGACGCTGTGCGCGTCGAGCTCGTCGGCGTTGTGCGGGTGGATTCCGGCCGTCGCGAAAAGGTTGCCTGGGTGTGCGGCACAGAGCTCGACGGCCCGGGCGCTCGCGGTTACCGACGTGCCGGTCACGATGAGGCGGCCTACGCCGCATTCGGCTGCGCGCCGTATTACGTCGTCTCGGTCGGCATCGAAGCTGTCATGCCCAAGGTTGACGCCGATATCGATCAAATCCGGCATGGGCGCGGATTGTGACGACCGGCGATGCGGCGTGCAATCACAAGGGCATAGACTTGAAATTATGAGTGACTATCGACGTTTGGTCTGGCCGGCGATTCTCGGCCTGCTCGGCAGCGGCGCGGCGAAGGCCGACCTTACGAGCGACCTCGCGGACTTGAGCGCCCGCGCCGAGTACGGGTTCTACACCGCAGACGCCGCAGTAATCTCGGCCGCGCGTAGCGACCTCGAGCGATTCGCGGCTTCGGAAGGACGCGTGAGCTACTACCGCGCTCTTGCGGCGATGCGTGCCGGCCAGGTGGATGAAGAGCTCGGGCGGGCGGCCGGCGAGGCCCTCGATGACTGCAGCGAGTGGGCGGAGCAGGCTGCGGAGCAGGAGCCGTCGTGGGCGGACGCTTGGGTGCTCGTCGGCGCTTGCGCAACGCTGGCCGCGGCGGACGGGCGGCGCTACGAGGCCGCAGTCGCGAGCGCACGGCGCCTCGAGCCCGACAATCCGCGCCTCGCGCTCGTCGAGGTGTGGCACGCGCTTCCCGACCATGGGCGGCTCGACGCGGAGACCGCAGACGCGTTGATCACGAGTCTCGGGGCCGCCGTCGACTTGTTCGCAGCCGCCTCCGAGGGGCCGGAGACCCCCGCGTGGGGCGAGGCCGAGGCGCTCGCGCTGCTCGGCTCGGTCTATCTCGAGCGCGGCCAGACGCGGGCGGCGCGCGATGTGCTCGAGCGTGCGTTACTCGCGGCGCCGGGGTACGTCCATGCCGTCGAGCTCATGAACAGGATCGGGCGCTGAAGCGTTAGCGAGGCGTTGCCGGTTAGATGAATCGCCAGCGAAAGAGCGCTGCGCCGACGGCGAGAAAAACCGCGGTCATGACGACGAGGGCGGCCAAGTGCGGCCAGACTCCGGCGAAGCCCGCGCCGTCTATCATGATCGCGCGCGCTGCAGCGAGTATCTGCGTGAGCGGCAATAGGTTGGCGAGGCCCTGGAGCCACTGCGGCGCTGCCTCGAGCGAGAAGAACACTCCGGAGAGCAGCATCATCGGAAACGTGCAGACGTTGAGCACGCCGGCGGCGATTTCCTCGCTGTTGATGCGCGCCGCGATGACGAGCGCAAGCGCGATCAGCGCGCTGCAACCGAGCAGGGCAACGACGAGCAGCGCTAAGTAGCTGCCCTCCATGGAAATGTCCAAGAAGACCTTGACGCCGAAAAATACGAAGGTTTGCACCGCGAGCACGAGAATCAGCCGCGAGAGCGCCTGCGCGGTGATGAACTCGAAGGCGCTCAGCGGCGTCGCCCGCAGACGTTTGAGAAAGCCGTTCTTGCGGTAGCGAACCACGACGTAGCCCACGCCGAACAAGCAAGCGAACATCATGTTCATGCCGAGAATGCCGGGCACGAGCCAATCCACATAACGCACGGCTTCGCCGGTAACTGCCTCGCGCACGGCGGTCGGGTCGGTTTGCAACAACAGGCGCTCGGCCAAGTATCCGGTCGGGCTCTCTGGATTCACCCAGTAGCGCGCTACCGGCTCGCGCTCGAACAAGAGGTCGAACTGATGCCGCCCGACTTTCTTGATCGCTTCCGCGGAGTTCTTGACCGGAACGAACTCGACGAATCGCGTTGCATAGTACGGATGCACGTGCGCCGCGACGGCTTCTGCATCGTCGAGCACGGCGACGGTGAATTGGCTCGAATCCCCGCCCGAAAAGATGATGCCGAGCCCGAACACGAGCACGAACGGCACGACGATCGCCCAAACCATCGAGGCGCGATCGCGAACGAACTCGATATTGCGCGCTTTGAGGACGGCGAGAATTCGGGCGATCACGTTCTTAGCTCTCTGCCCGTGAGCTCGAGGAAAAGATCTTCGAGATTGCGCGGGCGAATGCGTAGATGATTGAGCGGCACGCGCTGCTCCGTGAGGCGGAGAATCGTCGCATTCACGTCCGTCGTTGCGATCTCGACGAGTTGCTGATTCGCGAGCACTTTATGCTCGAGGTCCGCGAGCGCAGGCGGGAAGTCGGCCTGCGGCAACTGCAAGATGACGTCCTCGTAATGGTGCTTGAGAAGCTGATCGGGCGCGCCTTCCGCGATGATCTTCCCGTGATCCATGATCGCGATGCGGTCGCAGAGCACGTACGCCTCTTCCATGTAGTGCGTCGTCATGATGATCGTCTTGTTGCGCTTCTTGATCGTGTCGACGAGATCCCAGAAATTGCGCCGCGACTGTGGATCGAGGCCCGTCGTCGGCTCGTCGAGAAAGATCACGGTTGGATCGTTGATGAGCGCGATCGCGAGCAGGAGTCTTTGGCGCTGCCCGCCGGAGATCTTGCGCGCATCCCGATCGAGCAGCTCGCCGAGCGCGCATTCCGCAACCACCGAGTCGATG
The DNA here is from genome assembly GCA_036555065.1 of Gammaproteobacteria bacterium. Lineage (GTDB taxonomy): Bacteria > Pseudomonadota > Gammaproteobacteria > Steroidobacterales > Rariloculaceae > DATBLZ01. The sequence goes on from DATBLZ010000096.1 coordinate 12,782, forward strand.
CTCGGCAGCCGGTTGTAGAGCTGGCGAAAGAGCTCGATTGTCTCGCGGACGGTCAGAAAATCCTGCAGCGCCGTGCTCTGGAACTGAATGCCGGCTTCGGCATGGAATTCCTTGCCGAGGGCCTGGCCGCGGAAGAGCGTCGTGCCGCTCGTCGGCACCAAGATGCCCTCGAGAATCTCGATCGTCGTCGTCTTGCCGGCGCCGTTCGGGCCGAGCAAGCCGAAGCACTCGCCTTGCGCGATTGCGAGCGACACGTCGTCGACGGCAACGACGCTTGGATAACGCATCACGAGGTTGCGGGCTTCGATGATCGCAGCTGCGGCGGCCATGGGCGCGGTATTATACGGGTGTGCTCGAGATGGACCTGACCGTGCGTGAGAGCCGTCGCGCGCGGCGCCTCATTCTGCAGCTCGTGCCGCCGCACACGCTCGAGGTCGTCGTGCCGCGCGGCACGCGGCCGCGCGCCGTCGAATCGTTCGTCCGCGAGAATCGCGACTGGATCGAACGCGCGCGCGCCGAGCTCGCGGCACGGCTCGGGCGCGAGCGCGAGTTGCCGCGGCGTATCGATCTCGCCGCGATCAGCCGCGAGATCGAGGTGGAGTACCACTTTCACGGCGACTCCGCGCCACGTTGCCACGATGACGGCGCGCGGCTTTGCGTCACGTGCCCGGCGGACGAGCCGGCCCTAGCCCGCAAGCTCCTCCGGGCGTGGATTCTGCGCCAGGCGCGCGTCCACGTGCCGCCTTGGCTCTTCCGCGTGGCCGAGGTCGTCGGAGAGGGACCTAAACGCGTGCAGCTGCGTTTGCAGCGCACGCGTTGGGGCAGCTGCTCGGCGCAGCGCACCGTGAGCCTCAATGCGGCGCTGCTCTTGCTCCCGCCCGAGCTCGTTCGCTACCTCATGGTGCACGAGCTCTGCCATCTGCGGTCGCTCGACCATTCGCCCCGTTATTGGCGTTTCGTCGAGCGCTTCGAGCCCGACTTTCGCGCGCTCGATCGACGCCTCACCGTAGCATGGACCGGGCTCCCGCCGTGGCTGTTCGCCGGCCGCAAGACCCCCTAATGGCCCGAGCCGCAGCGAAGAGCCGCTCATTCTCGAGCCTGCGCAACGTAGCCGCGTTTTCGGCGTTAGCGGCGCTACTCGCAAGCCCGCTCGACCTCGCGGCCCAGCCGGCGCCGGCGGCCCAGTCGCGCGACGCTGCTTCGCAGGAACTGCTCAACAGTGAGCGGATCGAGCAGCGCTATGGTAGTTACGGCGTCGAGGTGCTCGCGAGCGACGCGGCGACTCGCGTCTCCAATCTTTACAGCGAGCACGCAGGGCAGAGAATTTGCCGCACGTTCGCGGTCGTGCGCTACGCCCCGAGCATCGATGCGCGCGTCGCTTCGGAGCACGCGGCAATTCTCGCGGGCGGCTCGATCGGCGCAACGTTCACGGCGCGCGGCTGGATGGTCGTGAAGAGGCATCGCTACGCCGGCGAGATCGCGACGCCGCCGCGGCTCGCCGCGCTCATGGGCGGCATCGGCAGCGCGCGCCTCGCCGTGCATGTCTACGCGCTCGATGTCGTCAAGGACGGCGTGCGCCTCGAGTATGCGACGATCGCGGAGGTCCACCATCCCGATTATCTCGGGCTCCCCGATCTTCAGGAGGTATACGGCGCCGAAGCTCCGCTTCCGACCGAGCCCGACGCCACAGCGCGGGCAATGCTCGCGCTCGTCGCCGAGAAGGCCGGCGCGTCGCCGGCGATTGGAAGTCGTCAGCCCTGAGCGAGCAGCTCGCGTAGATCGATGACGGCCGCGTGCGCGCGCGACAAGTAGTTGGCGAGCACGAGCGAGTGATTGGCGAAAAAGCCGTATCCGTCGCCGTTCAAGATCATCGGGCTCGCTACGGGCTCGAGCGCCCCTTCGAGCTCGCGCATGATCTGCTCAAGGCTCACGACGGCATTCTTGTCCTCGAGCACACTGTGGAAATCGACTTCCGCGGCGTCCATGAACTGCAGCAGCGCCCACGCCGTCCCACGCGCTTCATAAAAGACGTCGTCGATCTCGAGCCACGGGGTCTTGACCTCGACGAGGCGGCCTTGCGACCGAGATTCCTCGCCGGCAGGATCGCCCGCGAGGTCGATGTTGATGCGCGTTCGGCCGACGCTCGCGGAGAGCCGTTGCGACATGCTGCCGAGCCGCCGCTCGACGAGCGCGAGCCATTCGCGCAGGTTATCGGCGCGCGCGAAGAACTGGCCGTCGGTGCGGTTCGTATCGACGAGCCGCGCACGATATTCGCGCAATGCGTCCGCAGCCTCGCGGTACCGGCTCTCGGTCGGCGGAAATATCCATGAATCGTTCGTGAAGTTGAGCGCCGAGTCCGCGAACGCGAGATCGGCATCCTCGGCGGAGATCGACTGCGAGCGGCCGTAGTCGTTGCGCAGCACGCGCGCGAGATCGCGCGCTTGCACGAGCGCACCGAACTCGAAGCTCGGCATGTTGTCGAGCCACAGACCTGGCGGCATGACGTCGTTGGTGAGGTAGCCGCCGGGCTTGTCGAGCATCCAATCGACAGTGCGGATCAGCGTATCGACGGTCCGGTACCCTATGACTTCCGGCGCGGGCGCCGAATCGGCGGCGACGAGATAGCGATCCGGTTCGCGCGACCAATACCAGCCGACGGCGCCGAAGACGAGTAGCAGGACGACAATGACGATCCCTGCCGTCCACCAGCGCGTCGCGCGGAAGCGCTGCGGCACGAGTGGGCGACCGGAGCCGATTCCGAGCATGCGCTGTCAGCCGTGCGTGCTCGCGGCGAGCTGCCGCAGCACGTACTGGAGGATGCCGCCGTGCACGAAGTACTCTTGCTCCTTCGGGGTGTCGATGCGCACGCGTGCCTTGAACTTGTGCACGCTGCCGTCCTCGCGCTTCGCCGTGACCTCGGCTTCGTCGACGCGTTTCTTGCCGAGGCCCGCGATCGAGAACGTCTCTCGGCCTGTGAGGCCGAGCGAAGCCGCGTTCTCGCCGTCCATGAACTGCAACGGAACCACCCCCATGCCGATGAGGTTCGAACGATGGATGCGCTCGTAGCTCTCGGCGATGACCGCGCGCACGCCGAGCAGCGCCGTTCCTTTGGCCGCCCAATCGCGTGAGGAGCCTGCGCCGTATTCTTTGCCGGCGATGACGATGAGCGGCACTTTGTCGCGTTGGTAGCGCATCGCCGCAGCGTAGATCGACGTAACCTCGCCGCTCGGGAAATGCGTTGTCCAGCCGCCCTCGGTGCCGGGCGCAAGCTGGTTGCGCAGCCGAATGTTCGCGAACGTGCCGCGGACCATGACCTCGTGGTTGCCGCGCCGCGCGCCGTAGGAGTTGAAGTCCTTCGCTTGTACGCCGAGGCTCAACAAGTATTGGCCCGCGGGAGTCTTGACCCCGATGCTGCCGGCGGGCGAGATATGGTCGGTCGTGACCATATCGCCGAGCACGGCGAGCACGTGCGCGTTCTTGATCGCGGCCGGCGGTTTCGGCTCGAGCGTCATGCCGTCGAAGTAGGGCGGATTCTTGACGTACGTGGAATCGTCGTCCCAGGCATACGTTTCGCCTTTCGGCACCTTGAGACCATTCCAGTTTTCGTCGCCGTCGAAGACGCTCTTGTAGCTCGTTTTGAACATCGTCGACGTGACGTTCTTCGAGATCAGGTCGTGAATCTCGCGCGTGCTCGGCCAGATGTCTTTGAGATAGACGGGCTTGCCCTGTTTGTCGGTGCCGAGAGGCTCTTTGTGCAGATCGAGCTTGACGTTGCCGGCGAGCGCGTACGCGACGACGAGCGGCGGGGACGCGAGGAAATTCATCTTGACGAGCGGGTGAATGCGGCCCTCGAAGTTTCGATTTCCGGAGAGCACGGACGACACGACGACGTCGTGGCGTTGCACGGCTTCGCCGATTTCGGTTGGCAGCGGCCCGGAGTTACCGATGCAGTTGTGAGCTCCGACGGTGCCGGCGACGAACGTGCTGAAATCGTCGACGGCGAGGTCGTAGACTTGACGCCTGCCGGCGCCACGACGATCGATCACCGTCAACGCGAACGACGGCGCTTCAAGCGCTTCCTTTTCGACGCAATAGCTCTTTGGTTCTTCGATCGCGTATCCGCCGGTGGGCTCGTCGATGGAGTCATCCGGTAATTCGTCGACCGTCATATCGCACGACTCCGCCGCTGCGCCGTCCCGTTTCAAGGCGGCAAACCACGGACGTGCACCAATCTGCTCGAAAAGCGCGGCGGGCGACGGGAAGCCACAGCTCTCCCGATGCAGCGGCTGGAACTTGCGTGCCTCTGGGCGCGGCAGCCGTGAGAAGCGATCGTGACCCTCGAGCAGGGAGTAGTGCGGAAAGATCGCCGTTTCCTGGCCGGTGAGCTCGGCCGCGGCAAGCGCCTGCGATGCGCTGAACGAGCGTGCAGAGTCGGCGGCGTGGAGCTCGGCGAGCCTATCCGCCATCCAAAGTCGTTGCGCGTTGATTGTGTCGACGGTCCGCCAGTACACGGCGGCAGCGCCTGCGCGCAAGGTTTTGTCTACGCAGTATCGATAGCCGACGCGCTCGACGAACGAGAGGCCGTCCGCGAGTTGCAGACGAACCTCGGTTCGAGGAATACCGTCGCGAGCGGCAGCGTAGCTCGAAGAAGACATGCGGACCGCGTACTCGCGAATCGATGCACCCTTGACGCGAACGCCGCAGCGGTCGAGCAAGCCGAGCAGCACCTGCATTTGCTGTACGAGCGCGGCGACATGCTCGGGCTTCGCGCTCTGGGAGTAGGCGGGCGCGCTCAGCGACGCCTCGTCGTCAGTCACGCTGGAGCTCCAGCGATGCAGCGTGGGCGCATGTCCGTCCGCGCCGAACAGCCCGCCCAGGAACTCGCGAATAACAGCGACCGGGCAGCGCTCGTCGAGCACGAAAGCCGGCAAGCTCGCGGGTTGATCGATGCGCCGGCCGACGCGGACCCCCGGCAACGCCGTGATCGCGGTCGTGAGCTCCATCGGCAGCGCGATTGACCACTTGCGCTCGTCGTAGCGCGTGCCGGCCGGCCGCTTGTCGGTGATGAGCTCGATGTCGTCGAGAACGGCTTCGCGATCGAGCGCCTGGCCCACGTTCATGCGTCCTTGACCGTGCACGCTGATCGAGCCGTCGCTGAGCAAATGTCCGAGCAGCCGCGCGAACGCGAGCGTACGTGCGCGCGAGTACGCGCTCCCCATCGAGAACGTAAAGGAGCCGGTTACGAGCACATAGCCGGACTCGTCTTCGCCTACCTCGTCGAGCGGGGCCTCGAGACCGACGACGACCCGATCCATGCCGAGGACAAGCCGATCGGCGCGTACCCAACGGCCGTCGGAACGCAGCACTTGATGATCGGGCGTGCAGGTGAGCCGGCGCCCGTCTTGGAGCACGAGCGACACACACTCCTTTTCGCCCTGCGGGATCATCTCGCGTTGGTTCGCCATTGCGAGCGACCGGGTGCCGGTCGGCGCGAACAACCGCACGCCGCCCGCGTTCGGTAATTGCTCAATCCGGCGCGCAGTACCGTTCGCGAGCAGCACCGGAGTTCCTTCGGCGACGCAAGTCGTACAGCCGTACCCCACGACGTTGAACCCGAGCGTCTCGAGATCATCGAGGAGACCGCACTTGACGAGGTAGTCGGTGACGACCTTGGACCCCGGCGCGAGGCTCGTCTTGACCCACGGCTTCGCACGTAGCCCCTTCGCCGCGGCATTGCGCGCGAGCAAGCCTGCGCCGACCATGACGGCCGGGTTCGACGTGTTCGTGCAGCTCGTGATTGCGGCGATGACGACGGCACCGTCCTCGAGATCGAATGCGGCGCCGTTTTTCTGCACCGGGATCTTGGCAGGAGTCGACGCGAGCAGCTTGCGCGTCGTCGTCGCCGCCGCGCTGAGCGCGACGCGCTCTTGCGGGCGGCTCGGGCCTGCAATGCTCGGCTCCACGCGACCGAGGTCGAGCATGAGCGTGCTCGTGTAGCGTGCCTGCGAGCCGCGCCAGAGACCTTGGGTCTTCGCGTACCGTTCGACGAGGTCGATGAGCGCGCGCGGTCGCCCCGAGAGCTCGAGGTAGCGCAGCGTCTCTGTGTCGATCGGGAACACGGCGCAGGTGCTGCCGAACTCGGGCGACATGTTGCCGATCGTTGCGCGGTCGGCGAGCGGCAAGTGGTCGAGCCCGTCGCCGTAGAACTCGACGAATTTGCCGACGACGCCGTGCTTGCGGAGCATCTCCGTCACGGTAAGAACGAGATCGGTCGCGGTGGCGCCCTCGGCGAGGCGACCCTTGAGCTCGAAGCCGACGACCTGCGGAATCAGCATCGTGATCGGTTGCCCGAGCATCGCCGCCTCGGCCTCGATGCCGCCGACACCCCAGCCCAAGATGCCAAGGCCGTTGATCATCGTAGTGTGCGAATCCGTGCCGACGAGCGTGTCTGGGTAGGCGAGGCGTTCGCCGTCACGCTCGGCATCGAAGACGACCCGGCTCAGATACTCGAGGTTGACCTGATGCACGATGCCGGTGTTCGGCGGCACGACGCGGAAGTTCTGGAATGCATTCTGGCCCCAGCGCAAGAACGAGTACCGTTCCTTGTTGCGCTCGAACTCGATGGCGTTGTTGGCGGCGAGCGCCGTCGCAGTGCCGAAATTGTCGACTTGCACGGAATGGTCGATCACGAGCTCGGCCGGCGAGAGCGGATTGATCGCCGACGCTTTTCCGCCGAGCTTCACGACCGCGTCGCGCATCGCCGCGAGATCGACGATGGCCGGCACGCCCGTGAAGTCCTGGAGGATCACGCGCGCGGGCGTAAATGCGATCTCGCGGTCAGGCTCTGCGTGCGGGTTCCAGTTCGCCAACGCGTCGATGTCGTCGCGCGTGATATTGGCTCCGTCTTCGTGACGAAGCAGGTTCTCGAGCAGGATCTTGAGCGTGTAGGGCAGGTCGGCAACACCGCCGCCGGCGGCATCGAGGCGATATATCCGATAGTCCGCATCGCCCACCTTGAGCTTTTGGCGGGCGCCGAGCGAATTCGCCATACCGGAACCTCGATAGAGTCAGGAGTACGCCATGCCAGTATAACAAGCGTGCTACTGCGCCTGAACGGCAGTTTCCCGCAGCGACTCGAGCAGCGCCGAGCATACGATCGTCGCGCCGCCGAGGCACTGCGCGCCGTCGTAGAGCACGACGTACTGGCCCGGCGTCACGGCTCTTTGCGGGGCGTCGAACAGCACCTCGATCTCCGCGTCACCGAGCCGGCTGACCGTGCACGCAACGTCCGGCTGACGATAACGGGTCTTCGCCGTGCACCGGAACGTGCCGTGGGCGCGCCACTCCGGAACTGCGCTGATCCAGTGCACATCGGTCGCACGCAGCCAGTTCTGAAGTAGCAACTCGTGGTCGCGGCCCTGGACGACGATCAATGCGTTTTCCTCCGGTACCTTTGCGGCCACGTACCACGGGTCCTCGCCGAATCCTTTGCGTCCGCCGAGGATCAGTCCGTGGCGTTGCCCGAGCGTGTAGAACGCGAGTCCGTGGTGGGTGCCGAGCACGCCGCCTTCGGGAGTGCGGATCGGACCCGGATTCCTCGGCACATAGCGGCTCAGAAACTCGTCGAACGGGCGCTCGCCGATGAAGCAGATGCCCGTGCTGTCCTTTTTGTCGGCAACCGGGAGATCAGCGTCGCGGGCCAGATCACGGACCTCGCTCTTGAGGTAATCGCCGACGGGGAAGAGCACATTGTCGAAATCCTCGCCGCGTACGGCGTGCAGAAAATAGCTCTGATCCTTGCTGCGGTCGCGCGCCTTCAACACGACCGGCCGCCCGGACCGGGATTCGAGACGCGCGTAATGCCCTGTCGCGAGCAATGGCGCACCGAGTCGCCGCGAATAAGCGCGCAGCACGCCGAATTTGATTTGCCGATTGCAGAGGACGTCCGGATTCGGCGTGCGGCC
>DATBLZ010000101.1:0-21470 GCA_036555065.1 Gammaproteobacteria bacterium
CGTAGATCGTCACCGTCGGCTCGGACGTCGCTTTGAAGTCTCCATACCCGAGACCGCGGACGCTCGCGGCGAGCGTCGGTCCCCAGCCGGACCCGAGTTGATCCATGACGACATTGGGCGCCCAGTCGGAAACGTCGATGACCGTCGTCGCGCCGTTTTCCTCGAGAAAGTTGCCGCTGATCGCGCTGACCGCGAGCGGTATCTGTTGCAGCGATTCCTCGCGGAAGCGCGCCGTGACGACCATTTCTTCGAGCTCGCGACCTTGGGCCTCGTCGTTGTCTTCTTGGGCGGACACGAAGTCGCTGCCGAATACGGCTGCACAAGCAGCGGCGGTGGCCGTGAACGCAAGGCGACGGAGCTGCGCGCGCGAGTTTTCCGCGAACTGCGGGTTTCGAGTTCTCATGGGGTCCCCCGTGTTGTTGTGGCTTTAGATTCAGAGCCTCTCGGCTCCGTTCAGACGAGCTTACAACCGGACGGGCGCTCGTGCATGTGAATCAGCGGCCAGGGCGAGCGCTCGGTGCCGGGCTCGATCACGATCTCGATGAGTGCTGGGAGGCCGGAGGCCAGGGCTTTTTCGAGCGTCGGCCGCAATTCGGCAGGGCTCGCCACACGGCTTGCTGCAACGCCGAAGCTTGCCGCGAGGCGCACGAAATCGGGGTTCTTGAGCACCGCGCCGATGACATGTCCGCCGAACTGCTCCTGCTGATCGCGCAGCACGTTGCCGTACGCGCCGTTGTTGAAGACGAGCGTGACGACGCCGATGTCGTACTGCGCCGCCGTTGCGAGCTCGGCGGCCGCGAACATGAAGCCGCCGTCGCCGGTGATCGAGACGACGGCCGCGTCCGGGTTTGCAACCTTGACGCCGAGCGCCGTCGGGAAGCCGAAGCCGAGCGTTCCCTCGTAGCCCTCGGTCACGAAGGTGCGTGGTGCGAGCACGGGGTACGCACCCGTGTAAGCCGTGAATCCCGTCTGCGAGAGCTCCGGTACGAGAAAGCCGTTGCGCGGTACGACGGCGCGGATCGCTTCGAGGTACGCGGCATGGAGCCCGAGCTTGCGGATGAGCTCCAGGGCGAGACTCTTCGCGGCTGCGATTTCAGCACGTCGTTCGCGCCGTGGGCGAACCTTCGTCGCGAGCCGATCGACAAGTAGCCGACAGGCCGCCGCCGAGTCCGCGACGATGCCGACGTCGGGGATGAGGCGCGTCATCTCGGCGGGATCGATGTCGATGCGCACGAGCTTCGGACGGCTCGGCTTCGCTTCGTAACCCATTCGATTGCGCCAACGCACGAACGGCATCTCGAGTCGGCTGCCGACGCCGATGAGCAAGTCGGTGTCGTCCCAGAGCTCCCGAGCGGCGACACAGGCGACGCCGAGCGCGTGGTCCTCGGGCACGACGCCGCGCCCGCTGCGAAACGCCGTCACCGGTGCGTCGAGGAGCTCGGCGAGCGCTTGCACCTCGGCCGACGCATGTTGGGCGCCGGCGCCGCACATGATCATCGGCCGCTTCGCGGCCGCGATGATCGCGACGGCGGCGCGAACGGCATCAGGATCGGGCAAAGGCGGCGGATCGCGCGGCTCGGGCGGGAGAATCTCGATGTCGTGAGCCTCGAGCATCCGGTCCCAGCACATCTCGACCGAGACGGCGCCGGGCCGTCCGCTCTGCGCGAGGCGAAAAGCGCGGTTGACGAGCGCCGACGTCGTCGCGAGATCGTCGATGCGTGCAGCGTCCTTGATGATCGAGCGCAGTGTCCCGAGCTGGTCGCGGAGCTCGTGCAAGTGGCCGCGGCCACGTCCCAGGTAATCGGACGGAATCTGTCCCGTGAGGCACACGACGGGCGAGCAATTGCCCTGCGCCGTACAGAGCGCCGCCGCCGCGTTGAGGACGCCTGGGCCGGGCACGACCGCGAAAACGCCGGTCTTGCCCGTCGATTTCGCGTAGCCCATCGCCATGTAGCCGGCCGTTTGCTCGTGTCGCGGCGCGATGAGCTCGAGGCCCGCCGCGTGGATGCCGTCGAACAATGCATAGATCTGCACGCCCGGCAGGCCGAATATTGTCTCGACACCGTTTGCGGCCGCGGCACGAATGATTGCTGCGCCGCCGGTGATTTTCGCCGTCATCGTGGGAATTCTACTGCACAGCTGCTAGCATCCGCGCCGACGACACGATTTGGAGCGTCGCGGAGAACTGGCTTTGAGCCGACGATGGATCGACGCTGCAATAGGCGCGACGTTGTACATCGCCGCTTCCATTGCGGCCGCCCACGGCATCTCCGGTGACGATCAGTCGTTCTTGCTCCGGACCACCGGCGCGCACATCGGGCCGTATCTCTATCTTGGCGCAAAGCACATGGTCACGGGTTACGATCACCTGTTCTTTCTCGCCGGCGTGATCTTCTTTCTTTACCGGCTCAAGGACGTCGCTCTCTACGTCACGCTCTTTGCCGTCGGCCACAGCCTGACTTTGCTCGTCGGTGTGCTCGGCGGCTTGCACGTCAATTCCTACATCGTCGATGCGATCATCGGTCTATCGGTCGTGTACAAGGCGTTCGAGAACATCGGGGGATTCCGTCGGCTTGGCTTCGAGCCCAACACGAAGGCCGCCGTTCTGATCTTCGGCTTGTTTCACGGCTTCGGGCTCGCGACCAAGCTGCAAGATCTCGCGCTCTCGCAAGACGGCCTCGTCACGAACATGATCTCGTTCAACGTCGGCGTCGAGATCGGCCAATTCCTCGCGCTCGCAGTCATGCTGATCGCGTTCAACGCGTGGCGCGCAAGCGGCACATTCTGGCGCGGTGCGTTCGCCGCGAACGTCGCGCTCATGTGCGCGGGGTTCATATTGATCGGTTACCAGCTCACGGGTTACGCGCTAGCTGGCGCGTGACGAAGGGCACGGTAAGCGGGTCAGTGTCGTGGAACGGCGACGCCTGGAGCCGGCCCCCGATTAGCGGTATCGTGCGCCCACACTCACATGCCATTCCTGGCAACGGAAGGGGAGTCCAATGTCCATGATTCGGTCAACGGGTCTCTTCGCTATTGTGCTGACGTGCGCGAGCTTCGTAGTTGCGCAAGAGGCTGCTACCGAGGCTCCGGAAGCTTCGACGAACGAGGTCGCTACACAAAAAACCGAAATCGATGCGGCGGCGCAGGCAACCCTCGACGAGCTCTTTGCGCAAAACGCGGACGCGAAGGGCCTTTACGACAAGGCTTCCGGATACGCCGCGTTCACGGCCCTCAAAGCCGGGTTCTTCGTGACCGGTGGGCGCGGCACCGGCGTCGCCGTCAACAAAGGCACTGGCGAGCGCAAGTACATGCGCATGGCGACCGGCGGCATCGGCCTCGGCATCGGCGGGCAGCGTTACAACCTCGTCGTGCTGTTCGAAGACGAGGCCCACTTGAACCGCTTCATCCAAGGCGGCTGGGACTCGAGCGCCTCGGCACAAGCGGCTGCGGGATCCGACGGCATTGCGCTGACGTCGAGCTTCGTCGGCGGCGTCGCGATCTTCCAGATCACGGATCGCGGCCTCATGGCGCAAGCCGACGTTTCTGGCACGCGCTTCTGGGTGATCGACGAGCTCAACTGAGCGTGCCCTGAAGTCCCCAGATGCCGGCGGCCGACTCGCTGGACCTTTACGATCGCGAGGCGCTGCTCGGCGACGAGGAGCGCCTGATCCGCAACAGCGTTGCGACGTTCGTCGATCGCGAAGTGCTACCGGTGATCGGCCGCTGCTTCGCCGAGCACCGTTTTCCGGCCGAGCTCATGCCGGGCATGGCGGAGCTCGGGCTTTTCGGTGCGACGCTCCGCGGGTACGGCTGCGCAGGCGTCAGCAACGTTGGCTATGGACTGATTTGCGAGGAGCTCGAGCGCGGCGACAGCGCGCTTAGAAGCTTCGTCTCCGTGCAGACGAGCCTCGTGATGTCGTGCATCGATTCGTTCGGCACGGCGGCGCAGAAGGAACGTTGGCTCGGGGCGATGGCGCGCGGCGAATCCATCGGCTGCTTTGGGCTCACCGAGCCGCAAGGCGGCTCCGACCCCGGCAACATGCGCACGACCGCGACGCGATCAGGCTCGGATTGGCGCCTCAATGGCGGCAAGCAGTGGATCACGAACGGCGGCATTGCCGACGTCGCGATCATCTGGGCGCGCACGGAGCAGGGCATTGCCGCGTTCCTCGTCGAGGCCGAGGCGCGCGGTTTCACCCGCAAGACGATCGAGGACAAGCTGTCGCTGCGCGCATCGAATACTGCCGAGCTCTTTCTCGACGATGTTGGCGTGCCCGACGAAGCACGGCTGCCGGAGGCGATCGGTCTCAAGGCTGCGCTGACATGTCTCGATCGCGCCCGATACGGCATCGCATGGGGAGCGCTCGGTGCGGCCCGCGCGTGCCTCGCCGAGGCGCTCGCATTCACGGCGGAGCGAACCCTGTTCGGGCGCAAGCTCGCGGAGACGCAGTCGATTCAGGTGCGGCTCGCGAACTGCGCGCGCAAGCTTACGGCAGCGCAACTGCTCGCGCTTCGCCTCGGCGAGCTCAAGGAGGAGGGCGCGGCGTCGCCGGCGCAGATCTCGCTCGCGAAGTGGAACAACGTCGACACGGCGCTCGAGATTGCGCGCGAGTGCCGCGATATGCTCGGCGCCGCCGGCATCACGACCGAGCACTGCTCGATGCGTCACATGCTCAATCTCGAGACCGTCGCGACCTACGAAGGCACGCGCACGATTCACGAGCTCGTCGTCGGCCGCCTGCTCACGGGGCACGCGGCGTTCTAGCGCGGCTCGCGTGCGTCCCGTGTGGTAAAGTTGCGGCCCGCGGACATCGGGCTAGGTGGCAGAGTGGTGATGCAGCGGCCTGCAAAGCCGTGTACAGCGGTTCGATTCCGCTCCTAGCCTCCAAAAAACGAACGGAACGCGTTCAGTAAATCCACTGCAGCCGCGCGAGCAGCATCTGCGTGTTGCGTCGAGGCCGAACCGCTCGAGATCGGCATTGCCGTAGCCGAGGGATGCCTTCCAGCGCCTCGTCGCCCACCAATTCGCGCCGAAGTACCGCTTCTCGAGCGTGCCGCCGGCGACGAGCGCGTCGTCGAGGTCGACGCGTCCGACGCGCGCAACGAGCTCCACCTCACCGTGGCGCTGCGCCACGGGCATGCGCCGCGCGTAGTTCACGTGGCGATCGTAGGGACGCGGCCCGCCGCCCGTGACCGCCCACGCGCCCTCGATGTACCAACCCGAGAACGTAGGGTGACCGAGAGACGGCGACGAGACGCGCGCCTGCACGACTTCGGCGAGCATCGAGCGCGTCCGGGGGTGCATCGGGCATCAAGTAGCCGCCCTCGGGCACGGGCACGATCGGTGCGTCGGGCGCCAAATCCGATTCCGGCGATTGCGCGAGCACCGTGCTGGTGCCGAGCACGGCGAGGATCGTCACTGGGTTGATGCGCACGGCGCGAAGGTCACGCGTCGTCGCGAGCAGCGCTACCTAGGTTTCTGGCGGAGTAGGGGCTTCTGGCTCTTCACTCGGCTGTGCCGTCGACTCAGCGCCCGCGCGCTGCGTCCGACTCATGAGTACCCAATCGTGCTGCTTGTCTCGCGGAGCCTTGATCTCTTTGCGAGCTCTGAGCCTTTCGATTGCCTGCTGCACCTTGTTCCGAGCATCCGTTTGCGAGACGCGGCCGCGCGCTTTCTTCAAGAGAACACTTTCGGCCTCGTGCGGGACATTGCCGCCATTCGCGCGCTTACCGCTCGCAACCGTGCTTTCGATTGCTTCCTTGACGGAGTCTTCCGCCATCTTGTCGAGGTACTCCATAAGCTACTCGCGAGCCAAGCGTAAGCGGAACCACGCGCCGATCCGCGCGATCAACATCGCGGGCAACGCGAGGATCGCGAACATCATAAGGCCGAGCGGCAGCAGCGAGAACGAGCTGCCGCTCGTCAAGATCATCACCACGGGCTGCACGAGCATCACGGCAAGCGCGAAACGCCATGAACGTACGGGCTCGATGTAGGCAATGACGCCCGCGAGCAAGAGGCAAAGCGGGTAAGCGATCGACCAGTAGAGCGGCGAATCCCACGCCTCATTGCGGCCGCTGACCGCCATTGTCGCGAGCCACAGTAGCGCGCCGCCGCCGGCGGCGACGTAGTAGAGATAATGAGTCGAGCGGGCCACGCGCGACTGATACAGCGTTGGACGTTGGAGGAACAGGAACCAAGTCGCATTGGCTGAGGTAGCCAGACTTGTAGAGAGTATAATGCGCGCGCACCGATCGCCCGGGTGGCGAAATTGGTAGACGCAAGGGACTTAGAGAGTTGAGCACTCCGGTAGGAAACTCCGGAGTGAATGGAGTCAAAGTCGGGGGAACCTCAGCACGTCTTGGTGGTGGCAATCCCGAGCTAAGCCTTGACGCGAGTTTTCATTGCGCCCGTTCCGGCGTCGAGGAAAGTGTAGAGACTTGACGGCTCCTGCCTAAGGCATAGTGGCTACGGCAAAGGTAAAGTCCAGACCACAAATGCGTCGATTGACGCAGCAGCGAAAGCTGTAGAGGTAAGAAAATCCCTTGGGGACAACCCCATGCCGGTTCGATTCCGGCCCCGGGCACCACACCTTTCTGTAACAATTCTGTAATCCAAGCTTAAAGGACCTGTAAAGGGCCGATGCTGCACTAGCGCCAGTCAAACACGGGCGCGTAATGGGCAGTTCGATCCTCATCGTGCACGGCGAGAAGCAGCTTCGCACGAGCACGCGAAACCTGCTCGAGAAGGCCGGGCACGACGTTCGCGAGGCCAAGGAGCTCGGGCAGGCCAACGGTTTTCGCCCCGATCTCTTGTTGATCTCTTGGACGGCGCTGAGTCCGGTTGCCGACTCCCTGCAGCGTCTCCGTAACCACGACACGACAAGGCAAAGCCGCATCATCGTCCTCGCGCCGCGTCCGGATTTGCGCGCCGCGATCAATGCGCTCGAGCTCGGCGCCGACGACTGCCTCGCAGTGCCGTTCGAAGGCGAAGAGCTGCTCGTGCGCGTCAATGCATGCTTGCGCCGCCCGCCGTCGAGCCCTCAGGCCGACCGCTTGGTCGCCGGCCCGATCGTCCTCGATCGCGGCGTCCATCGCCTGCTCGTCGGCGACAACGCGCTCGAGCTCGCGCCGACGGAATTCCGTCTCATGGCGTTCTTTCTCGAGAACCAGGGACGCGTGTTCAGCCGCAGCGAGCTTTTGGCGCGTGCGTGGGCGAAAAACATCCACGCGGGACCGCGCACCGTCGATGTCCATGTGCGCCGCCTCAGACAGCAGCTCGAGCCGTACGGCCACGACACGATGATTCAAACCGTGCGTGGATTCGGGTATCGGTTCTCGGCTACACCGCTCGATCGGGGTCGCGTCGGGCGACCCTCCCCTGTCGGAGCGCCGTGAGACCGAAACATTTTCGAAACCTAATTTTCATATTGCTTCAACAATCGGTTCCTATTCTGCCGGCAAAACAAGGTCGACTCAAATAATCCGCAACCTTCTTTCTTTGGAGTAACGCATGAATTTACGACACCTCCTCGCGTGTAGCGTCAGCGCACTCATCATTGCCGGCTGCGAGAGCGGCGACATCGTCTTGAGCCCGACCAATGTCGACAACAGCACGACGACGGGCGGCGGCGGAGGCGGCCCGGCGAATCCTTGCGCCTCGTATACGACGAGTGGCGGAACAGTTCGGCAGGGGACGTGGGACGGCACGAACTGCATGTACTCGTCTTCCTTCGTGAGCTTTGCGAATCCGCTGCGCGTGGACCTCGATATACCGGCGATCTCCGGCATCCACGTCTTCCAAGATGTGCTCGCCGTTGGCCCAAACCTGACGTCCGGCGTCGCTCCAGCCGGTGGCACGGGGCCGATTCTGACGATCGCTCCAGGCAGCACGCTGGCCTTCAACGACAATACGGACTACCTCGTCATTAACCGTGGCTCGCAGATAATCGCGGACGGCACGGCGAGCGCGCCGATCACGTTCACGAGCGTCACCGACGCCGTGCTCCACACCGTCACGCCCGAGGCCGTACAGCAATGGGGCGGCATCGTCATCAATGGCAACGGCATCACGAACAACTGCACGGACGCGCAGCGCGCGGCCAACGATTGCCACGTGCAATCGGAGGGCCAACCCGTTTACTACGGTGGTAACGACAACGCGGAGAGCTCGGGCGTTTTGCGATACGTGGTGGTCAAGCATCCCGGCGCCGAAGTCGCGCCGGACGACGAGCTCAACGGCGTGACGTTCAACGCAGTCGGCTCGGGCACCATCGTCAGCTACCTCGAGACCTACAGCACCTACGACGACGGGATCGAGTTCTTCGGCGGTGCAGTCGATATCGATCACTATGTTGCCGTTTACGTAAGGGACGACACGATCGACTTCTCCGATGGCTACATCGGGACGATCGATACGGCGTTGATCGTCCAAGCGCAAATGGACGGTAACCGGTGCATCGAGGGCGACAACATCGGCGATACGCGCGCCGCCGCCGGCGTGCCGCTCGACACGCTGCCGATGACGCGCCCGACGATTACGAACATGACGTGCATCGTGAGCGCTCAGGATGTCGGCACGCATGCCGACGTCTCGGAAGGGCCGACGTTGCGGCGCGGTCCGCAAATGGTCCTTGCCGATAGCATCATCTACGGCGCATATCAGGACGACGTCAGCTCGAACAACGAGTGCTTCGAAATCGCGGCGGACGGCATCTCGAACCTCTGGGCACAGAACGGGCAAACGACGGTCAACGATACGCTGATCGCT
The DNA here is from genome assembly GCA_036555065.1 of Gammaproteobacteria bacterium. Classification (GTDB taxonomy): domain Bacteria; phylum Pseudomonadota; class Gammaproteobacteria; order Steroidobacterales; family Rariloculaceae; genus DATBLZ01. The sequence goes on from DATBLZ010000101.1 coordinate 8,771, forward strand.
TGCGAGCAGGCCGTGAATCTGCTCTTGCCGAACGGTGACAATCTAATTAACTGGCTGCTCAACACGAGCGCCGTTGGCGCAAGCTATCCATTCAACAGCGGCAACGTCGTCATCCAGGTGGCCGATCTGTTCAACAACACGAACCTCAATGTGCTCGATTCCTTCTATACGGACACGACGCTCGTCGATGACACCGGCGCGACGATCACGACGATTACGCCCGCGAGCGGCCAGCTCGGCGCCGTCACGCGGGCCAACGATTGGACCGCGGGTTGGACATACGGGCTCCATCCGGGCAGCCAGGGCGAGCCGCTTTGGTTCGGCAATCCTTAAGCTCGAGGTCCGACGATGAAGAGTTACGCGCGCCTACGACTGTCGCTGGCTAGCGCCGCGGTCGCCGCGGCTCTCGCTGCGCCGCTTGAGGCGCAGGAAGCTCAGGAGGCCCCGGAGCCGCAGGATGCGCAGCCGGAGGAGGGCGGCCAGGTTCCACCGGAGGCGAGCAACCTCCCCGAGGGCGTCACGGACGAGGTCATCGCCGTGGGCCGGCTTCGCTCGTCGGCCGTCGATGTCGTCGTCGAGCGGCTCGAGCAGGAAGTTGTGAGCGATTTCCTGGGCGCCGAGCAGATCGCCCGGACGGGCGACAGCACGGTCTCGCTGGCTTTACGCCGCGTGCCCGGCCTCACGCTCGTCAACGACCAGTTCATCTACGTCCGTGGCCTTGGTGAGCGCTACTCGAGCACCCAGCTCAACGGCGCCTACGTGCCGTCGCCGGACCTCACGCGCAACGTGCTGCCGCTCGACATCTTCCCAGCGGAGATCATTGAGGCACTGGCCGTCCAGAAGGGCTATTCGCCCGACATGCCGGCCGCTTTCGGCGGCGGCAACGTCAACATCATAACGCGCGGGATTCCTGAGGCGCCGGTTGTTTCGGTGGAAGTCAAGTCGGGGTACAACTCGGAGAACAGGGACCCGGGCATTACCTACCCCGGAGGTAGTGACGATTCGCTCGGGACCGACGACGGCACGCGTGCGTTGCCGCCCGCGATCTGGGACGCAAAGCAAGAGTATCTCGGCAACATCACAGCGACGGGCATCTATGACCGGCTCGTGGCGGACGGAAACGTGCACACGTTTGCCGAAGCCCAGGCGATCAATCGTAATCTCGCGACCTCGCTTTACCGCAATATCGACTTCCAGGAAAAGTCACCGAGCCCGGACGCCGGGCTCGAAGGGGCGTTCGGCAACAGCTGGTACCCCGGCGACACGGAGCAGTGGAAGATCGGCGCGCTCGGGCTAGTTTCCTACGAAAACACTTGGCGCAACCACGAGCGAATCGTTCGCAACGTGCTGAACCCAGACGAGGAGTACTTCGTCGAGGATCGCACCATCAATCAGGTTACGGCGACGGGTGTTGTCAATGCCGGCATCAGCTTCGGCACGGATCATGTGGTCAATACCAGCAGCTTATTTCTGAGAAATACGGAGGACAATGCCTCGCTCGCTGCCGGGCACTCGTTCAACTTCCAGCAGGCGAGCGGCCGCGGGTTCCGCGACTACCGAATCCGTTTCGAGGAGCGCGAGCTCCAAAGCAATCAGATCCGGGGCCACCACGTCATCGGCGCCGATACGGTCGATATTTTGCCCTTTCTCGACAAACAGATCTTCTCGGGACTGACCTACGATTGGTACTACTCGGAATCCACGGCCGAAACGAGCATACCGAGCGAGATCTTGGTTTCCGCCGAGGATCAAGTGGACCCGATCACGGGTAATCTCATCTCGACGTCTCTACGCCGAACGAGCTCGGCGGCCAACTATCGATATACGGACTTGCATGACGAGGTCGACAGCTACGGCTGGGATCTCATGAAGCCCGTGACGACGGGCAATGTCGACGTCGAGTTCAGCGGCGGTTGGGACTACTCGCGCAAAGCGCGCGAGTATCTCCAGAACGAGCTCACGCTCGGCACGACGGCAGCGACGGCCGTTCCGATCCTGATCGGCACGCCCGGCACCGTCCTAACGGATGCGAATATCCTGAACCCGATAAACCAATTCGGCCTCGCGATCGGTGGCATCGGGACGGAGAGTTACCTTGCGGCGCAAACGATCGAAGGCGCTTATTTGAAGTTCGACGCGATGTTCGCCGAGGCATGGCGGTTCTCGGGCGGCGTCCGCTGGGAGCAGTTCTACCAGGTCTCGATGCCGATCGACACGCTCGAGTTCGATCCGGCCGTCGGCCAAAGTGTCGTGCCCACGACGAGTTCGAACCCCGACGACAACGCGGCCGCGCTTCTACCGCTGGTATTCGCGGAGGACGACCTATATCCCGCGCTGTCGCTGACTTACATGCGCCCGAATTTTTGGGCCGAAACGTTCCAACTGCGGTTCGGTGTCAGCGAGACGGTGGCGCGGCCGGATCTGCGCGAGATTTCCGAGGCATCCTACATAGACCCGCTGACGGAGGCTCGAGTTAGCGGGGCGCCCGGCCTGAGAACGTCGCCGATCTCGAACTACGACATCCGCGCCGAATGGTTCTTTCAGAGCGGCGACAACTTCACGCTTTCACTGTTCTATAAGGACATCGGGAGCCCGATCGAAACGGCCGAGGGCGCTGGCAGCGACAATAATGTGTTCGTAACGTTCGTGAACGCCGAATCAGCGGAGGTCACGGGCCTCGAGATGGAGTGGTTCAAGAATCTCTCGAGCCTCAGCGACCGTTGGGGGCGTTGGGTCGAGCCGTTCTTTTTCTCCGGAAATCTCACGTTCGGCGACTCGAACCTCATCGTCGGCGACGTAGGCCTGGATCTCACGAATCCCGAGCGGCCGATGACGGGCCACTCGAAATACGTCGCGAACCTGCAGCTCGGCTTCGACTCCGAAAACGGCGCCCACAGCTGGTCGGTCGTCTACAACACCTTCGGCGAGCGGGTCTTCTTTGCCGGGCGTGGTGGAGCGCAGGACGTCTACGAGCAACCGTTCGACTCGCTCGACCTCGTCTATACCTATTACCCGACCGATCATCTGAGCTTCAAATTCAGGTTCCAGAACATCCTCGACGAGAAGCTGGAGCTTGAGCAGTCGGGCGTCACGATTCTCAAGCAAACCGTCGGCACGACCGCGAAAATCGATATCAAGTGGGACCTGGGCGGCTGACGGCACAGGAAAGAAAGGGGTTGGGGGCCTGATGGGCCCCCAACCGTGTTTCCGCCGTTGGTCGCAATTCGTTCTGCGTCCCCCGGGAGAACAGGTCCTTGAACCGCTCTCCGTTTGCCGTTTTTCCTTCTATTTACAGTGGGTTGTTTCTAGTTTTTAAGAACTCTTCTTACGGCGCTTGGCAGTCTATGGCAACGGCGCCGCTATGTAAACTCCGAATCTCTCCGGGCGCAGCGGCCACGAGTGGCGCTCACGGCGGCTAGCACGGGCCTCGGGCCCCTTCGAGGTTTCATCTCTTACCCATTGTTCCTACGAGAAATACTGCTACGCCGGCCCTTGCATCTCCCAGGCCCTCGGCGACAATTGCGCGGCGCACATCTCGGGAGCACGGAGCGTGAATCAGCCAGCGGGGGTCCTCGAAGCCCGCGACGTCGACGTCTGGCGGGGCGAGCGGTGTCTCGTCCGGGGCTTGAGCTTCGCACTGCACGCGGGCCAGATGGCGCTCGTCGTCGGGCCGAACGGGGCCGGGAAGACGAGCCTGCTGCGACTGCTCGCGGGCCTGGCGCCGTGCGTGGCGGGCCGGATCACCTGGAACTCGGTCGCCGTCCTGGACGTTCCACCCGAGGGGCGCGGCGAGATCGTCTACCGCGGCCACCTCGACGCTTTGAAGAAGGATCTCACGGTCGAGGAAAACATCGCGTTTTGCGCCGCGCTCAGGCGGCAGCCGCACGGCTTCGACGGCCTGCTCGCGGCGCTCGGTTTGCGGGAGCTCAAGGACCGGCAGGTACGGTTCCTGTCGGCAGGGCAGCGGCGGCGCACCGGGCTTGCCTGCATGCGCGTTGCAGCCGCCCGACTGTGGCTCCTCGATGAGCCGTTGACGAACCTCGACTCGGCAGGTCGCGATACCGTGCGCGGCTGGCTCGAGGAGCATTTGCGCAGCGGTGGGCTCGCCGTCGTCGCGACGCACGAGCCGGGCGAGCTCGCGCGGCCGGGCACGATACTCGTGGAGCTCTAGGGATGGACCTGTTTGCAACCGTGCTCAAGCGCGATCTCAAGCTCGCCTTTCGGCGCTGGAGCGAGCTTGCGAACCCGCTGCTGTTCTTCCTCGTCGTGACGGCGATATTCCCGCTCGCGCTGCCGCCGAGCGCGCCCGAGCTCGAGGTGCTCGGCACCGGAATTCTTTGGGTCGCGGCGCTGTTGTCGTCGCTGCTCGGGCTCGATGGACTGTTTCGCAACGATGCCGATGACGGCTCCCTCGAGCAGCTCCTGCTGAGCCCGGCGCCGTTCAGCATCGTCGTGCTCGCGAAGGTCGTCGCGCATTGGATCTCGAGCGCCGTGCCGCTCGTCGGCCTCGTGCCCGTCGTCGCGCTGTCGTTCTATCTGCCGGGCGACGCGCTCGGCGTGCTCGTCGTGGCGCTGTTGCTCGCGACGCCGACGATCAGCATTCTCGTTGCGCTCGGCGCCGCGCTCACCGTGAGTCTCAAGAACGCGGCTTCGGTAATCGGGCTCCTGATCCTGCCGCTGTGCGCGCCGCTCCTGATTTTCGGCACGCGCGCGACGGATTTCGCGGCCCACGGCGAGAGCGCAGTGGGCCCGCTCTATCTTTTGGCAGCGCTCGCGATGCTCGCGATCTCGCTCGGGCCGATCGCGATCGCCGCGGCGGTGCGTGTCGGTCTCGAGTAGAGTGACGGCGATGAAATTACCGCGTTGGTTCCACATGCTCGGCTCGCCGCCCCATGTCTACGCTTTGGCGGGCCGTGTGAGCCCGTGGATCGGGGCGCTCGGCTGCACACTGATCGTGGTAGGCGTCGGCTGGGGCCTCGGCTTCGCGCCGACAGACTACGTGCAAAGCGAGGTCTACCGAATCATCTACATCCACCCCCAGACGGCCTACGTCAGCATGCAGGCCTATGTCTTGCTTGCAGTCGCCGCCGGGATTGGCTTCATCTGGCGGATCAAGCTCGCGCACGCCGTAGCCGTGAGCGCTGCGCCGATCGGCGCGTCGTTCACATTCTGCGCGCTCGTCACGGGCTCGATCTGGGGCGCGCCGACGTGGGGAACTTTTTGGGAATGGGGCGATCCTCGAATCATGTTCGAGCTGCTGTTGTTGTTCCTGTTCTTGGGCTACATGGCGCTGCGCGCCGCGTTCGACGATCGCGACAAAGCCGACCGCGTCAGTGCGATACTCGGTGTCGTCGGCGTGGTCAACGTGCCAATCATTCATTACTCAGTGATCTGGTGGACCACGCTGCATCAAGGCCCGTCGATCACGGGGCTCGACGACCCGTCGATCGATTCGAGCATGCTCTGGCCGTTCCTGCTCATGATGTTCGGCTTCATGTTCTTTTTCTTTTGGCTTCTGCTCGAACGGCTACGTGCCGAAATCGTGGTGCGCGAGCAGGGCGCGCGCTGGCTCACGGACCTCATGGCGGGAGGTAAAACGTGAGCGAGTTCCTCCAAATGGGCGGCTACGCCCCGTACGTTTGGTCGGCATACGGGATTACACTGGTCACGCTGGTGCTGAACGTGTGGTGGATTCGCCGTCTGCACCGGCGGGCGCTCGACCAGGCGCGTAATGCCGCCGAGCCCGGCGCGGGCGCAAGGCTGCCGAAGGTAAGGAGAATCGAATGACCCCAAGGCGCCAGCGGATGTTGCTGATCGGGCTCGTGCTCGCCGGCGTCATCGCGGCCGCGGGGCTCGCGCTGCGCGCATTCCGCGAGAATCTTCTTTATTTCTTCAGCCCCTCGCAGGTCGTTGCGGGCGAGGCGCCCGACGGGCGCACGTTCCGCTTGGGCGGCGTCGTCGTCGAGGGCAGCGTCGAGCGCGAGCCCGGAAGCCTCACGGTCGAGTTCGTCGTCACCGATTTCGCGCACTCGCTGCCCGTGGAGTACACAGGCGCGCTGCCGGATCTCTTCAAGGAAGGTAAGGGCGTCGTTGCGCTCGGCCGCATCGACGCGAACGGCAAATTCGTTGCCGATGAAGTGCTCGCGAAGCACGACGAGAACTACATGCCGCCCGAAGTCGCCACCGCGCTCGAGCGCGCGCGCGGCGGAACAGCGCCGGAACCCGAGACGACACCGCAATGATCCCGGAGCTCGGTCAACTCGCGCTCGTGCTCGCGCTCTGCTTGAGCCTCGTGCAGGGCGTGCTGCCGCTCGTCGGCGCACACCTTGGTCGCGCCGATTGGATGGCGCTCGCGCGCCCCGCCGCGGCCGGGCAATTCGTGTTCGTGACGCTCGCATTCGGCGTGCTCGGTTACGCGTTTCTGACCGACGACTTCAGCGTGCTGTTCGTCGCGCAGCACTCGCACACGGAGTTGCCCACGGGCTACAAGGCCGTTGCGATTTGGGGCGGCCACGAAGGCTCGATGCTGTTTTGGATTCTCGTGCTCGCGCTCTGGACGTTCGCGGTCGCGTGCGGAAGCCTCTCGCAACCGCTCTCATTTGCGAGCCGCGTGCTCGGCGTGCTCGGGCTCGTGAGCGCCGGGACGATCGCGTTCACGTTGTTTACCTCGAATCCGTTCACTCGCCTGCAGCCTGCGCCGTTCGACGGCAACGACTTGAATCCGTTGCTCCAAGATCCCGGCATGCTCATGCATCCACCGACGCTCTATCCGGGCTACGTGGGATTGTCCGTGCCATTCGCGTTCGCGGTCGCCGCGCTTTTGACCGGCCGGCTCGACAAGGACTGGGCGCGCTGGACGCGGCCGTGGACCGTCGGCGCCTGGATCTTCTTGACGATCGGCATCACGCTCGGCAGCGCCTGGGCCTACTACGAGCTCGGCTGGGGCGGATGGTGGTTCTGGGACGCCGTCGAGAACGCTTCGTTCATGCCGTGGCTCATGGCGACGGCGCTCCTCCATTCGCTCGCCGTCACGGAGCGGCGGGGAATTTTCAAGAGCTGGACCGTACTGCTCGCGGTCTGCGCGTTCTCGTTGAGCTTGCTCGGCACGTTCTTGACGCGTTCGGGCGTTTTGCTGTCCGTGCACTCGTTCGCGTCGGATCCCGCGCGCGGCTTGTTCATTCTCGGGCTGCTTCTGCTCTACTCGGGCGGCGCGTTTGTGCTCTACGCAGCGCGCGCGAAGCACATGGTCGCGGAGGGCGGCTTCAAACTGATGTCGCGCGAGGCGTTCTTACTCGCGAACAACATTCTGCTCGTCGTCGCGGCCGGTGCGATTCTGCTCGGCACTCTCTACCCGTTGTTCCTCAGTAATCTGAATCTCGGCGAGATATCCGTCGGCCGGCCGTACTTCGATTTCGTCTTCCCGTTGTTGATGCTGCCGTTGGCGTGGCTGCTCGGGGTCGGCATGCACGCGGCGTGGAAGAATGCGTCGGGCTCCGCGCTCAAGCAACGGCTCGCGTTGCCGGCGACGCTCGCGCTCGTGCTCGGCACGACGCTGCCGTGGCTCGTTTTCGGGCGCGCGACCGTGCTTGCGATGATCGGTGTCGTCACGGGTCTTTGGGTGATGCTGAGCGCGCTGCTCGATCCCATCTCCCGCTTGGCGCGCGGCGCGCGGCCCGGTTTGACGCGCGGCCACTGGGGCATGATCACAGCGCACGTCGGCGTCGGCTTCTTCATCATCGGCGCGACTCTCGCGACGGCTTACAACGTCGAGATCGATCGCGCGGCGCGGCCCGGGGATCGGTGGGAAACGGCGGGCTATGAGGTCGCATTCGTGGGCACGCGACACGTCGAGGGCCCGAATTACACGGCCGAGGAAGGGGAGTTCGAGCTCTATCGCGGCGGCGAGCTTCTCGAGGTCATGCGCTCGCAGCAGCGCGTCTATCGCGTCCAAACCGCACCGATGACCGAAGCCGCGATCTATGGGACGCTAGCCCGCGACGTGTTCATCGCGCTCGGCGACGATCTCGGCGGCGGCGCCTGGGCCGTGCGCGTGCGCGTCAAGCCTTTCATCCGCTTCATCTGGCTCGGCGCGATCGTCATGGCGTTCGGCGGGTTGCTCGCGGCCAGCGATCGGCGCTATTGGCGCAGCGTCAAAGCCGCCGCGGCTGCGCCTGCGGGCGCTGCGGCGCGCGGGGCCTGAGCATGTGGCGCTATTTCGTTCCCGTGGCCGTGCTCGCCGTGCTGGCGGCCTTTTTTTACGGCGGCCTGCACCTCAACCCGAGCAGGATCACCTCGCCGTTGCTCGGTAAGCCCATGCCCGAGTTCAGCTTGCCGACGGTTCGTGATCCTGCGGCGAGCATCGGCTCGGCGGACCTGCGCGGGCAGGTGACGCTGCTCAACGCTTGGGGCACGTGGTGCGTCGAATGCCGCCACGAGCACGCTTTTCTGCTCGAGTTGGCGCGGAGCGGCGTGCCGATCTACGGCCTGAATCTCAAGGATGATCGCGCGGCGGCCGTCGCATGGCTCGACGACCTCGGCGATCCGTACGTGACGTCGGCATTCGATGCGGACGGACGCGTGGCGATCGACTGGGGCGTCTACGGCGCGCCCGAGACGTTTCTGATCGGCCGCGACGGCACGGTCTTGTACAAGCACATCTCCCCGATGACGCCCGCGGTGTGGCGGCAGGATTTCGTGCCGTTGATCGAACGCGAATGCGGGAGCGCGCCATGCCCGAGTCTCGGCCCGCAATGACCGGCCGTTTGGGCGCACTCGTGGCTCTCGTATCGATCGTTGCGGCGGTGTGCGCGAGCGCGCAACAACCGCCGGGGCAACCGATTCCGCCGATCGACGATCCCGCGCTCGACGCGCGTTACCAAGCGCTGATCCACGAGGTTCGTTGCCTCGTCTGCGAGAACCGCTCGATCGCCGAGTCGCCGTCGGACGTCGCCCATGACTTGAAGAAGCTCATCCACGAGATGGTCCTCGCCGGCAAGAGCGACGCCGAGATTGCCGAGTTCCTCGCCGCGCGTTATGGAGATTCGATCTTGTACCGGCCGCCGGTGCAGCCGAACACGTGGGTGCTCTGGGGCGGGCCGGCCGTCCTGCTATTGCTCGGGGCGTTCGTGTTTGTGCGCATCGTGCGCGCACGCGCCGCGCAACCGATCGAGGAGGATGAGCCCGAATGAGCGGCTTCTGGATCGGTGCCGCGCTGTGCGTCGCTACAGCGCTCGCTTTCTTGCTGTTTCCCCTTTGGCGTGAGCGGCAGCGCAGCGGCCGTTGGCCGGCGGCCGCCGTGGCGGTTTCGCTCGCTACCGCGCCCGTGGCCGTCGGCACGTATCTCGCGGTCACGAATTGGGACCCAGCGCAGTCGACGAGCGCGTCTGCGGCGGAGCGCGCGATGGTCACGCAGCTTGCGGCGAAGCTCGTCGCGAACCCCGACGACGTCGCCGGTTGGCGCTTGCTCGGTCGCAGTTACATGGTCCTCGGGGAGTATCGGCTCGGGCGGCAGGCGTACATCGAGGCGTGGAACCGCACGCCGATGCCGGACAACGATCTCAAGCTCGCGTTGGCCGAGGCGCTGATCTTCACGGATCGAGCGAGCCTCAACGGCGATGGTGGGCGCCTCGTCGAGGAAGTCTTGCGCGACGAGCCCGATAACCAGGGGGCGCTTTGGTTCGGCGGCCTCGTCGCGATGGAGCTCGGCCAACAGGATCTTGCGCGCGCGCGTTGGACGCGCTTCCTCGAATTCAATCCGCCCGAAGACGTTGCGAGCACGGTCAGGCGCATGCTCGCGCAAATTCCGGGCGGCACGTCGACCGCGCCCGCGGCGGCGACAGCGCAGTCCGGCTTCGCGCTCGAGCTCGACATTCGCGTCGACGCGAGCGTCTCACTGGCCTCGGTCGGGCCTGCCGCCGCGCTATTCATCTTCGCGCGCGCGCCGGGCGAGCGGGCGCCGGTTGCGGTCATTCGCCAACCCGTGGGTGCGCTGCCGGGCACGTTCACGTTGAGCGATAGCAACGTCATGATCGCCGGCCGCTCGTTGACGGCGTTCCCGGAGCTGACTTTGATCGCGCGCGTGTCGCGGAGCGGCCAACCCGCGGAGCAGCCCGGCGATCTCTATGCCGAGGCCACTTACCGGCAAGGGGACGCAACCCAAGTCGTGCTCCTCATCGACAAGGTAGTGCCGTGACGGCATGCCGGAGCTTCCGGACATCACGGTCTACATCGAAGCGCTTCGCGAGCGCGTGCTCGGCGAGCGGCTGAGGCGCATCGAGCTCAAGACTCCATTTTTGCTGCGCTCGGTATCTCCGTCGATCGACGAGCTCGTCGGCAAGCGCGTGCGCTCGTTCGAGCGCTTGGGCAAGCGAATCGCGATCGGCTTCGACGAGGGTTTGTGGCTCGTGCTGCACCTCATGGTCGCGGGGCGCCTGCACTGGCGGACCAACGGCACGAAAGGCGCTCGAGGTAGGACCGCGGCCGTGTTCGAGTTCGATTCGGGCACGCTGTCTCTCACGGAAGCCGGAACGCAGAAGCGTGCGTCGCTGCACGTCGTGCGCGGCAACACGGACCTGCGGAGCCACGACCCCGGCGGTATCGACGCGCTCACGGCGGATTTCGCGAGCTTCCGCAAAGCCATGACGCGCGAGAATCACACGCTCAAGCGCGCGCTCACGGATCCCACGATCCTGAGCGGCGTCGGCAATGCCTACTCCGACGAGATCCTGCACCGCGCACGACTCTCGCCGGTCGCTTTGACGACGCGGCTCGCGGACGAGGAGCTCGAGCGGCTCCGCGTTGCCGTACAGGAGACACTGAAGGAGTGGCTTGCGCGATTGCGCGCGGAGCGCGGCACCGAGTTCCCCGAGCACGTGACCGCGTTTCGCGAGGGTATGGCCGTGCATGGCCGCTACGGGAAACCGTGCCCCGTGTGCGGCACGGCCGTGCAGAGAATCCGCTACGCGAGCAACGAGACGAACTACTGCCCGCGCTGTCAGACCGGCGGCAAGCTGCTCGCGGATCGCTCGCTATCGCGGTTGCTCAAGAGCGATTGGCCGCGTACTGTCGATGAGCTCGAGAAGCAGAGGGGTGGGCGACGATGACGGGCTGGCCGCGCGTGATCGCGCACGCGGACATGGACGCGTTCTACGCGGCCATCGAGCAGCTCGACGATCCGGCGCTGCGCGGCAAGCCGATTCTCGTCGGGCCGAAGAGTCGGCGCGGCGTCGTGCTCACGGCGAGCTACGAAGCGCGGCCTGCGGGCGTCGGCAGCGCAATGCCGATGGCGGCCGCGGTCCGACGCTGTCCCGAGGCGATCGTCGTGCCGCCGCGCTTCGACCGCTACCGCGACGTTTCGCGCACTGTCATGCGCGTGCTCGGGGATTTCTCGCCTGTCGTCGAAGCGCTGAGCCTCGATGAAGCATTCCTCGACATGTCGGGCAGCGAGCGGATACTCGGTAGCCCCGAATCGTTCGCACGCAAGCTCAAACGCGCCGTCGCGGAAGCGACCGGCGGGCTCACGGTCTCGGTCGGTGTCTCAGGGACCAAATACGTCGCGAAGGTCGCGAGCGCGTTTTGCAAGCCCGATGGGCTCACGATCGTGCCTCCGGCCGAAGCGCGCGACTGGCTCGCGCCGCAGCCCGTGAGCGTGCTCTGGGGCGCGGGGCCGAAGGTATGCGCCAAGCTCGCGGCACTCGGCCTGCATACGGTCGGCGACGTCGCGTCCGTGGATTCGATGCGTTTGACGGCGGCGCTCGGACAGACCGGCTCGCATCTTCAGGCGTTGGCGCGCGCCGAGGACCCGCGCGTCGTCGAGCATGCACGCGCCGCCAAGAGCTTGAGCTGCGAGCACACGCTCGAGACCGACGTCAAAACGGCACAGGAGCTCCGGTTCCATTTGCGCGACGCTGCGGATACGGTGGGACGCAGACTTCGCCGGCAAGGCTATGTCGCGCGCGGCGTGCGCGTGAAGCTCAAGCGCACGGATTTCCAGCTCGTGAGCCGCCAAGCGGTGCTGGCCGAGCCGACGCAAAGCGCCGAGCAGCTCTGGCGAGCCGCGGTCGCGCTCGCACAGGGGCTCGAAGCGCAGGGTCCCTACCGCCTCGTCGGCATCGCGGCATTTGCGCTCGCGTCGCGCGACGAAGAGATGCAGCTCGACCTGCTCGCGCCGACGGCGGCGCGCGCCGACCGCCTCGAGGCCGCCCTCGACGCAGTCGAGGAGCGTTTCGGCGCCGGCGCCGTGCAACGGGCCCGCGAGCGCATGCGGCCCGTCGTCGTCGAGGGCGCGAGCGATCTCGATTTCCTGACAGAGGATCGCGACTGAAGTCGCTCCCACAAGGTTGTGGGAGCGGCTTTAGCCGCGATCTTCGAGCTCGAGCCAGCGGGTCATCGCGGCCTCGAGCTGGTCCTCTGCGTCGGCGAGTGCCGTAAGCCGACGCCGCACGATCTCGTGCGTTTGCGCGAAAAAATCTGGCGCCGAGATCTCGGTCTGGAGTGCCGCGATCGCGGACTCGAGGCGGTCGATCGTGGTCGGCAGCTCATTCAGCTCGCGTTGTAGCTTGAACGACAGCTTGCGCGTGGCTGCGGGCTTCTTCGCAGCGGCTTCAGGGGGCAGGGCGCTGGCGCCGCGTTGGCTTTGGGCCGCAGCAGGCCGACGAGCACCCACAGCGTGCCGGTCTCCGGGTTGGCCCGTTCCCCCCTG
>DATBLZ010000102.1:0-8287 GCA_036555065.1 Gammaproteobacteria bacterium
TCGATCACGAACGCTTGACCCGCCTTTGTGGAGTCTTCAAGATCGTGGCTTTCCGAAGTGGGACGCAATGCGGGTTCTGATCGCCATATTCGCGCTGGCACTCGCGCTTCTACAGCTGAAGCTCTGGATGTCCGACGGCGGCCTGCGCGAGCTCGCGGAGCTCAAAGCCAGAGTCGAAACGCAGAGCGCCACGAACGCCGCGCTCGCGGCGCGGAACGCCGCTCTCGAGGCGGAGGTCGACGATCTCGAGGAAGGTCTCGATGTCGTCGAGGAGCGCGCTCGCTCGGAGCTAGGGATGGTGAAGCGCAACGAGACGTTCTATCAAGTGACGCCGATGCGGGCTGCGAGTGAATAGCCGTGGCAGGTCGCGCCGAGCCCGTGGCGCGCGCCGCTCAACGGCCGCGCAGCAACACATAAACCGCGCCGCTGCCGCCATGGCGGCGCGCGGCGGATACGTACCCGAGGACGTCGTCCCATTGCGTGAGCCAATGCGCGACACCCGCTTTGAGCACGGGCCCGTCCGGCCCGGACCGGGCGCCTTTGCCGTGGATCACGCGCACACACCGGAGCCGCCGCGCGCCGCACTCGACGATGAAATCGTGCAGCGCGACTTTCGCTTTCCTTTGCGTAAGGCCGTGCAAGTCGATCTCGGCCTCGATGCTGAACCGGCTGCGGCGCAAGTCGCGGAATGTGCGGTCGGAGAGCTCGGGCCGGCGAAAGGCGATCTCCTCCGCGGCCGGCAGAGCCTCATCGTCGGTGAGGCTTTCTGCGAGCGTCGCCGCGTCCTCGGCACGCCGGAAACGCGCCTGGGGCTTCGGGCGAGACGGATTTCGCGGCACTGTTTTTTGCGGACGCAGCGGCTTGACGCCGCGAGTCGCTTCGGCGAATACGCGGCGGTCGTCTTTGGTGATCGGCATCGGCGTGCCCGGCTATAGTGGATCTTTAGGATATCGCGTGCGCATCCTGCTTTCGAACGATGACGGTTACCAGGCGCGCGGCCTGCGCGTAATCGCCGAGCATCTCGCCGATATCGCCGAGCTCACGGTCGTCGCCCCGGACCGCAATCGCAGCGGCGCGAGCAATTCGTTGACGCTCGATACGCCGTTGCGCGTCGAGCAGGTCGATGACAACGTCTATTACGTGAATGGCACGCCGACGGACTGCGTCCACGTCGCGCTCACGGGGTTGCTCGACGCGGAGCCCGACATGGTCATCGCCGGCATCAATCACGGCGCGAATCTCGGCGACGACGTGCTCTACTCGGGAACCGTTGCAGCGGCCATGGAGGGACGCTTCTTGGGCTTCCCGGCGCTCGCGGTCTCGCTCGTGCTCGGTGACGGGCACCACTTCCGGACCGCCGCGAGCGTTACTCGCAAGCTCGTCGAGCAGATGATCGCGGATCCTTTGCCCCGCGATACGATCCTCAACATCAATGTCCCCGACATGCCGGCCGCGAATCTTGCGGGCGCCCGCGCGACGCGCCTCGGCTTCCGCCACAAGTCCGAGCCCGTCGTCAAAGACCGCGATCCGAAGAACCAACCCATCTACTGGATAGGTGCCGCCGGGCCGCAAGCGGACGCAGGCCCCGGCACGGACTTTCATGCCGTCAACTCAGGCTACGTCTCCGTGACTCCGCTCAAGGTCGATTTGACGAGCCATACGGTCATTCCGTCGCTCGACGATTGGCTCGGGCGCTTGCCGTGACGGCGAAAGAGCCCACCGGCATCGGCATGACGTCGGCGCGCACGCGCGACCGCCTCATCGACACGCTGCGCCGCGAAGGCATCGAGGACGAGGCCGTGCTCGAGCGCATGCGGAGCGTCCCCCGGCATCTCTTCGTCGATGAGGCGCTCGCGAGCCGCGCCTACGAGAACACGGTGCTGCCGATCGGGTACGGACAAACGATCTCGCAGCCGTACATCGTCGCGTTGATGACCCAAGTGCTCGTCGCCGAGAGCAGGGACGCCGCGGTCGAGCTCACGAAAGTGCTCGAGATCGGCACGGGCTGCGGGTATCAGACGGCCGTGCTCGCGCCGTTCGTGCGCCACGTGTACAGCATCGAGCGCGTCGAGGCGCTCTACAAACGCGCGTCGCGGCAGCTCCGCGAGCTCGGAATCAACAACGTGAGCTTGCGCTATGCCGATGGCTGGCACGGCTGGGCGAGCCAAGCGCCGTTTCAAGGGATTCTCGTCGCCGCTGCGCCGGCGACGATTCCGACGCGGCTGCTCGAGCAGCTCGACGAAGGCGGGCGTATGCTGATTCCGATCGGCCAACGCGGACGGCAGTCGCTGCTCTGCGTGAGCCGGCGCGGCAACGAGTACGACCGCAAGGAGCTCGCACCCGTGAGCTTCGTGCCGCTCGTCGAGGGTACGGAGAATTGACGGCACGCGCACTGCCTGCTTTGTGTGTCGCAGTGATTCTCGGCGCAGCGGGTCTCACGGCGTGCTCGAGCATGGGCGGGGAGTCCGCGCCACGCGCCCAAGCTCACGTGGTGCAAGCCGGCGAGACGCTATATACGATCGCGTGGCGGCACGGCGTCGACTATCGGCTGCTCGCTCGGTGGAACAATATTCGCGATCCGGATTTCATCGTCGCGGGCCAGCGGCTCAGGCTGACGCCGCCTGCCTCGAGCGCGGCAGGGGCCGGCGGCTCGCGAGCGACGTCGAGCACGCCGGCCTCGACATCGCGGAGTCGCCCGGCGCCGCCCGTCCCGCCGCCGCCCGTGCTGCCGCCGCCGCAGTGGCAATGGCCGACGCAAGGGCCGCTCGTTTACCGTTACGGAAACAAGGCCGAGATCGCGAGCGGGATCGGCATCGGCGGCCGTCAAGGCCAGACTGTAAGCGCCGCGGCGGCCGGCCGCGTCGTCTACGCGGGCAGCGGGCTCGCAGGCTACGGGCAACTCGTCATCATCAAGCACAACGACACGTATCTCAGTGCCTACGGGCACAACGGCCGCCTGCTCGTCGTGCAAGGTCAAGAAGTCAGGCGCGGCGACAAGATCGCGGAGATGGGTTTGGGGCCCAAGCGGCAGCCGCGGCTGCATTTCGAGATCAGACGCAACGGCGCGCCGGTCGATCCGTTGCCCTACATAGGATCAGCGGGGTAGCTCGGTGTTGAAGAGCGCGACGACCACGCGGCGTTGCTCGTGGACGAGCACGTTGTACGTGCGGCAGGCCGCCGGCGTCGTCATGAACTCGAGGCCGATGCCGCGTTCCGCGAGCGCGCCCATGAGCTCGACGTCGGGCATCGACGCGGCCTCGCCGGTGCCGATGAGGATGATCTCGGGCTTAAGCTCGAGCGCCGCGGCGAGATCCTCGAGCCCGAGCGTGCGCGGGTCCTCTGCCGGCCAATCAGCGATGACGCGCTCGGCGGACACGATGAGATTGCCGCCGACCCAGCGATCGCCGACCAGCACGCGGCCGCGCTCCCAAGCGCGAATGAGGTTCTGCGCGGATGCTTCGCGGGTGAGCTGCACGCATGGGATTATATGATCCGCATTGAGCGTCGGTTGGCCGTTCCCGGCGCCGAGAGCTGGGATTGGCCCGTGGGCCTGCATCCCGTGCTGCGCCGCGTGCTGGCGCGCCGGCCGATCGCTTCGCCCGCGGAGCTCGAGCTCAAGCTCAAGCATCTCGTGCCCGTCGGCCGATTCGGCGCGCTCGCGCGCGCCGTAGAGCTTCTGACGGCGCACCGCGACGATCGTATCGTCATCGTCGGTGACTTCGATGCCGATGGCGCGACGAGCGCCGCGCTCGGGGTGTTGACGCTGCGCGACTTGGGCTTCGCGGACGTGCGCTTCTTCATCCCCGATCGCTTCGCGCTCGGTTATGGCTTGAGCCCCGAGGCCGTCGACCCCGTCGCGGCACAGGAGCCGCGGTTGCTCGTGACCGTTGACAACGGCATCAGCAGCGTCGCAGGGGTCGCGGCGGCGCGCGCGCGCGGCATCGATGTGCTCGTCACGGATCATCATCTGCCGCCGGCGGTGCTGCCCGACGCGAACGCGATCGTGAACCCGAATCTCCCGGATAGCGATTTTCCGGGCAAGCAGCTCGCGGGCGTCGGCGTTCTCTTCTACGTGCTCGCGGCGCTCGGCAAGGCCGTGGGCTCGCCGACTGCGGTATCGCAGTATCTCGATCTCGTTGCGCTCGGCACGGTTGCGGATCTCGTCCGTCTCGACCGGCTCAACCGAATTCTCGTCGCCGAGGGCATCGCGCGCATTCGCGCGGGAGCTTGCCGCCCCGGTGTGCGCGCGCTTTGCGAGGTCGCGGGCGTCGCCGCGCGCGAGGCCACGGCCGAGACGCTGGGATTTCACGTTGCGCCGCGCTTGAACGCCGCCGGCCGGCTCGACGACATGACGATCGGCGTGCGCTGCCTGCTCGCTGAATCGGACGCCGAGGCCGCGCGTCTCGCGGCGACGTTGCACGACCTCAACCGCGATCGGCGCGCGCTCGAGGCGCGCATGCAGGAGGAGGCGCTTGCGCTCTTGGAGTCCACAGAGCTCGATCAGGCGACGCTCCCGAGCCTCATTTGTCTTTCCGCCCCGAATTGGCACGAAGGCCTCGTCGGCCTCATCGCCTCGCGGATCAAGGATCGCTACCATCGGCCGACGTTCGCTTTCGCGCCCGCCGAGGGCGGCATGCTCAAAGGCTCGGGCCGCTCGATCGCGGGCTTCCACCTGCGCGACGCGCTCGCCGACGTCGACGTGCGCCATCCCGGGCTCATCGTGCGCTACGGCGGGCATGCGATGGCCGCGGGGCTCACGTTGCCGGCCGCGGGACTCGAGCGCCTGCGCCATGCGCTCGAGGAAGTCGCAGCCGAGAAGCTCGAGGCCGACGCGCTCGCAGCGCGCGCCCTCACGGACGGCGAGCTTCTTCCTGAGGAGATGACGCTCACGGTCGCGCGCGCGTTGCGCGATTTCGGTCCGTGGGGTCAGGGTTTCCCCGAGCCCAGCTTCGACGGCCGCTTCGAGCTCGTGGACCGGCGTCTGCTCAAGGACGCGCACTTGAAAATGACGCTGCGCCCGCTCGCGAGCGACGCGAAGATCGAGGCGATCGCGTTCAACCGCGGTGATACGGATTGGCCCGCGGGCACGGAGCTGCACTGCGTGTACCGGCTCGCGATCAACGACTATCGGGCGACTTCCAGAGTCCAGCTCGTCGTGTCGCACGTCGATGCCGTGTCGTGACCGGCGTTGCGCGCGTGCTAGTATCGCGTCCCGCAGGGGCACCTCTAAATGGCGCTTGTCGGGGACGCCGTGAATCCGTCCCTGGAGGCTCTGGCGCGCGCGTCCCTGCGCGCGACAGCCCCGCCAATCACCATTTAGAGGTGCCCCTGCGGGACGAGACAATCGTATCGCGCGCACGTCGGAGTCGAGTGATGGAAGCGAGTCAAATCGGCGGGGCCCTGGCCGCTCTAAAGGAGCGTTGCCTTGCCTTGCGGAGGTATCTTTGACTTCGACGCGAAGCGCGAGCGCCTCGAGGAGATCGATCGCGAGCTCGAAGCCCCGGACGTTTGGTCGAATACCGAGCGCGCCCAAGCGTTGAACAAGGAGCGCGCGGCGCTGACGAGCATCGTCGGCACGCTCGCACGGCTCGACAAATCCCTGCACGATGCAGGCGAGCTCTACACGCTCGCAGAAGCCGAGGGCGACGCCGCCACGTTCGCGGACTTAGGCCGCGATCTCGAGCGCGTCACGGCCGACGTCGAGCGGCTCGAGTTCCGCCGCATGTTCTCGGGTGAGATGGACTCGCACAACGCATTCCTCGACATTCAGGCCGGTTCCGGCGGCACGGAGGCGCAGGACTGGGCCGAGATGCTCTTGCGCATGTACATGCGCTGGGCCGACCGAGCTGGGTTTGCGGTCGAGGTTCTCGAGGTTTCGGCGGGCGAGGTCGCGGGGATCAAGAGCGCCACGATCCATGTGCGCGGGGAATACGCGTTCGGCTGGTTGCGCACGGAAACGGGCGTGCACCGGCTCGTGCGCAAATCGCCGTTCGATTCCGGTCATCGACGGCACACCTCATTTGCGGCCGTGTTCGTATCGCCGGAGATCGACGACGAGATCCAAGTCGAGATCAATCCCGCGGATCTGCGCATCGACGTGTATCGCTCGAGCGGCGCGGGCGGCCAGCACGTCAACAAGACGGAATCGGCCGTGCGCATCACGCACAATCCGACGGGAATCGTCGTCCAGTGCCAGAACGACCGCTCGCAGCACAAGAACAAAGCGACCGCGATGCGCCAGCTCAAGGCTAAACTGTATGAGCTCGAGGAGCAGAAGCGGCGCGAGAAGGCCGAAGCCGTCGAGAGCGGCAAGTCCGATATCGAGTGGGGGCACCAGATTCGCTCGTACGTGCTCGATCAATCGCGCGTGAAAGACTTGCGCACGAACGTCGAATCCGGCCAGCCGCAGGACGTCCTCGACGGCCACTTGGACGAGTTTCTCGAGGCGAGCTTGAAGCAGGGGTTGTAACGTGGAGCGGCTTTGATCTTGTGGGAGCGGCTTTAGCCGCGACTTCTTATGGCTGACGACACCGATCACGACGAAAACCGCCTCATCGCCGAGCGCCGCGCGAAGCTCGCGCGGCTGCGCGCCGAACGCGAGGCGTTCCCGAACGATTTTCGGCGCGATGCGCTCGCGGGCGAGCTCGGCGCCGCCTATGGCAATCACGCCGCCGAGACTCTACAAGGCGAGCACGTGAGCGTCCGCGTCGCGGGCCGCTTGGTCGCGAAGCGTCTCATGGGCAAGAGCGCATTTGCGGAGCTCCAAGACGGCACCGGGCGCATTCAATTGTTTTTGCAGCGCACCGCGCTCGGCGAAGCGCTTTACGACGACTTCAAGAAATGGGACATCGGCGACATCGTCGGTGCCGTCGGCGAGCTCATGAAGACGAAGACCGGCGAGCTTTCGATCGCGGCGCGCGAGCTGCGCCTGCTCGTCAAGTCGCTGCGGCCGCTGCCCGAGAAGTGGCACGGCATCGCCGATCAGGAGATCAGGCTTCGGCAGCGCTATCTCGACCTCATCGTCAACGAGCGGACGCGCGAGGTCTTTCGCGCGCGCACCGAGATCGTGAAGGCCGTGCGCCGCTTTCTCGATGCGCTCGATTTTCTCGAGGTCGAGACGCCGATGATGCATCCGATTCCCGGTGGCGCCACGGCGCGGCCGTTCGAAACCCATCATCACGCGCTCGACGAGACGCTCTATTTGCGCGTCGCGCCCGAGCTCTATCTCAAGCGCTTGCTCGTCGGCGGCTTCGAGCGCGTCTATGAGCTCAATCGCGTATTTCGCAACGAAGGCTTGTCGACGCGCCACAATCCCGAGTTCACGATCCTCGAGGTCTATCAAGCTTATGCGGGTTTCGAGGACGCGATGGCGCTGACCGAGACGCTCGTGCGCGAGTGCACGCGCGCGATTCTCGGCAAGACCACGATCGCGTATCAGGGCAAGAGCTACGACGTCGGTCCGCCGTTCCCGCGCGTCACTCTCGAAAGCACGCTGCGCAAAGGTCTCGAAGGCCTGTCGGAGAAGACGATTCGCGATGCAAAAACACTGCGCGGGCTCTGCGCGCGCCACGGCATCGAGGCTCACGCCGAGCACGGTCCAGGGAAGCTCCAGCTCGACCTCTTCGAGAAGGTCGTCGAGCCCACGCTCGATGGTCCGGTATTCGTGACGCACTATCCGGCCGAGGTCTCGCCGCTCGCGCGTAAGAACGACGCGGATCCCTTCCTGACCGACCGCTTCGAGCTCTTCATCGCCGGGCGCGAACTCGCGAACGGCTTCTCCGAGCTCAACGACCCCGAGGATCAGGCCGCGCGCTTCCACGCGCAGATCGCGGCCAAGGAGCGCGGGGACGAGGAGGCGATGTTCTTCGATGCCGACTATATTCGCGCGCTCGAGCACGCGATGCCGCCCGCGGCCGGCATGGGCCTCGGCATCGATCGTCTCGCGATGCTCTTGACGGACTCAGCGTCGATACGTGACGTCTTGCTCTTCCCGCAGCTAAAGCGCGAGTAGGCGGGCCCACCTCGTAGGAGCGACTTTAGCCGCGACTCTGTTTCGCGCACATGACGGCCTTTCGAAGGCGTTTCGACGCCCCAACGCAAAACTGGGCAGATCGGCCAACTAATCGCGAACTCCAAGCCTAGCCAGATAGTTACGCGTGCTACCTAGAGCACGTCGTAACCAAGCTAGACGCCATACTATTCCCAAGCATAGGAAGGTTGTGCTAGACAACCGTAGCGCGTTTCGACGAACGCTCGATCCCCGAAAAAGAGGGCCACCCGATGCATC
>DATBLZ010000023.1:0-8496 GCA_036555065.1 Gammaproteobacteria bacterium
TGCGCGTCGGCGGCACGAAGCTCGAGTTGACCCAGACGCTCCCCAAGAGGTCCGCCGGATTGCCGTAGTAGGGGATCTCGAGATAGCCCGTGTAGAGGCTCGCCAAGCCCGGCAAGCCCAAGCTCGCCGTCGTGATGCCCATGGACGCGAGGCCCGAGCCGCGTGCGACCGTGGCCTGATTCAGGTAATCGAGCACGTCCGACGTCGATTGCGTCGAGACACTCCAGGCGACGGCGACGGCATTGCCCGGAATCCCGAGCCCGACCGCGAGGTCGATGAGCGGCCCGATCGCGGGCAAAAGCGCATCGAGCCCGGGGTTGCCCGTCATGACGCCGGTGAGATGCGCGTCGCGGACGGTGCGAAAGACGAAGTCGGGGGCTACGGCGACGTTCGCGGTGCTGCGAACCCCGGTCGTCATGATGAACGCATACGTCGTGTCGGGCGCGAGCGGGCGCAGCGGCTGAATCTCGAGGAGCGCGCCGTCCGTGCCCGCGGCCGTCGCAAGCCGCGTTGCGTAATCCACGCCCGGCACGAGCGGCACGAGGCTCGTCGCGTTAATCACGAAAAGGGTGGCCGCCGGATTCGGCGCCGCCGGATTGAACGGTACGACCGTCGCTAAGTTCAGCGGCGCGTTGAACGGCACCGAAATGTGGGCCGTCGTCGAGAAGCCGTCGAGCGTGTTGAGAGCCGCCGCGAGCGGGCTCGTGACCTTCACCGGCACGTTGAGCGTTTGCCCCGGCGGATGGTAGATGTCGTTCGGATACGGGACGGCTTGGACCGGCGGCGCATAAAGCGCGACGAAGCCCGCGCCGGTCGGCGCAGCGGGCGTGAAGGTACGCGGCGCCGGGCCTTCGGAAGATCCGCTCTCGCAGCCGGCGACGAGCGCGGCGATGCCGAGCGTCAATACAACGTGGATGTAGCGCATGATCGTTCGCCCCCAGTTCGCGTTGTTTATTCGGCAGCCGTGGACGGTTTTTAGGTTAGCACGAGTCACGGTCGGGGAACCCGTGGCACGCGGTCGGCCGACGCGCCGCGGGGCGGAGGCGGAGGCGCCGCGGGCCCTTCGAGTACAATTCGCGGGCGATTTCGGCAGCTGAGGCACGGCGGTGAAAGTAGCGGTTCTCTTCGGCGGCGACAGCATGGAGCGCGACGTGTCGGCGGCGAGCGCCGCCCAGGTCGTCCGGGCGCTGCGCGCGCGCGGCCACGACGTCATCGCCGTGGATGCCGCGCGCGGGACGTTGTCGTCGGCCGCGGAGCGCGAGCTCCTCACGGGCCGGATCGACCGCCTGCCGCCGCCGCCGACCGAATCCCGCGGCGGCCTCCCGGCTCTCGTCGGCGCGATGGGCGCTGCACCGCCGCTGCGCGACGTCGATCTCGTGTTTCTCGCGCTGCACGGCGGCAGCGGCGAGAACGGCGCCATTCAATCGGTGCTCGACCTCGCCGGGGTCCCGTATACGGGCTCAGGCAGGCTCGCGAGCGCGATTGCGTGGGACAAAGACGTTGCCAAACGCTTGTTCTTGGAAGCCGGCGTGCCGACGCCCGAGTGGCTCATGACCCCCGTCGATGCCAAAGCCGTCGCTGCGAAGATCGGCTACCCCGCGATCGTGAAGCCGAACGGCCAAGGCTCGACCGTAGGCTTGACGCTCGTTGAGTCGCCGAAGGAGCTCGAGGCCGCGATCGCGGCCGCGGCAGAGTTCGATCCGGAAGTGATGATCGAGCGCTACATCCCGGGGCGCGAGCTCACGGTCGGGATCTTAAGCGGCGAGGCGCTCGCGGTCGGCGAGATCATCCCCGCGCAAGGACCGATCTTCGACTATGCGGCCAAGTACCAGCCCGGCGGCGCGCAAGAGATATTTCCCGCCGATTTGACGGCGCAGCAGACGCGCCGGGTCCAAGAGCTCGGCGTGAAGGTGCACGTAGCGCTCAAGCTCGATGACTACAGCCGCACCGACTTTCGTATGGATGCCAAAGGCGGGATCTGGTGCCTCGAGGTCAACACGCTGCCGGGCTTGAGCGCGAGCAGCCTGCTGCCGCGCGCGGCCGCGGCCGTCGGCATCGATTTCCCGGAGCTTTGCGAGCGCATCTGTCAATCGGCGCTCGCGCGCCGCAAGCGATGAATCAGCGCCACGGTGGGAGCAGCTCTGGGTGGGAGCAGCTCTTGGTGGGAGCGGCTCTTGCTGGAAGCGACTCTTGGTGGGAGCGG
The DNA here is from genome assembly GCA_036555065.1 of Gammaproteobacteria bacterium. Classification (GTDB taxonomy): domain Bacteria; phylum Pseudomonadota; class Gammaproteobacteria; order Steroidobacterales; family Rariloculaceae; genus DATBLZ01. The sequence goes on from DATBLZ010000023.1 coordinate 2,204, forward strand.
CTTTAGCCGCGACTCTTCTCCATCAGCGCCGCAACGGCCAGTGCAACCCAGGCGCCCATGAACGCAATGCCGCCGACGGGCGTCACGCGGCCGAGCGCCGCAATCTCGCCGAGCGTCGTTGCGTAGAGGCTGCCGCAGAAAAGCACGATGCCCGCGATGAAGAGTGCGCCCGAGATTTTGAGCCAACGCGACTGCGGGTAACGGTCCGCAAGGAGTGCGACCGCGAGCAATCCCAAGCCGTGATAGAACTGATATTCGATCGCCGTCTCGAGCGACGCAAGCGCGCGCGGCGCCAGCACGCCTTCGAGACCGTGGCTCGCGTACGCGCCGAGCGCCGTGGCGAGCAGCAAGGTCAGGCTGGCGCACGCGAGCAGCGCTTTGGCGATCGGGGGCACAGCGGCTGACGCCTATGGATTGCTGACCGACTGCCGCGATGATATCGCCGTTCAGGGGAATGCGCCCACCGATCGGTAAAAGACCTTCTTGGTGAGCTCGGCGGCCCCGACGTAGAGCAGCGTGATCAACGTCAGCACGCCGACCTGCGCGGCGGGTAACGCCACAAAGCCGAGCTCCGCAGCAAGGGGCGAATAGGGAAGCGCGACGGTCACGGCCATGACGGCCAACGTCGACCAGAACAAAAAGCGCCCGGGACGACTGCGATAGAAAGGCCGATGCGTGCGAACGACTAGGGCGATCACGAGCTCGGTCATCAGCGACTCGAAGAACCAGCCCGTTCGAAACAGCTCGGCACCGGCGTGAAAAACGTATAACAAAACGCCGAACGTCAGCAGGTCGAATATCGAGCTGACTGCGCCGAACACGATGGTGAAATTGCGCATGGCGCGGATGTTCCAGCGTTGCGGTCGATCGACGAGATCCGGATCGACGCGATCGCTCGCGATCGCGATGCCCGGAAAGTCGGACAAAAAGTTGTTCAACAATATTTGCTTCGCCAGTAGCGGTAGAAACGGCAGGAAGAAGGACGCCGCGGCCATGCTGAGCATGTTGCCGAAATTTGCGCTCGTCGTGGTCGCGACGTATTTCAACGTATTCGCGAACGTCTTTCGGCCTTGCTCGATTCCTCGACAGAGCACGTCGAGATCGTGCTCGAGCAACACGAAATCCGCGGCTTCCTTGGCGACATCGACGGCCTTGTCCACGGATATGCCGACGTCGGCAGCGTGCAGTGCCGAGGCATCGTTGATTCCATCGCCGAGGTATCCGACGACGTGGCCGGCTTTCTTGAGAGCGAGGATGACCCGTTCCTTCTGATTCGGATCGACGTCGACGAAGAAATCGGTTCGCGGCGCTAAACGCATGAGCGCGTCCTCGCGCAGTCCGTCGAGATCCGCCCCCGTCAAGATGCTCGGCGATTGAAAACCGACCGCGCGACCGAGATGCGCGGTAATCAAGCGATTGTCTCCCGTGATGATTTTCAGCGTGACGCCTCGGCTCGCAAGGGCGGCGAGCGTTTCCCTTATGCCATCCTTGGGCGGATCGAGGAACAGCAAAAAACCGCGGAACGTGAGACCCGCCTCATCTTCGCGCTCGTATGTCGGCTGTTGCGCCAGCGATTTGGTCGCGAGCCCGAGCACTCGGTAGCCGCCCTCGCTCCAGCGCGCAAATAGGGCGTCGATGCGCGCCCGCGCGTCGGGATCCAGAGGCACGATGTCGGCGTCCGTTTGGATTTGCGTGCAGACGTCGAGCACGTGCGCGAACGCGCCTTTCGTGATCAACACGCTCTCGGCGGCGCCTTGCCGCTGAACGACGACTGTGAGCCGCTTGCGGAGGAAATCGTATGGGATCTCGTCGAGCTTCCGATACGCGGAGATGTCTATGGCGTCGCGGTCGGCCTTCACGACGATGGCTTCGTCGAGGGGATTCGGCAGCCCCGACTGCAGTCGCGAGTTCAGGTAGGCGCAGACGAGCACGTCTTGCGAGGCGAGCCCGCGAGAATCGAGCGCGCCATCGAGCGCCATCACGCCTTCGGTCAACGTGCCGGTTTTGTCGGCGCAGAGGATGTCCATGCTGCCGAAGTTTTCGATCGAGCTCAGACGGCGCACGATGACGCCGCGCTCCGCCATTTCTCGAGCGCCCACGGACAGCGTGATACTGATGATCGCCGGCAACAGCTCCGGCGATATCCCGACGGCTAATGCGAGTGCGAACAGCAGCGACTCGATCGGCGGCCTTTCGAGAAACACGTTCGCCGCGAATACGAGCACGACGAGAAAGATCATGACCTGCGTGAGCAGCTGGCCGTAGCGGCGAATTCCGCGCTCGAACTCCGTCTCGGGAGCGCGCAGCCGTAGACGCGAGGCGATTCCGCCATACAACGTCGCGCCCCCGGTCCGGACGATCAGCGCGTGGCCGGTGCCGCTGCGGACCGACGTTCCCATGAATACGCAATTGGTGCGCTGGATGAGGCTCGCATCGCGAGCGGATGCGCCGGGCCTTTTCTCCACGGGCATTGCCTCGCCGGTGAGCGCCGATTGCGTCACGTGGAGGTCCTTGGCCTCGACGAGCACGCCATCGGCCGGTATCAACGTGCCAGCGCTCAGAAGGACGAGATCGCCGGGCACGACGCGCTCGCTCGGAACGACCGTCTCGGCACCGTCACGGACGACCTTACTCTTGACCCGTACACGCTCCCGGAGTCGCTCGAGGGAAGCGGAAGCGCGGAATTCTTGCGAGAAGCTCAAGAGGCCGCTGCCGAGGACGATCGCGAGCACGACGCCTGCATCCGTCCAGTCCTGAACGAGCGCAGCGACGACGGCGGCGAAGACGAGAATCAGAACGAGCGGGCTCTCGAATTGTCGGACGAGCAGACGCAATGCCGAGGCCCGTGTGTCGCGCGCGAGCGTGTTCGGGCCGATTCTCTGCAGGCGCTCGTCCGCCGCGGCCGTGCTGAGCCCCGCGGCACTACTCTCGAGCACGTCCAGGAGCGTGCGCGAGTCGTGGGCCCAGTACTCGCTGAGCCGGTCTTCGCCAATCGCGTCTTCGGAAACCATGAGCGGTCTACAATGGCATGCAGCAGTATGCCACGCGGCTTCGCAAGCAAGCGCCTAGCGCTCAGAGCGTACGGACTAACGCTGCTTGGTCTGCTAGCGCTCGGCGCTCTCGTTCTCGTCGTGCTCCACTTGGGAGAGCTCGAGCGGTTCGTTGCCCTCACGCGGACGGCGCGGCCTGCCTGGTTCTTGGCAGCGGTCGCGCTCCAAGGCGCGACCTATGTCGCAACGGCGGCTGTCTGGCAACGTGCGCTCGCCGTGGCCGGGCAGCGAGTTCCGTTGCGCTCGCTCGTCCCATTGGGACTCGCGAAACTGTTTACGGACCAGGCTTTTCCGAGCGTCGGCTTGAGCGGTACGGTATTGCTCGCGCGCGGCCTCGCGCGGCGCGGGGTGCACGGAAAGCTCGCGACCCAGGTCTTGCTCGTATCGCTGGTCTCGTTCTACTCGTCCTTCATGATTGCCGCCCTCGTCGCGCTCGGGCTCTTGTGGCTGCACCATGAAGCGAACCCGATGCTCGTTGCGGCTGGCGCGATCTTCGCGGCAATCGCCGTCGCCGTCCCCGCCGCCGCACTCTGGCTCAAGCGGTGGGGCGCGCGGTCAGCGCCCGCATGGTTGCGCAAGTTCCCGGGGTTCGAGGCGTTGTTCGAGAGCGTCGCTCACGCACCCGAAGATTTGCTGCGCAACGTCTCTTTGTTCATACAAACGTTCTCGTTGCAGGCGAGTGTCCTTGTGCTCGATGCCCTCACTCTCTGGGTGATCTTCTATGCGCTCGGCGAGCCCGCGAGCTTCCTCACGGTATTCGTCGGTTTTGTCATGGCATCCGTGATCGCGACGATCGGGCTCGTCCCGCTCGGGCTCGGAACCTTCGAAGCGAGCTCCGTTGCGATCCTGAGCTTACTCGGCGTCGAGGTCGAAGTTGCGCTCGCGGCGACACTGCTGCTGCGGGGTTTGACGTTTTGGCTGCCGATGGTGCCCGGCGTTTGGCTGGCCCGACACGAGCTCGCGCCCGGATCGCGCCCGGGCGCCTCGACGAGCTCGATGCGAGTCACGTCCAGCCAGTGAAGATTGCGGCCGTCGTCCCCAATCGACGGCCGTTTTTTTCCAATCTGGTGGGCCCGGTAGGACTCGAACCTACGACCAAGGGATTCACTTAGATCCCACCGTTTCCGGGGGAGTGGACTATCTCTTCACCCTTGCGAGGGTGCGGGACGCTCGCGCCTGTCATTAAGAGCACTCGAGCTCTCAGGTAGTCTCTGCACCTTCCGCCGGTGCACCGGCGGCTCGGCTCAGGGTTGCCGGCCTGCCGCCGCGGCGAGCGTCACGCGCCTCGCCACAGCCGTACGGGTTCCCTGAATTCATCCCGTCCACTTCGCGGCTTTCGCCGCGAAGGCACCTTTTACGATGAGTCCCCTGCTCTAACCAACTGAGCTACAGGCCCACGGCGGGCATGTTAGCAAGAATCGCGGCTGAAGCCGCTCCCACGAAAGAGGCGCTCGGCAGGTCAGTCGTCCATCAAGAAGCTGCGCAGCTGATCCGAGCGCGACGGGTGGCGGAGCTTGCGCAACGCCTTCGCCTCGATCTGCCGGATGCGCTCACGCGTGACGTCGAATTGCTTGCCGACTTCCTCGAGCGTGTGGTCGGTGTTCATGTCGATGCCGAAGCGCATGCGCAGCACCTTGGCCTCGCGCGCCGTGAGACCGGCGAGCACCGCGTGCGTCGTTTCCTTGAGGCCTTCGTCGGTCGCCGAATCCACCGGTGAGGCAACGGCTTGATCCTCGATGAAATCGCCAAGATGCGAATCCTCGTCGTCGCCGATCGGCGTCTCCATCGAGATCGGCTCCTTCGCGATCTTGAGCACCTTGCGAACCTTATCTTCGGGCATCTCCATGCGCACGGCGAGCTCTTCGGGCGTGGGCTCGCGGCCCATTTCCTGGAGCATTTGGCGCGAGATGCGGTTGAGCTTGTTGATCGTCTCGATCATGTGCACAGGGATGCGAATCGTCCGCGCCTGGTCGGCGATCGAGCGCGTGATCGCCTGGCGAATCCACCACGTCGCGTAGGTCGAAAACTTGTAGCCGCGGCGATATTCGAACTTATCGACGGCCTTCATGAGGCCGATGTTGCCCTCTTGAATGAGATCGAGGAACTGCAAACCGCGATTGGTGTATTTCTTCGCGATCGAGATCACGAGCCGCAAGTTCGCCTCGACCATCTCCTTCTTCGCGCGCCGCGCTTGCGCCTCGCCGAGCGAGATTTCGCGGTTGATTTCCTTGACCTCGCCGATCGATAGAGCCGCGATCGTTTCGAGCTTCTGGAGCCGCTTCTGCGCGCGCACGATCTCTTCTTTCAATTTGCCGAGATGCGAAGAGTATTTGCGCTTCGCGCGAATGTGCTTGTCGACCCAATGTGCGTTCGTCTCGTTTTTCGGGAAGCTCGCGAGGAAATCCTTGCGCGGCATGCCGGCGTCGCGTACGCAAAGCGCCATGACTTGGCGCTCTTGGCCGCGGATGCCGTTGACCATCTCGCGGAGCTGGCCGACGATTTGGTCGAACGACCGCGGCGCGAGCTTGAGCTCCATGAATTCCGCGGTCAGCGATTTGAGCGCTTTCTTGGTCGCGTTCGACTTGAGCCCGCTCGCGACGAGCGCGTCGACGTAACGCTTGTGCAGGCGCTTGATCTTCTTCAGGCGCCGGAGCACCTCTTCGGGATCGGGGCCGGTCTCGACCTCTTCTTCTTCGTCCGCGCCGCCTTCCTCGTCGCCGGCTTCGAGCGCACGCGCCGCAGGGTCGGCGATCTCCTCATTCGGGTCGATGAAGCCGACGATGAGATCTTGGAGGCGCGCCTCGCCGCGGCCGACTTGGTCGTACGCCGCGAAAATGAGGTCGAACGTCAGCGGGAATTGCGCGAGCGCCGTACGCACCTGATCGAGGCCTTCCTCGATGCGCTTCGCGATGCGAATCTCGCCTTCGCGCGTCAAGAGCTCGACGGTGCCCATCTCGCGCATGTACATGCGCACCGGATCCGTCGTCCGGCCGAACTCGGCATCCACGGTCGCGAGCGCGGCCGCGGCTTCCTCGGCCGCATCCTCGTCGTTCGAGACGGCGGAATCGGACAAGAGCAACGATTCGTTATCCGGCGCTTTCTCGTACACCGTGATTCCCATATCGTTGATCATGTTGACGATGTCTTCGATCTGCTCCGGATCGACGATCTCGCTCGGCAGGTGGTCGTTGACTTCGCTGTACGTGAGGTAGCCCTGCTCCTTGCCTTTCGCGATCAGCAGCT
>DATBLZ010000137.1:0-11535 GCA_036555065.1 Gammaproteobacteria bacterium
CGCACGATCTCGGGGTAATTGAGCAGCGCGACGACCGACTCGTCCCATTCGGGGTTCGGCTCGAGCGTCGTGTCGTTCGCGCGATCCTCGAGAAAGCGAGCTGCCTGCACGATTTGCAGCGGGTACGTCGATGCGGGCAGAACGATGGCGAGCAGGTCGTCGGGATAGAGCGCAACGGGACCGACGAGCTTTTCGAGCTCGGCGGGCGTGAGCGGCACCGGTGTTGCCTCTGGCTCCTGGGCAGGCGCGCGCTGCGCGTAGAAAACTGCTGCGCCGAGCAGCAGCACCGACAGCGCCGTGATGAGACCGCGGGCATGCCGGGCGTTATCGGTCAAAGCGCGGGTTTCCATAATCGCTCTCCCGCCGGCGCCGTAAACCATTGCCGGACACTCTTCGACTCGAGCGTACCTTAAGCCAGAGTACCTGAACACGGCCTTAATGGCCGCCAGCCCACGGACTGCGAGGCGTCCTGATCGACGGGACCTGGGTCGTTCCATTAGTATTCTGTCAACAGCTCATTTCGTGCAGAGGGGGCAATGAGAACCGGAATAGTTGGCATTCTCTTGACGTTGGCGGCCGCGGGTCCGGCACTCGCGCACCATTCGTTCGCGACCCAATACGATGCCGATCAGCCGGTGACGCTCAAGGGCGTCGTCACGAAGGTCGAGTGGATGAACCCGCACGCGCGCTTCTATGTCGACGTCAAGGACGACAGCGGCAACGTCGTCAATTGGAATCTCGAGCTCGCAAGCCCCAACGTGCTGACACGCAACGGTTGGTCGCGAACCTCGCTCAAGGAGGGCGATGAGGTCACGGTCGAAGGCTCGCGCGCGCGCAGCGGCGCCAGTATGGCGAATGCGCGCACGGTCACGCTTGCCGACGGCCGGAAGGTTTTCGCGCGCGAGGCGCCGCAGTGACGCGCGTTGCGCTCTGCGCAGCACTTCTCGCCGCTGGGCTTCCCGCCGAGGCGTTCGCGCAACAGGCTGCGGCGACCGCGGGCGCGGGCTCCGGCGGCCTCAATAACCCCGCAATCTTGGGCGAGGTTCCCGATGCGCCCGTGCCGCGGCTGCCCGACGGCACGCCGGATTTCTCGGGCGTTTGGAGCGGCGGCGGGCCGATCGGCGACATCCGTGAGGGACTCCTGCCCGGCGAGGAGATCGTTCTCTTGCCCGCAGCGAAGGCGCTCATGGATTCGCGGCTCTCGGCTGAGGATCCCGAGGCGAACTGCCTGCCGACCGGCGTCCCGCGGATCGCGCCGTATCCCTGGCGCATCGTGCAGGCGCCGGCCTACGGCAAGGCCGAAGTGCTCTACTTCCTGTTCGAAGGCAACATCCACAGCTTCCGGCAGATTTTCATGGATGGCCGCGAGCATCCCGAAGATCCGGATCCTACGTGGTACGGCCATTCGATCGGCCACTGGGAAGGCGACACGCTCGTCATCGACACGGTTGGTTTCAACGAGCTCTTCTGGTTCGATTTTCTCGGCCACCCGCACACGACTCAACTGCACGTCGTCGAGCGCTATACGCGCACGAGCTTAGGCACGCTCGAGAACGTCACCACCGTCACCGATCCCGGCGCCTATGCAAAGCCGTTCACGATTCGCTTCGAGGCGCGGCTTCGCCCCGGCTGGGATCTCATGGAATACATCTGCAACGAGAACAATCAGGATGTCGAGCACCTGCGCGGCGCGCCCGGGTTATGAGCACCGCGCGTAGCAGCGCACGTCCTGCGCCGACGGATCCTCGAGATTAGGAAACACGAGATAACGGCGGAGCACGCCTTCGAGCGTGAACCCGGAGCGCTCGAGCACGCGCGCCGACGCCGCGTGAGCAACGTGGCATAGCGCATAGAGCCGCTGCACGCCGAGTCGCGCGGCCGACGCGACTACCGCGGCGAGGGCTTCGGACGCGAATCCTTTGCCCCAGTGTGGGCGCGCAAGCACGTAGCCGGTCACCGCGCGGTAGGGTGTTTCGAAGCTCAACCCCGTCGAGCCGAGAACCCGGCCATCGGCGCGCGATTCGATGACCAGCGGTCCAGCCGGCGAGTCCGACCATGCCGCTGCGGACATCTCGAGGAACGCGCGTGTGTCGTCGAGCGACGTGTGGCGCTGCCAGCCGAGGAAGCGAGTCACTTCGGGATCGGATGCGAACGCAAAGATCGCGTCGGCGTCTTGGCGCCGCGGCGCGCGTAGCACGAGCCGCTCGGTCTCGAGGCGTTCCTCCGGCCCAGTCTGCTTCGCGGTCATTGCGCAGCTTCGAGGAGCATTCCGACGAGCTCGTCGGGCTTGTCGAGCATGACGTCATGGCCGGCGTCGATCGTCGCCGTCTTCCAACCGCGTGCTTGCGCGCGCGCATGAAACGGCGGGAACGGCGTGCTCTCCCGGAAGCCCGTCGCGAGGATGTACGTGATGCGCTCGATTCGGTCGATTTTCCCGGTGAGCTTCAGACGTTGCTCGAAGCACGCGACCGGATGCGGCGTGCATTGCGCGTCGACCCACTCGCGGTCGGCCGGATTCACGTTGAAGACTGCCGCGGGTATCGGCGGGGCCAGCCAGCCGTCGCCGGTCGCGCGAACGCCGTCATACATTTGTTGCCGGGTTTCGGGAGACAAGTGATCGACGAGGCGCTCGCCGTCGGCGAGGATGAACGCGTCCAAATAGACCAACGCGTGAATTCGCTCGGCCAGCCGGTCGGCGACACCCGTGACGACGCAGCCCGCGTACGAATGTCCGCAGAGGACGATATCGTCGAGCTCCTCCCAGCGAATCAGGTTCGCGACGTCGAGGATGTGCGTCTCGAGATCGACGGTCTTCGCGGCCAAGTGCACGCGCTCGCCGACACCCGTCAACGTCGGTGTGAATACTTCGTGGCCGCGCGCTTCGAGCTCTTTGCGCACGCGCTTCCACAGCCAGCTTCCGCGCCACGCGCCGTGCACGAGGACAAACGTCGCGCGGGCCGTCATCGGGCCCAGCCATGTTTGACGAGCCGCGCCTCGAGGTGTCGTTTCACATCCGGCCACTCGCCTGCGACGATGCTGTACATCACGGTATCGCGCACACTGCCGTCGCGACGCACGGCGTGGTGGCGAATCACGCCGTCCTTCTTCGCGCCCAAAGCCTCGATGGCGCGCTGCGAGGCGAAGTTGAAGTTGTCCGTTCGTAGCCCGACGACCTTGCAGCCGACCGCGTCGAACGCGTGCCCGAGCAGCAACAGCTTGCATGCCGTGTTCACATGGCTGCGTTGCCAGCGCTGCGCATACCACGTGTAACCGATCTCGACGCGGTCGGCCGCGGCGATGACGTCGTGATAGCGCGTGCTGCCGGCGATAGCGCCGGTCGCAACCTCGCGGACGGCCCACGGCAGCATGCGCCCTTCCTTCTGTCCCGCGAGTCCTTCGGTGATATAGGCTTCGATGTCCCTTGGATGCGGTGCCCACGTGAACCAGAGCTCCCAAAGGTTGCCGTCGGCAACGGCCGCACTGAGTCCGTCGGCATGCGCGGGGGTCAACGGCTCGAGGCGCACGCCGTGACCCTCGAGAGTCGTCGGGCGAAGCGTGATCATGTATTCAGGCTCGGCTTCTTCGGCAGCTCGTCGTTGACGGCGAACCATGACACGTGCGTATCGTAGAACGCGTGCACCTGCGGCTCGCGGTCGACGGGCGTCGTGAAATTCGCACGCGCGATGTGCCATTCGCCGGGCCAGCGTGGCGAGCGGAAGAACAAATGGCTCCCGCAGCGCGCGCAGAATCCGCGCTTCGCGTCCGCTGACGACGCGTGCCACGCGAGCCGCTGGTCGGGGTCGCGAACCGTCATGCGAGACTCATCCACACTGACCCAGGTCACGAAGGCGGCGCCGTGAGCGCGCTGGCACAGCGTGCAATGACAATGTGCGACCCATTTCGACGGGAACGCGATCGAAAACGAGACCGCGCCACACAGGCATTGTCCGGACGCGTCCATCCGTAGCTATTGGGCGGCGTGGAGCGGTGCACACCGCGGTTCGGGCGGTAAGATCAGGTCGCCAGAGAATCCGCCCGCAAGGATCGGCTCTATGCAGAGCTCGCCGGTTTCCGCGAGCGTCGCAGCGTAGACGAGCGCTTCGCTGCAACTGACGCGCCACGTTCTTTCGCGCTCCGGGATCGCCTCGGCGCTGTTCGCCTCCATGCACCTGAGCCCGGCGTCCCGAATCGTGGCGCCGAGCGTCTCGGCCGAGGGTTCCGAGCTCCGCGCACAGCCTGCGCACGTGAAGATGAGTGCCATTGCGAGTGACCAGCCTTTGCTCATGACCGCTAACCTCCCCAGTGCTCCGCGAGTACCGCCGCGACGACGGGGTATTGCTCGATCCGCATCAACGTCGCGAAGAACGCCGGCCGCCGTTCCTGGATCTCGGGTCGCGCGCCACCCCAGCGCGAAACCACGACGGCCAGGAAGTCGAGCGCCCCCGCTCGATCCCCGGACAAGTATGGCGCGGCAGGGAACGAGTCCGCAAAGATTTCCCAGTTGCGGTAGAGCTGCGCGCGCGTGCCTTCGCGGACCTCTTCGCGTGCCGCGGCGGTCTTGGCGGTGGTCCAACGCTCCGGGTAGTCGTTGATGCCGATGGCTGTGTAGCAGTTTGCGGCGATGAAGACGAGTCCGCGAATGCCGTAGAGCGTGTACATGTTTATGCGAACATGCGCCGGTAGTGTCGATACCAATCGCTCTGGAAGCGCTCGTTGGGATCGTGTCTGCGCTTGAGCTCGAGGAATTGCGCCATCTGCGGGTAGCAGGCTTCGACCTGCGCGCGCGTGGCCCAACGGTGGTAGGTCAGGAAATAGCTGCCGTCGAGCTCGATTGCGCGGTCGATGATGCGGCGGAAGTCGTTCGCGGCTTTCTCGATGCCTTGGGGGCTGTGGTCGACGTGCAGATTCATGACGACGCAGACCCAAGGCTCGCGCGCCCAAGCGAGGAACGACTCGTCGTCCTCCTCTATGAGCCTGATCGTGCCGTAGATGACAGTGACGTCGTTGCGCCGGAAATCGTCTGCGAGGCGGCGCATGAACGTCGCGAGCGCGCGGCGTGGCACGTAGGCCTCCGTGATCATCTCCGTGCCGGGCCAAGCGGCATTCGTGCGCGCGTCGAGCGCGCGATGGTAGTCGTCGAAATACGCGCTGAGCTGGTGCGTATCCGACCAATAGACCTGGCCCGTCGTCGAGAGATAGTACGAGGTGTATCTCTCGTAGGCGCGCGCGGGATCGGCGTGGGACAAGTAATAGAGCTCGCGCCACTCGTCGTCGGATAGCTGCTTCTGGTTCTCGGCGACGGCAACGGAATCGTCGACGGGCCTGTAGCACGAGAACACGCCTTCACTGAGAAACTTGGGCGAGCGCGAATCGATCGAGAACTGGCAGTCGCCATAAAGAAAACCGGCTTCGATACGGCGCTCGAAGGCAGCCATGAGATCGGGGACCGCGATGATCTCGACGACGCGCTCGAGCTTGCGGCGCGGCATGAGCCTGAGCGTCACGCTGCCGACGACGCCGAATAGACCGTAGCCGCCGATCGCGAGCCGAAAGAGCTCGCTGTTCTCGGTGCGGCTGCAGAGCTTGGTTACGCCGGTCGCATCGACGAGCCGGAACGATTCGACGTCGCCGACGATCGGTTTCAACCTGAGCCCGCGGCCGTGGGCATTCGCGCCGAGCGCGCCGCCGACACAGAGTCGATCCGCGCCCGTCTGTTTCTGGATGATCCCCCACGGGCGCGCCGCATCGCGCTGCGCGGCGGCGAGCTGCTCGACGAGCTCGGGCCAGGTCGCACCTGCTTCGATCTCGACGAGGCCGTGCTCGGCGTCGAGTGCAAGCAGGCGCTTGAGCCCGCGAGTGTCGAGCAAGAGCGTATCCGTGCCGAACTGCTGACCCCCCATCGCGTGTCGTCCACCCGCGATGCTCACGCTGCGGCCGTCGCGCGCAGCGCGCTCGACTGCGGCCTGAACGCCGCCGAAGTCTGCGGGCGCCGCGATCTCGCGCACGTGGGTCGGGTTCAACTGCGAGTGAACATCGTTGACGAGAACGCGGCCCTCCTGTGGGAGCGGCTCCTCCTGCGCGCGTGCCGAGCGCGCAATCGCAAGACCCGCGCTCGCTTGCGCGGCGGTCGTGAGAAATCGTCTACGCGTCAACATGGTTTTGCCGGCGAACGATGCCGCGCGCTGCCAGAAACAGCAAGAAGAGCGCCACGGCCTGGATCAGATGATAGAGCGCATTGTGGTTGAACAACACGGGATGCAACCCGATTTGTGCCTGTTGCACGCCGGCGGCCGCGAACGTCAGCAGCAGAGCGATGGCGCCCCAGAGGTGGGGCGGGTCGCGACGACGCGCGTAGTGCGAACCGAAAACGGCGAGCAGGAATACCGCGGCCGGCAGGTAATGCACGATCGCGACGAGGAACGTGTCGAACCGGGCGACCGCGAACAGGTAGCCGACGAATGCGACGAGTGCGCCGGTCCTAACCAAACGCGCCGGCGTCGGGGCGATGAGCTCGGCGCCGGCCTGCCAGGCCGCGAACGCGCTGACTCCGATCGCGACGAGCGTGCCCTTCCAGACGGCGGTGTGTAGACGGCTCGTTTTGTCGAGAAGAAAGCCGTGCTCGGTGCCGCCGAGCAGCGCCGCGAGCCCGATGGCGCAAAAGAACACGACGAAACAGAGCCGTAGCCGCAAGGCGCTCGTTGGACACCGGTGCAGAAGGAACGCAAGCAATGCGCACTCGACCGCGAGCCCGTAGTCAGTCAACGCGACGTCGGGCTCGGCGATCATCCCGCGTGCGGGGCGCGCTCCGCGTCTCTACGCACGAGCGCGGCGGCTATTCACGTCCGTACTTCGCACGCAATTCCGCGAAGCGCGGGTTGTCGAGAATCGGCTCGAGGCGCGGGTCGCGGGCGAGACCTTCGATGGACCAATTGCCGGGCTCGTCGAGGTAAATTTCGAGCTGCTCCAGCGCCTGTTCCTCGTCGCCGAGGAGCAACAGAACTCGAGTAATGGCCGCAATTCTTATCCCCGGGCCGTACCCAGCGTCGGTAACAACGCCGGCGCTTGTGAGGGACCTCTCGGCCTCCGCTGCCTGGCCCATCCCTGCCTGGACCTCTGCGAGCGCGACATACGTTCTTGCCGCCTCCAGGCGGTCCGTTTCGACGACTTCGGCCAGATGCCGCTCGATATCTGCCTTGGCCGATGCGAATTGGTCGGCCGCTTCCTTTTTCTTGCCATAAAGGAGGTACGTTCGCGCATAGAGCAATGCCTTGGGGATCTTGAACTCACGGAGGTCGCCGTCTTGCACAGGGTCCTCGGGCGAGCTATCGAGAATACTCAAGGCTCTCACGTAGTTCCGGTCGAAAATGGCGGCGAGCCAGCGAATGTACGTAGCTGTAAGCCCATCGGCGTAACCTGGTGGCACGGTATCCTCATACTCATTCGCGAGGTCCGTTTCCCCGGCGCGATACAGTGCGAGCCCGACTTTATCGACGTAGGCGGTGCCGTCGTCAGGCGCGATCGCGAGAATGCCGTCGAGGTATTGCTCTGCTCGAGCATAGTCGCGCAGAAAGAGATGATTGACGTGCTGCTGGCGCAGGTACCTGGGATTCCACGGATCGATCTCGAGAGCACGGTCGAGGTCACCGATGGCCGACTCCCAGTCCCCGCGATGCCGATAGACGCTTGAGCGCAAGAAGTACAAGTCCGGTTCTTGTGGGATCAACCGAGCCGCGATCGCGAACTCGTCGAGCGCCTCCGGATATTTTCCCTCGCCGCGAGAGAGGTAGTTCGCTCTGGCGAGGTGCGCCTCGGGCAGATCCGCGTCGATTGCGAAAGCGCGCTCGTATGCCGCCTTGGCCGAGTCCAGTCGGGCGCGAGTGCGGTCGATACCACGGAAGTAAAGGCCCATATACGTGATGCTCAGACGGGCCCAGGCCTCAGCAAACTCGGGATCCGCATCCCTCGCCTTCTCGTATTGCTGCGTCGCGTAATTCAGCATTTCGTCTCGCTCGAAGACGCGCGCGAAGTAATCGTTGCCACGTAGGTAGTGCCCGTAGGCCTGCGTGTTCCTCGTAGGCACGTCGCGGAGGCGAGCGAGCTCTTCGGGCGAGGGTGCCGCATCGAGCGCATCGGCGATCGCGAGCGTAATCTTACGTTGGATCTCAAAGGAATTCTCCGCTGTAAGAGCCGTGGGATAAACCTCGCTCCAAAGCATCCTGCTGGTCTGCGCTTCGATGAGCTCGACACTGAGCCGAACTGCGTCGCCTGCGGCGTGCACCCGACCCACGAGAAGCGTGGCGACGTCTAATTCCCGCCCGATCTCGCGCGTGGTCTTGTCCGTGTCGCGATAACCCATCACGGCCGACCGGGACATGACTTTCTCGAGCACGGTGATTTTGCCGAGGCGGCTCAGCAACTCGTCGTGGAGGCCATCGCCGAAGAGTCGGGTGTCCTCATCGACCGCGCCGTCATAGGCAAAGGGCAGCACAGCGATCGAGCGTTCCACGGGCCTAAAAGACCAGGCGCCCAGCACGATCCCGATGACCACGGCCGTCGCTGCGCCCGCCCAGATCCATCGGTGCCGCGCCGCCTTTCGGGCCGTCGGCCCATTGGATGCAACGTCGGCCGGGGCCCCGGGTGCTGGTTGTGTGCTGACCGCCTCTACCAACTCGTCGGCCGCATGCGTTTCGTCTCGACTGATGGGCGCTAACAAGCGGACGCCGATCTTCGGGATCGTCTCGATGACTTTAGGGTTGCGCGAGTCGTCGCCGAAGGCCTTGCGCAGCTCGACGATGCATTGCGACAGCGCGTCCTGCGTGACGGCCATTCTCGGCCAGACGGCATCGAGCAGAGCGTTTCTCGAGACGACTGCGCCCCCGGCCTCGGCGAGGTGGACAAGGACCTCCATCGCGCGCGGCGTCACGCGAACCGTCTCCGTGCCGCGTCGAATTCTCGTGAGGGACGGCTGGACGAGCCAGTCGCCAACCTGGAAATCACCGCCCGCCAGACTTCCGGATGCCATGCCCGCCTGTCACCTTTCGAGCCAGTCTAGCACCGCACGTCGAGAGCGGGCAGACGCCTCGACCCTCGTGTTTCGCTCGTGTTTCGCTCGTGAGCCGGTCCGGAATCGGGAAGGAATCGCCGTTATAACAGTCTCCCTGCACACATCCATGGCAAGGAGAACAACGTGAGCGCATTACGCAAAGTGAGCAACTCGGCATCTCGCCCTCTTCGCCTCGCAGTCACTCTCGCGATGGCGTTCCCTTCGGTGGTCCTTGCCGGACCGCGGGAGGAACAGGCGACGCGCCACTCTCCTGGCAACGTCGAGCACGCTCATAGCGCCCTTCACACGGATGGCATCGTGCTCAAGACCGCAGACGCCAACATCCAAGCCCATCTCGCAGAGCTGCGTCACGCAACGGCGGCCTACCACGACATCAACGTTGCGCTTGGGCAGGGCTTCGTGCTCGGCATCAACGGCGGCGTCACGGGCTGTGTCGCACATCCGACGCTCGGCGCGATGGGCTATCACTACTCGAGGCAAGACCGCTTCGACGACGCCACGATCAACGAGCTCGAGCCCGAGGTCCTCGTCTACCACACTGCCCAGGACGGCTCCCTCAAGCTCGGCGCGGTCGAGTGGGTTGTGCCAAAAGCAGCGTGGGAAGCCGTGCACGGCGCCGGCGCGCCGCCGCCAGTGGTCTATGGCGTTGCGCTCACCGTCATCAATCCCGTCCTGAACTGGTACGTGGCGCACGCCTGGATCTGGAAACGGAACCCGACCGGCATTCTCATGGATTGGAACCCGAAGGTGACTTGCCCTTGACCGCTGCGAGCGGACCCCCATGACAACGAAGCGTTTGGCGGCCATTCTCGTGGCCTTCACGGCGATCAACGGCGTCACGGGGGGCGCGCTCGCCGCGCCCGGCGAGCTCGATTCGACCTTCGGCGATGACGGCTTCGCCCGAATCGACTCGCCCAACGACAACGGCCGAGCGACAGCCATCGTCGCACAGAGCGACGGGAAGCTGCTCGTCGGGCGCGATACCGTTTTGGACACTGAGGATCTGTCCGTCCTGCGGCTCAATCCGGACGGTAGTCTCGATTCGACCTTCGCCGCCGCCGGCCGCGCGTCGGTGAGCGTTCCCGGTGCGAGCGGCCGGATGCTCGCCCTCGTACGCTTGAGCGGTGGCGATATCGTCGCCGCCGGCGCTATTCCTGAAAACGACACGATCGTGGGAGTCTACGATCTCGGTCTCGTGCGGTATCTCGCCGACGGCAGAGCCGACAGCGGTTTCGGCGCGAACAGTGTCGCCCGCGCGCGCTTCGCTGCCCTCACGATCGACGCAGCCACCGTCGTGGAGCAGCCCGACGGTAAGCTCGTCGCTTCCGTCGGCGGGGTCTTTGTTTTTGCCGAGTATGGCTGGAAGGCAGACTTCGCGGCCAAAGGAATGTCGTCCGACCTGGGCTCGAGCATGTTGCTCGTGCGCTTCGACGTCGCGGGCGCCGTCGATACGGGCTTCGGCACGGACGGCTTCGTGAGCATCGATCCCTCGGGCAGCTATGAGAGCGGGGTTCGTTGGCTCACGCAGCAGGCGGACGGGAAGCTCGTCGCAGTGGGATTCGTAGGGCCGGACATGGCCGTCATCCGTCTGACCGCGGACGGCCTTCTCGACCCGACTTTCAACGGCGATGGTCTCGTGATTCTGCCCAGCTTGGTGCCGGGGGCCGATGCGCGCGCCGACGCCGTCGTCGTGCAGGGCGACGGCAAGATCGCCGTGGCCGGGACCACGGGTCCGTGCGCGAGCGACGACGCCGTTTGCGACGACGCAGGTGAGGCCGCTGTCGCGCGGCTCAACGCCGATGGCTCGCTCGATGCGACCTTCGGCTTCGGCGGGCGTGCGACATTCAGTATCCGGGGCTGGGAGCGGATCGAGGTCGCGCGAGGCGGGCTCGCGATCGAGCCCGACGGCACGCTCGTCGTCGGCGGCCGGGCGGGACCCGGATCGGCGGAGCCGAGCGACTCACGCTACGGTTTCGTCGCGCGGCTGACGTCGAGCGGCGAGCACGATGTGGATTTCGGCGACGACGGCGTCACGCTCCTCGACGTCGGGCGACACGCGGCAACGAGCGGGATCGCCGGCCTCGAAAGCGGCGCGATCGCCGTCGCGATGTCTGCTTTCGACTTCTACACCCCTACCGGTGACGCGAAAGTCATCGTCGCGCGTTTGGCTCCTTCGGCCGGGAACCCCGGTGTGCTCGGCCTAGCGCAGGGCGAAGTCAGAGCACGTGAGGGCACGCACGCACAGTTCGTGGTGCGGCGCACGGGCGGGACGACGGGTGCCGTCGGTATCGACTATAGGACGACCTGCTATGTTTGGGGGGGCGGGTGCTTCGACACTGCGGACTATGCCGACTACACCCCCACGTCCGGAACGTTGACGTGGGCGGACGGGGACGGGACCGACCGCACCGTCGCGATCCCGATTCTCGCCGACAACGTTGTCGAGGGGGACGAGACTTTCGACTTCTACC
>DATBLZ010000165.1:0-8137 GCA_036555065.1 Gammaproteobacteria bacterium
ACGCTCGGTGCTCGGCCAGCACGAGCTCGACGACATGCTCGCCGAGCGCGAAAAGCTCAACGCCGACGTGCAACGGATTCTCGATCAGGCGACCGAGGCCTGGGGCATCAAGGTCACGAACGTCGAGATCAAGCACGTCGACCTCGACGAAAGCATGATCCGCGCGATTGCTCAGCAGGCCGAAGCCGAGCGCACACGGCGCGCGAAGGTCATTCACGCCGAAGGCGAGTATCAGGCCTCGCAGAAACTGGCCGAAGCAGCCGGGGTCCTCGCGACGCAGCCCCAGGCGCTGCAGCTGCGCTACTTGCAGACGCTGGCCGAGATCGCGAGCGAAAAGAACTCGCAGACCATCGTGTTCCCGATTCCGCTCGATCTGATCAAGCCCTTGCTCAAGTAGGCGGCCGGCTGTGGCGGCAGCTTCAGCCGCGATCGAAGAGTCGCGACTAAAGTCGCTCCCACATTATCAAGCGCCGGCGCGACCGAGCGACACGCCGATCTCGGCGCCGCCGAGCGCCGATCGGCCGACGGTCAGCGCGCCGTGGTAGAGCTCCACCGTCTCGCGGACGACCGCAAGCCCGATGCCCTGCCCCGGCACCGATTCGTCGGCGCGTGCGCCGCGCTCGAAAAGGCGCGCGGTGATTGCGGCGCTGATGCCCGGGCCGTCGTCGCCGACCCGGATGTCCACTCCGTCGGCCGTCGTCGCAACGGTGACGAGGACGCTGCGCTTGCAATACTTGTACGCGTTGTCGAGCAGATTGCCGAGTATTTCGCTGAGATCGCCTGCGTCGCCGCGGAACACGGCCCGCGGTGCGATCTCGAGCTCGCAGCTCACGCCTTTGTCGCGGTAGACCTTGTCGAGCGTCGTGACGAGATCGTGAACGATAGGCTCGATCGGTAGCGGCTCGACACCGAAGCCGGTAGCGCCGCCCGCGCGCGCGCGCCGTAATTGATAAGAGACTCGCTGATCCATCCGGTCGAGCTCGCGAGCGAATGCTTCGCCCTGCCCCGGCGCGCCGCCGCTGCGCGTCTCGGCGAGCAGCGTGCGCAGCGCCGCGAGCGGCGTCTTCAAGCTGTGCGCGAGATCGTCGAGCGTATGGCGATAGCGCGTGAGCCGGCGCCGCTCGGTGTCGATGAGCGTGTTGAGATTTCCCGCGAGTCCGACGAGCTCGGTCGGAAGCTCCGTCGAAAGGCGGCTGCGCTCGCCGACTTCGACCTCACGCACCTCGCTCTCGAGCCGCCGCAAGGGCCTAAGGACGAACCTGAGCAGGCCCGCGAGCACGAGCACCAAGGTCACCGTTACACCGACGAACCAGCCGGTGAGATTGCGGCGAAACGCAGCTTGCCGCGTCGCGTAAGGCTCCATCGACACCGCGACCCCGAACGTGTACGGCAAGACGTAGCCCTCGGCGAATTCCCAGGTGACGCCCATGACGAGCATCTCGAGCTCCGGCAAGCCGCTGTGCGGGGCGAGCCGTACATGATACTGCTCGCCGGGCGCGGGCCACCGCTGCACCGCGAGATCGCTGTCGAGCAGCGATGCCGACCGCCACGTGGGAACGCCGTCGGCATCCCAGACCGTTCCATAGATGCCGGAGTCCGTGAGGCTGAACTGCGGGTTGAGATTCTCGTCGCGGAGCGTCAGGTTGCCTTCGGACGTTTCTTCGGCGAGCGCGATGAGGCCAAGCAGCTGCGCTTGCAACAGCTCCGCAACGGCACGATCGGTACTGCCGCGAAACGCCGTGTCGAGCCCGACGATCGTGACCGCGAGCAGCAGGGTCAACGCGACGCTGACCCAGAGCACGACGCGGGCACGCAACGAGCGGACGATCGGCATGATTGAGCTACGCGGCTCGCGTTGCGCGAATGCTTACGCTTGCGGCGCTGGCGCGCCGCGCTCCAGCGCCATTCGATAGCCGCGGCCGCGCAATGTCTCGATCGGCTGAAACTTCCCTTCCGGGTCGAGCTTGCGGCGCAGGCGGCCGATGAACACCTCGATCACGTTGCTGTCGCGCTCGAAATCCTGGTCGTAAAGGGCCTCGGTGATCTGCGCTTTGGAAAGCACCTCGCCGGCGTGGACCATCAGATACTCGAGCAACCGGTACTCGAACGTCGTGAGCTCCAGCGGTTGACCGTTGACGGCGACGACTTGGCTGCGCGTGTCGAGCGCAACCGGTCCGCAGACGAGCTCCGACTGCGCCCAACCGCCTGCGCGGCGCAGCAATGCGTCCACGCGCGCGAGGAGCTCCTCGACATGGAACGGCTTGACGACGTAGTCGTCGGCACCGAGCTTGAGCGCCGCGACCTTGTCCTGCCAGCGATCCCGAGCCGTCAAAACGAGGATCGGATAGTCCTTGCCGTCGGTACGCAGCGTGCGAATGAGATCGAGACCCGAGACGCCGGGCAAGCCCAAATCGACGATCGCAAGGTCGATCGCATACTCTTTCGCGAGGTACAGGCCTTCGCGGCCATCGAGCGCGGTATCGACCTTGTATCCGGCCTCGCCGAGCTGCGCGACGAGCGCCCGATTCAGGCTCTGGTCGTCTTCGACGAGTAGAAGGCGCATGTGCCTCCCTCGCGGAGCCTCAAAGCGCCCCGCCGCTCTGCGCGTCGATGCGCACCGTGCGCACGCGGTTCTCGGACCCGAGGATCCGAATCTCGTGGATTGTCCGGCCGTTTTCGTTGATGGTTTTAGCGCCAACCACGCGCCCCGGATAGCGCATCTGCACGATCTCGATCGCCTGCTGCAGCGAGAGCCGCGTCGAAGGGTTGATGTTCTGCTGCATCGGGGCAGCCGCTGCGCTGTCCATGCCCGGGATCGCGGGTGCGGGTTTCGGCCGCGCGAAGAGCGCAGGGGCGCACAGAGCCAGCACTAAAGCAGCCCCGCAGGCGAGCGACCTTACCGTCCGTGCCCTCTTTCGCGTGCGCATGCTCGTCATTGGTGCTCGATCATACCGAAAAAACGGGCGGGCTTGCGCCCGCCCCAAAGGCTCCTTCCGATGAAGACGCATACTTAAAGCCGCACCGGCCGAAGGTTCATTTCCAATGCAACTCGGCTGCCGGGGTGCTCAGCCGTCCGCATCGAGTAGGCGCGGCCGTGGTACCGATAGACCACGTCGTAGCCCTCGATGACCTCGTCGGTAAACCGCTCGTTCACGACTCGGCAACGCTCGACGGGAACGGCGTACACGGAGTCGGCATTCCGGCGGACCGCTCGCTCGTGAGCGACGGCCGACCCGGCGATCGCGCCCATGAGCGTCAGCGCGTCGCGGCCGCTGCCATCGCCGAACTGCCGGCCGATCGCGGCGCCGACGATGCCGCCGGCGAGCGTCGTCGCGGCAACGCGGCCCGGAACGGCGGAGCGATACTCGACGTCTTGCCAACACTCTTGCCGGGGCCGCTCGACCGTTACGTAGCGAACGATCGGGCGCACGGAGACCACGGGCGCGTACACGATTTCGTTGCCGTATACCGGGTGGCGGCTGTAGCCACGATGCCACCCGTTGTCATCGTGCGCGAAGACCGGGCCGGCAATGAGCCCACCGACAGCCGCCGCTGTGAGCAGTGTTTTGACCGACATGACACACCTCCTTCTGCACCGCGATCCTCCTGGATCTCGGGGCGCAAGGTAGCGCCGGGGCCATGAATCGAGGCTGAACAGGCCGACCCCGGGCATGGGGCGTGGGCCCTGGCCGGTCGCGAGCGGCCGGGGCGACGCGCGCCTCAGGCGTCGGGCTCGGCCTGTTTGGCCTCGTCCCAAAAGGCGTCGAGCGCCGCGAGGTCGAATTGGGACCAGTCGCCGCCCTGCGCAGCCACTCTCTTCTCGATGTGGGCGAAGCGGCGCTCGAACGAGCGGTTGGCGTGCCGCAGAGAGGCCTCGGGATCGATGTCGAGGTGCCGGCAGAGATTCGCGAGCGCGAACAGTACGTCGCCCATCTCCGCCGCGATCCGCTCGCGGTCGCCGCCGGCGATGGCCTCGTCGAGCTCGGTGAGCTCCTCGGCGACCTTGGCGCGTACGGGCGGCAGACTCGGCCATTCGAAACCGACGCCGGCCGCGCGCCGCCCGAGCTTGACCGCGCGCGAGAGGCCCGGCAGAGCTTTCGGGATACCCGCAAGCACAGAGCCGCGCACCTTCGCCGACCGTTCCTCGCGCTTAATCGACTCCCATGATTCCGCGAGCGCGTCGAAGTCCGCGACTTTGGCGTCGCCGAAGACGTGCGGGTGCCGGCGCACGAGCTTCCCCGAGATCGCCGCAACGACGTCGGCAAAGTCGAAGAGTCCCTCCTCGCGCGCGAGCTGCGCGTAAAAGACGACTTGAAACAGCAAGTCCCCGAGCTCGCCGGCAAGCTCGTCGACGGCGCCTCGCTCGATCGCATCGGCAACTTCGTACGCCTCCTCGACCGTGTGCGGCGCGATGCTCGCGAACGATTGCGCGCGGTCCCAAGCGCAGCCTCGAACCGGGTCTCGGAGTGTCGCCATGATGTCCAGTAGTTTCTCGATTGATCTCTTATCCATTTGTTTTGTCTTCTAAAAGAAGCTGCCTAAACGTCACGAGAATCGCGGCCGTCGCACCCCAGATCACGCGATCCTCGTGGTGGAATTCGTAGCTTCGGAAGCGACTCCCGAGCCGCTCGCGGTAGGTTTGTTGCACGGTGTCCGGCGCGAGAAAGTGCCGCAGCGGCACCTCGAACACGCCCGTGACCTCGGCGGGATCAGGCCGCGCCGCGAACGGCCCCGTGATGAAGCCCACGACCGGCGTCACGCTGAACCCCGTCCCCGTGACGTGCGCATCGAGCGCGCCGGCGATCGCGACGTCCTGCGGCTTAAGCCCGATCTCCTCGTGTGCTTCCCGTAGAGCCGCGTCGACCGCCGTCTCGCCGCTCGGCTCGATACGGCCGCCCGGGAAGCTGATTTGGCCGGCGTGATGCTTGAGGTGGGCCGCGCGCTCGGTGAAAAGGACGTTGAGCCCCGCCGGGTGCTCGACGAGCGCAAGCAACACAGCGGCGTGCTGCATCGGTCCGGAGATGAGGGCGAGAAACTCCGCAGAGGCCGCGCCGACGATGTTGGCGAGCGCTCGTGCGCGCGGGTCCAGCGGCAACCTCGGGCGCCGCAGCCGCTGCTCGATCAGCGCGCGCCCAACCAAAGGCTCAACCTTTGATACCCCCACGCGTGAGCTCTAACGGGTCGAGAAGCTTCTTGAGCTCGGCATCGCTGAGTCCCGACTCGCGCGCTGCGATCTCGCGAATCGGCCGGCCTTCGGCATATGCCTTCTTGGCAATCGCCGCTCCCTTCTCGTAGCCGATGACGGGATTGAGCGCCGTGACGAGAATGGGGTTACGCGCAAGCGCCTCATTGAGCCGGTCGCGATTGACGGCAAATCCCGTGATCGCCGTGTCCGCGAGCACGCGCGCGGCGTTCGCGATGAGCTCGATGCTTTGCAGGAGATTGTGCGCAACGACGGGAAGCATGACGTTGAGCTGAAAACTGCCGGACTGCCCCGCGATCGTGATTGCGCCGTCGTTGCCGATGACTTGAGCAGCGACCATCGCGACTGCTTCAGGAATCACGGGATTGACCTTGCCCGGCATGATGCTGCTGCCGGGCTGCAGCGCCGGCAGCGTGATCTCCGCGAGCCCGGCGAGCGGCCCGCTATTCATCCAGCGGAGGTCGTTCGCGATCTTCATCAAGCTCACCGCCGTTGTTTTCAGCTGCCCCGAGAGCTCGACGGCGGTGTCCTGGCTGCTCATTGCCTCGAAGTAGTCGGCCGCGGGATGAAACGAAATTCTCGTGTGCGCCGCGAGCACGGCCGCGACCCGCGCACCGAATTCCGGGTGCGCGTTGATCCCCGTGCCGACGGCCGTGCCGCCTTGGGCGAGCCCCGACAACCGCGGCAATGCGCCGGCGATCCGTGCGTGGCACGAGCGAATCTGCGCCGCCCAACCGCCGAGCTCCTGGTCGAAACGTATGGGCATCGCATCCATGAGGTGCGTGCGGCCGGTTTTGACGACATCGACGAGCACGCGCGCTTTGGTCTCGATCGCTTCGGCCAAATGGGCGAGCGCTGGCAGCAGCGCTTCCGTCACGGCGATCGCGGCGCTCACGTGGATCGCCGCGGGGATCACGTCGTTGCTGCTTTGGCACATGTTCACGTGATCATTCGGATGCACGGGCCTGCCGAGCGCCGCCGACGCGAGTCGCGCGATGACCTCGTTGGCGTTCATGTTGGAGCTCGTTCCGGAGCCCGTTTGAAAGATGTCGATCGGAAACTGCTCGACGTGCTTTCCGTCAGCGATTTCGAGCGCCGCTTTCTGGATCGCTGCGGAGATCGCAGGCTCGAGCAGCCCGAGGTCGAGGTTGGCCTTGGCCGCTGCCCACTTGATCAGACCGAGCGCGCGCACGAAGCGTGCAGGCAGCGGAATTCCGCTGATCGGAAAGTTGTTGACCGCGCGCTGCGTTTGCGCGCCCCAAAGAGCGTCGGCGGGTACTTGAAGCTCGCCCATGCTGTCACGCTCGGTCCGAAAACCACTCGTCATTCTCCTGTATCATGCGCACTCCGTACTCGGTTGTATAGGCCGCACCTTGGATACCAGCGCGCTGACCGCCTTATCCCCGCTCGACGGTAGATATGCGGCCAAGGCGGCACCGCTGCGAGACTACCTATCGGAGTACGCGCTGATCCGTTATCGCGTGCTCATCGAAATTCGGTGGCTGCAACATCTCGCTGACGAATCGAGCATCACGGAGCTCCCGGCGCTGGAGCCGCCCGTCAAGGACGTGCTGAATCGGCTCGTTGACGAGTTCGGGGCCGACGACGCGCGCCGCGTGAAGGCTCTCGAGGCGGAAACGAATCACGACGTCAAGGCCGTCGAATACTTTCTTCGCGAGAAGCTCGAAGGCGTCACCGGGCGCAAGGGCAACCTGTTCGCGTTCTTGCACTTCGCGTGCACCTCCGAAGACATCAACAACATCGCCTACGCACTCATGCTGCGGGACGCGCGGCAGCGCGTTCTGCTGCCGGCACTGCGCGCGTTGTGCGCCGACCTGCGCGCGCTCGCACACCGTTTCGCGGACGTCGCGATGCTCGCGCGCACCCACGGCCAACCTGCGACTCCGACGACGCTCGGCAAGGAGCTCGCGAACTTCGTTGCCCGTTTCCAGCGGCAAGCCCAGCAGTTCGGCAACGTGGAAGTCTTGGCCAAGTTCAACGGCGCGGTCGGCAACTACAACGCGCATATAGCGGCCTACCCCGGCAACGATTGGGAACAGATCAGCGAGCAGTTCGTGCGCTCCTTGGATCTCGGCTTCACGCAGTATTCGACGCAGATCGAGCCGCACGACTGGATTGCGGAATACGCGCAGAGCCTGATTCGGTGCAATACGGTTGGCATCGACTTGTGCCGAGATCTGTGGGGGTACGTGAGTCTCGGATACTTTCGCTCCCGCGCAGTCGGCACGGAGGTCGGCTCCTCGACGATGCCGCACAAGATCAACCCGATCGAGTTCGAGAACGCCGAGGGCAATTTCGGCATCGCCAACGCGCTGCTCGAGTATTTCGCCGCGAAGCTCCCGATTTCGCGTTGGCAACGCGATCTCACCGATTCGACCGTGCTGCGCAACCTGGCCACGGGCCTAGGGCACAGCCTAATCGCCTACGACTCGTGTCAACGGGGGCTCGCGAAGCTCGAGGCGGACACGACGAGAATCGCGGCCGATCTCGATGCGAGCTGGGAAGTGCTGGCCGAGGCCGTGCAGACGGTCCTGCGCCGCCACGGCGTGGTCGACGCCTACGAGCAGCTCAAGGCGTTGACCCGGGGTCGCCCGGTCACACGCGAGCTGCTCCACGAGTTCATCGAGTCCGCGGCCATCCCGCCCGCGGAACGCAAGCGGCTCCTCGCGCTGACGCCGGCCGGCTACGTCGGCCACGCGACCGAGCTCGCGCGCAAGATATAGAACCTCCTTTCCGGCGGCCGGAACGTGACGCACAGCACGGCGTGTGGCCCGCCTTTCCGTAAACTTGAAAATCGATTGGGCTGCTAAGCAGTTGTGCATGATTCCTAAGCAACAATCCAGACCCCGCGGTGTACGACGCGTCCTCTCCACGAAGAACGACGCGCGCGCGGCGATCGTGGAAATCACGAGC
>DATBLZ010000176.1:0-4801 GCA_036555065.1 Gammaproteobacteria bacterium
TCGAGTTCAAGCTGCAGGGACCCGGGCCGGGCACGGCCGCGGCTCCTCGGTAACGGACGAGCGGTGGTGGTGATGGGTGGAATCGAACCACCGACCTGCGGGTTATGAATCCGCCGCTCTAACCGTCTGAGCTACATCACCCCGGGGCGAATTCTATAACATGCTCCCTAGGCATGATGGTTCAGAAATTCGCCGATCTGTAAGCTCGCTTCGTCGTTGTGCCCGACCAACATGTGACCGCCGCTTGGATAGCCGACGAAGCGGCCATGCGGAACGTGCTCGGCGGTGTAACGTGCCCCGTCGAACGTGCCGTAGAGGTCATCGACCGCGCTGATCGCGAGCGTCGGCGCGGAGATCTTCTCGAGCTCGTAATGCGGCAACGTTGATACGACCGCCGCGTCGTTGACCAACCCGAGCCGGCGCGGGCGCACGGGGAGGATGAGGTCCATGATTCGCTCGATGCGCGCCCGCTCGGATCCGGCCGCGCTCGCGACGACTTCCGGCGGTGTACCGAGAATCGCACGGATGAACGTATCGTGCGCGAGCTCGCGTAATGCCCAGAACAGAAAATCGGACCGCAAAGCGGTATCGAAGAGCCACGGCGTGCCGCGCGGCGTGCGCACCGACTCCTCGCCATGCGGCCGCGGTGCGTAGGCCGCCGGCACGAGCAGCACGAGCGCCGCGGTACGATCGGGGTAACGCAGAGCGAATTGCATCGATGAAGGCGCGCCGGCCGAAGCGCCGAAGATCGCAGCGCGCTCGATGCTCAAGAAATCGAGAAGGCACGCGTACGCATCGGCCTGCGCGGCGGCCGACGCGTCGGATGGTAGCGGCGTGCGCAGATAGCCGAATCGCGATACGGCGATGACGCGAACCCCGCGGCGCGCCAACGGCGCCGCGAGCTCGAGCCCCTGATCGAAGCCGCCGCCGGCGCCGTGCACGGACAGCACCGGCGGGCCTGCACCGGCCACGGCGTATTCGATCGCCCCACAGCGCGTCGCGGCGATTTCGCTGCCCGTCGAAATGCGCTCGTACGCGCGGCGGATAGTGCGGCGGTAGTCCGTAAGTATCGACACGGGCCTAGCCGAGAACCCCTTCTGTGGAAGCGGCTTTTGACCGCGATCCGTCCGGCTATTGGATGACCTCGGCGCTCTCGATCATCGTCGGCTTGACGGGGAGCGACTCGAGGTACGCGCCGCCGTCGGCCCAGAGTCGGCCCTGATCGAGCCCGCCGCTCGGATCCCCGACCCGCACGAAGCGATCGACGACGTCCATGCCGCTCACGACCTTGCCGAACACTGTGAAGTTGTACTGCGGGTCGGCCAAGCGATTGTTCTCGACGTAGTTAATGAATACTTGCGTCGAGTTCGTGTTCGGCCCGGCTTTGGCGAACGCGAGCGTGCCGCGCTCGAGCGCGAATATCGTCGGATCGTCGTTGAAGTTGCGATCTTTCCAGCTCTTGTGCGGCGCGCGCCAGTTGACGCCGAACTGCGCTACGAAGCCCGGCACGACGCGCGAGATCGGCGTGTCGTTGTAGTACCCGGCCTGCACGAGCTCGACAAACCGCTTGGCCGCGTTCGGCGCGGCGGCGGGGTAAACCGCGATCGTGATCTCGCCCGCGGTCGTGCGCATGCGGATGCGCGTCGACTGCGTCAGCGGCGGAACCGTGCCGTCGTAGTCGGGCAGCGGCGCGAGCGTCCCCGCCGCCGCGCCTGCGGCGGCGCTTGGGCCCTGATCGGCATCGGCTTGATCCCCTTTCGGTTGGCAAGCGACCAAGAGCGCGGCGATGAGCGGAGCGGTCGTGGGCAAGCGGCGGAACGACGGTTTCATGGTTTCTCCAAGGAAAGGATCGGTTGACGCTGCGTGCATGGTACCTGCAAACGGGCCGTCGCACCGGCTGCAGCAAGGTACGACACCGACCGGGTGTAGTATCCGGCCCCAAAATCGCGGCGCGATAATGGGAGGCCGCTTGTCGAGCACACGTTCGGCGCGATCGCTCGCGGTTTCCGCGGTTGCGGTCGGAATTCTCGCCGCGCTCTTGGCGTGGCGGGTCGACCGGCCGCCGGCGCCACTACCGGCGACGGCGCCGCCCGATGTCTTCTCTGCGGCGCGAGCGACGGATGTGCTCGCGGACCTCGCGCGCGCGCCGCATATGCCGGGCTCCCCCGAGCACGAGCGCGTGCGCGCGACGATCATTCGAGCCCTGACGGCGTTCGGGTTCGAAGTTGAGGTTCAGGAAGCGACCGTTGTCGTGCCGTTCGGGCGACTGCACCACGCCGTAACGGTGCGCAACATCGTCGGCCGCAAACGCGGAACGGCATCGACCGGAGGTGTCGCGCTCGCTTCACACTACGATACGGAACAGCTCACGCCCGGCGCCGGCGACGACGGAGCCGCGATCGCGGCGACGCTCGAAGCGCTTCGAGCGTTGTGGCGCGGCACGCCACTCAGAAACGACCTATATGTGGTTGTCACGGACGGCGAAGAGCTCGGCTTACGCGGTGCGCGCGCGTTCGTCGAGCAACACCCGTGGTGGCCCGAGATCGACTTGCTGCTCAATTTCGAGGCGCGCGGCGCCGCAGGCGCATCCGTGATGTTCGAGACGAACGCCGACAACGGTTGGGTCGTGCGCGAGTTCGCGCGCGCCGATCCGCATCCGGTCGCGAGCTCGCTGTTCTTCGAGATCTATCAGCGACTGCCCAACGACACGGACTTCAGCGTTTACAAGCGGGCCGGCGTCGCAGGCCTCAACTTCGCGTTGGCCGAGGGCGCGGACAAGTATCACCGGCCGACGGATACGATCGAAAATCTATCCCAGGCCTCGCTGCAGCATCATGGCGAGCACGCGCTCGCGCTCGCGCGGCACTTTGGCAACCTAGACCTGGCGGCTTCGACGCGGGCGCCGAACGTCGTCTACTTTCGCGTGCCGGGCTTCGGTCTCGTGAGCTACGGGTTCGGCCTCGCGGTCGCGTTTCTTTGGGCGACGCTCGTGTTGAGCGGTTTCGTGATCTTGAGAGGGATCGGCGTACGCGCGCTGACTTGGAGCGGCCTCGCGGGGGGCCTCGGTATCGGGGTCGCCGCCGCCGCGCTCGCAGCGGGAGCGGCCCGTGTGCTGCTTTGGCTCATTACAGGTGTGCACCCAGAGAGCGGCTCGCTCGTCGGTCGCGAGTTCTACGATGAATCATGGTACGGACTCGCGGTCGCGAGCATGTGCGTGGCCGCGTACGCGACGGCATTCGCGCTCGCGCGGTCCCGTATCGGCGCGCCGAGCCTCGCGGCCGGCGCATTGTTGATTCCGCTCGCGTTGGCGACAGCCGCGACGTTTTACGCCCCCGGCGTCAGCATGCTCTTCGTTTGGCCCTCGATCCTCGCGAGCATTGCGCTCTCGTGGCTCGTGGCGCGCCCCGCAGCCCGTGGGAGCGGCTTTAGCCGCGATGAGTCTTTCGGGGTGGCCGGCATCGCGATATTTGCACTCTGCGCGGCGTGCGCGATCGTGGTTTTCTTCCCGCTCGTCTGGGCCGTCTATATCGGCTTCAGCATCGCGGGCGCGCCGGTGCTCGCGGTCGTTGTGATCCTCATGCTCGCATTTTCGGTCCCATTGTTCGAGGTGACGGCGCGCGCGCACCGGTGGTGGCTTCCAGTCGCAGCCGGCAGTTTGGCCATCGTCTTCACGATCATCGGCGTCGTCGGCGCGCGGCCGGGACCCGGCCGGCCCGTTCCCGAAGATCTCGTATACGTGCTCGACCGCGATTCACGCGAAGCATTCTGGGCCACGTCGCGCCCGAGCGGCGTTTGGTTAGCGGAGTTTTTCGGCGCCGCGACGCGGCAGGGGGACCTCCGCGCGTTTCTCGTCGACCGGGGCCCTTATCGTCTCGCACCCGCGCCGCTCGTCGATTTCGCGCGAACCGACGTCGTCGTTTCGGACGCGGGCACCGACGCGGATCGGCGCTTCGTTCGCGTCGAGATCCGTCCCGGGCTCACCCCCGAGCTGCTGGCGGTCGCGCCTGCGGCAGGAAGCTCGAGGCTTCGTGCCGTCAACGGGGTTGCCGTCCGCCCGGGCACCTCCGCCGACCGTCCCGATTGGCAGCTCCAGCACTTCGGGCGCCCACCGAACGGCGCCCTAGTGCTCGATCTCGAGGTTGAAGCCGATGGGCCCATGGAGCTCGTCGTCGTCGAAGGCGTCATGCGCCTGCCAGAGCTGCCCGGTGTGGAGCGCCCGCCCGAAGTCACCGCCGATGCAGGTCGGCTTACCGACCTGTCGCTGTTCCGTCAGGTCGTCCGCATCGAGTAGCGCGAGCCCTAATCTTTTCGGCGGCGAGAGTTCGGCCACTACTTCGTAGGAAGAGAGCAGCTCGCGCAGCTGCACGACCGCGGCGCGCTTAGTGATTGCCACGGGCGACGATTCTAGGTCGCTAAGGTGCGCCGGACGATCGGCGAATCTCGTGATCTGCTGAAGAAAGTCTCAAAGCTCGCGCAGCGCGTCGAGTACCGCCTCGATATCGTTCGCGTCGTTGTAGATCTGCGCCGACACGCGGATCGTGCCCTCGAGCTTCAGGCGATGGTGCAGCACGTGCGCGCAGTGGAAGCCGCCCGAGACGAAGATCGCGTGCGCGTCGGCCAGCAGGCGCGCGATGTCTTGCTGACGCATCGCGGGCCACGGCAGCGACACCGTCGCCAGCGCGATGCGGTCACGCACCGAGCGACCGAGCACGGTCGCCTGCGGCAGGCTCTCGAGGCCCTCGATGAGCTGCGCGGC
The DNA here is from genome assembly GCA_036555065.1 of Gammaproteobacteria bacterium. Lineage (GTDB taxonomy): Bacteria > Pseudomonadota > Gammaproteobacteria > Steroidobacterales > Rariloculaceae > DATBLZ01. The sequence continues at coordinate 4,757 of DATBLZ010000176.1, forward strand.
GAGCGCGCGCGAGTGCGCGGCTATCGTGGGCATACCGATCTTCAG
>DATBLZ010000045.1:0-14694 GCA_036555065.1 Gammaproteobacteria bacterium
GCCGCGTTTCTGCTATTTGGCATCTTGCACGGCGTCACGGCGACGTTCGACGATATCGTCGCGCAGATCGGCGAGGAGCGGCTCCGAACGATGAGTCGCGTGAACCTGCTCGAGCCCGTGCCGCTTGCGTATCTCCCGCAGATCGAGCAAGTGCCTGGCGTAAAGAACGTCGCTTACTACAGCATCTTCTTCGGCTACTACCGAGAGCCCACGGACGATATCGGTATCGGTGCAATCAGCGCCGAGCGATTCTTCAAGGCGTTTCCCGAGCTCGTGATTCCCGAGGATCAGCGTGCTGCGATGTTGCGGACGCGCACCGGAGCCATCGTCGGCAAGGATCTCGCCGAAGAGCACGGCTGGAAGATAGGCGACCGCGTGCCGCTGCGCTCGAACCGCGATACGCGCAAGGATGGCCTGGAAGATTGGACTTTCGACATCGTCGGCATGTACCAATTCGAGGATGAGGTATTTCCGGCCGACGAATTCTGGATCAACTACGACTATTACGACGAGGCCCGCACGTTCGGCAACGGCACCGTGAACTTTTACTTCGAGGTCATCGAAGATCCGAACCGCGCAGCGGCCGTCTCGGAGGCGATCGATGGGCTGTTCGTGAATTCGTCGAATCAAACCCAGACGATGAGCGAGAAGGAATGGGTGCGCACCCAGATCAATCAGATCGGCAATATCGAGTTCTTCGTTAACGCGATCATCGGCGCCGTAATGACGACGCTCCTATTCTTGACGGGCATCATCATGTGGCAGTCGATTCGCGAACGCATTCCGGAGCTCGCTGTGCTCAAGACCTACGGCTTCCGCGACGGCACCTTGATCACGCTCGTCTGCGTCGAGTCGTTGATTCTCTGCGGCGCAGCCGCCGTCGTCGGCCTCGGGCTCGCAAGCACGGTGCTGCCGAGCATTTTCAAGAGTCTCGGCGCGCCCGCACTGCCGACGCCGCTCACGATCATACTGACGGGCTCCGTCGCGGCCGTCATTCTCGCGCTCGTGAGCGCGGCCACGCCGGTTTGGCTCGTCCGCAAGCTCAACGTCGTCGATGCGCTCGCCGGGCGCTGAGGATTCAGCTCATGACCGTACTCAGACAAATTTCTGCCGTCACCAACATGAACTTGCGGAGCTTGCCGCAGCGGCTGTGGACTTCGACCGTCATCGTCGTCGGCATTGCGGGTGTCGTCGGCGTGCTGGTTTCGGTGCTCGCGATGGGCACCGGGTTCACGAACGCGATGACCTCGACCGGGCGACCGGCCTATGCGATCGTGCTCCGCAGCGGGGCGACGAACGAGGTAGGAAGCTCGCTCGCCGTCGATGCGGCCCAGACGATCATGGATGCACCGGGCATCGCGCGCTTGCCCGACGGCAAGCCCGCGGCGTCCCCGGAGATGTTCGTGTCCGTCAACATGCTGCGCAAGGCGGACAACGGCCGGGCCGGGATCGTGGTTCGCGGCGTGGCACCAGGGGGTCTGGCGATACGTCCGGAGATCCGGATCACCGAGGGCCGAATGTTCCAGCCGGGCTTGCGCGAGCTCATCGCCGGCCGCGGCGCGCAAACGGAGTTCGCGGGGCTCGCAGTCGGTGACGAGGTCATGCTCCGCGACGGCCCGTGGACGGTTGTCGGAACTTTCTCGGCCGCAGGCACCGCCGAGGAATCGACGCTCCTCACGGACTCGAATACGTTGATGTCCGCGTATCTGCGCAACGTCTACAACAGCGTGCGAATCAAGCTCGAGTCTGCGGAGGCCTACGAGGGCTTCCGCGACGCGTTGACGACGAACCCGACTTTGTCGGTCAACGTGATGACCGAGCAGGAGTACTATCGGCAGGCTGCCCAAAACGTCGACACTCTGTTCTCCGTGATCACCTACGTCGTAGGTGTCATCATGGCCGTGGGGGCCGTCTTCGCGGCGCTTAACATGATGTATTCCGCCGTGAGCGCTCGCAGCGTCGAAATCGCGACGTTGCGCGCGATCGGGTTCGGCGCAGGCGGCGTCGTCGCCTCGGTCCTCGCCGAAGCGTTCGTGCTCGCCGTGATCGGCGCCGGCATCGGCGCCGCGATCGCGATGCTATTGTTCAACGGCAACACCGTTAGCCTCGGCGGCACCGTCGGTTCGCTCGTGACCGAGATGAGAGTGACTCCGGCCTTGGTGGGCGCAGGCATCGGATTGGCGTGCTTCGTGGGCTTGCTCGGCGGGCTCTTTCCCGCCATACGCGCCGCGCGTCTTCCCGTCGCGACCGCGCTACGCGCGATATAGCTCTATTTCGATTGCGCATCGAGGTGCGCGCAGCTCAATCGCACTTTCGCAGCAGCTTCCGGCTGCCCGGCAGCTTCGAGGTCGCGGGCTAGCTGCTCACCGAAAGCGCGAGCCGGACGTACGCTCGCCCATCGCGTCATCTCGAAGTACATCCATTGCCGCGCCGCCAATGGGTCGCTCTCCGACGCGACGTATTGGTTTATGTACGCGAACGCGCTCTCGAGGTTGCCACGCGACGCAACACCATACGCGTGATCGAGCGCGCGAGTACGTATGCGCTGTAGCCGCTCGAGCTCACGAGCGAGCTTTGCTTCCGGCGATTTTGGCGCATGCACCCCGAGCACGACGCGCTTCGCGTACACGACGAAGCCGATCGAGTAAGCGAGCCAAAACGCGGCGTACGAGGCGACGAGGAACTCCACGAACCCGAGCCGCCGAAACGCAAGCGCGACGAGCACAACGACGGCGACGCACGCGAGGGCGAGACCGATATAGGGCAGGCCGACACCGATCACGGCGCGCAGTAGGTTCAGCGGGTGGAGTGAGCGCAGCGGGTCGCGCGTCACGGCCAGCAGCGCGACCGAGGCCGGCGCGACGGCAGTCGCGGCCGCTGCAAAAGCCCACGCGAGCTCTAGGCCGGCGACGGTCTCCAACAACTTGAACACGGCGACAACCGCAGTGAGCTCGAGCAGCAAAACGACCCCGAGTTGACTGCGCAGCGTGGCAACGGTGTCGAGCGAGAACACGGCCCAGCCCTCGCCGATCGCACGTTGCTCGATGATCTCGATGAGGTAGTTCGCCGTCGCCCAGACGACGATCGCAATCGTCAAATACGCGAACGGGAAACCGGTTTCGAGCGCAACGACAGAGATCTTGAGAATCACGGCCGAAGCGAGCGCGCCGAGCAACGCCGAAGGCGACAACCACTCTTCGAGCCGGACCATGAGCGACATTGATACGTATATTCCGCAGGCAGCGCAAACAGCGAGGCGGAGCTAGACTATTTTTATCGCTGAGGAGCGCGCAAGCTCATGGCCACAGCGCAGAAGCCCAGTCAGGACATCCCGGGAACCGTCATCTTCGACGGCAAGCTCGCGATCAGGGGATATGCACTGAACAAAATGTGCTATTCCTTCAATGAGGCTGCAAACCGAAAGGCCTTCCTCGAGAACGAAGACGCCTACTGCGCGAAGTTCGGCCTCGACGCGGAGCAGCGCGATGCGATTCGACGTCGCGATGTCCTCGGGCTCATCGCCGTGGGCGGCAATGTCTATTACCTCGCGAAATTCACGGGAATCTTCGGCTTGAACGTCCAAGATATCGGCGCGCAGCAGACCGGCATGAGCGTCGAAGCCTTCAAGGCCAAGCTCAAAGCCGCGGGAAGCTAAGGCATGGCGCGCATCGTCGGCGGCATATGCACGTCCCATATTCCGGCGATCGGCGCAGCGATCGCGCGCGGCACGCAAAACGACGCATACTGGCAACCGTTCTTCGCGGGCTACCCGCCGGTTCGCGAGTGGCTCGCCGAAGTCAAACCTGATATCGCCGTGATGATCTACAACGATCACGGGCTCAACTTCTTCCTCGACAAGCTGCCGACGTTCGCCATCGGCGCGGCTCCCGAATATCGGAACGCCGACGAAGGGTGGGGGTTGCCGACGCTCGCCCCTTACCCCGGTGATCCACAGCTCTCGTGGCACGTGATCGAGTCCGTCGTCGCCGCCGAGTTCGACGTCACGAGCTGCCAGGAAATGCTCGTCGACCACGCGTTCACGGTGCCGCTGGCTCTGCTGTGGCCGGACCGCTCGCAGATGCGCGTCAAAACGCTCCCGATCGCCATCAACACCGTGCAACACCCGTTGCCAACGCCATTGCGGTGTTACAAGTTCGGCGCAGCGATCGGCCGCGCTCTCGCGTCCTATCCAAAGGACATCGACGTCGTCGTCATCGGGACAGGCGGCTTATCGCATCAGCTCGATGGGCAGCGCGCGGGATTCATCAACAAGGAATTCGACCTCATGTGTCTTGATGCGATCGTCAGCGATCCGCGAGCGCTGACGAACTACTCGATTCACGAGCTCGTCGAGCTTGCAGGAACGCAAGGTGTCGAGCTCATCAATTGGCTCGTCATGCGCGGCGCGCTCACGGGCAAGGTCACGAAGCTCCACAGCCACTACCACATCCCTGTCTCGAACACGGCCGCGGGCCTGTTGCTGCTCGAAAACGCTGCCTAGGCACGGCCCCCGTTAGAATGCTGTGGGCATGGCCGCGAACCCCAGAGTCACGTTACGCTACTTCGACGCACGCGGTCGCGCGCAATTCATCCGGTACTACTTGCTCGCGCGTAACATCGCATTCGAGGACGCGCGCGTCCCCTTGACCGCAGATTTCAGCGCGTGGCTCGCCATCCGCGAGGACCGCGCGAAGACCGGACCGTTTCACAAGTTGCCCGTCCTCTATTGGGGCGACGCGGAGCTCGCCGAGACGGCAGTGATCGCCGACTTTCTGCATCGGATCACCGGTGATCACGATCGCCTGTCGACGTCCGGAAACTTGCGTCACGCGATGCTCATCTCGAGCCTGTATGTCGACCTTATGCTGCCGATCGGGACGTTGATTTGGGCCGACATCGCCACTCCGGGCGCAGACTTGCCCGCGCTCGGAGCGCGCACGCTCGAGCGCTTGGAGCGCCATCTCGGCTACCTCGACGCGGCGCTGGCCGAGTGGCGCTGGCTCGAAGGCGCGAAATCGCGGCCAACCATGGTCGGCGACTGCATGCTCTGGGAAGAGCTCGACGTCTTGCACTTCGTCTTCGGCGAGCGTGTCGCGCTCGCGCGCTACCCGACGCTCGCGCAGTTCTATCGCGACTGCGAAGCGCGCCCGGTATTCGAGGCGTTGCTCGCGAAGCACCCGTGCCAAATCACGGGCAGGCCGGCCGAGGCCCAAGCGCTCGCGGCCCTTCGCCGAGCCCTCGCGCCGCGACCTCAGTAGCCGATCGTGCGGCCCGCAACCGCGAGCTCTTCCGAGGAGCTCGCGGCGCCGCCTGCGTAATAGCGCGCGAAGCGGTTCGTCTCGAGCGAATCGTAGGCCTCAAGATTCGCGGCCCATCTGAACCCGATCGCTTGATAAAGGAGCCGGACCTCGAAGGTCACGCTGCCCGAGCCGCGCGACAGCGGAATTCGATACTGCACGCGATCGCCGCCGCTGCCGAAGTCCTCGTCCTCGGCGGCGGCGCCGCGGATGGCGATATCGTCTCCGGCGCTGGCTTTATCGAAACCCGCCGGCAGAAGGCGATTGTCCTTTGCGTAACGAACGCCAGAGAGCAGACCCGTCGTAACGCGGCCGCCTGCATCGACGAGGATCGGCTCGTAGATCTGCACTTGGTCGGCGCTCTCGATCGCAGCGTAGTGAGGCTCGTAGGTCCCCGCATCGGAGTCGTTGTCGTTCCCGGCAATCGACCCGTCCGCGCGCAGCGCGCCGGATTCGAAAACGACGTGTCCGGTCGAGTCGGTGGCCTTGACGTGCAGCCAGACGCGCCGCGACGGGTAGGCCGTCGGCAGCTTGTGCCCGGCGAGATTCGTTACGGCGACGTCGACAACGAGCTCTTGCCCGATTACGCGCGCCGACTCGATCGAGAGCCGTGCCGTCGAGGTCGAAAGATGCTCCCGCGTGCGCCGGATCAGAGTCTCGAATTCTTGAGGGAGCGCTTGAACGCCGAGCTCGCCGCGGTGCTTGTTGAGGAGCCCGAGCATGAACGTGTTGCCGCCGAGAAAGACGTGCTCGGAGAATTGCGGGCGCGGCTCGCCGAGCACCGAGCTGATCGCAGTCTCCTCCGGTAGCTCCGGCATGTGGCAGCTCTGGCAGCTGTTCGTCTCTCGATAGGCACTGTGAGCCCACTCGAGGTACGGTACTTGCTCTGCGAGCTCGCCGACCGCGTTGCCGTCTGCATCGAGAGCCTGCGTAAAGAGCGTATGGCACGTTGCGCACATTTCCGAGGCGCGGAGATGCGTGGATTCCTCGGGCTGGAAGCTGGTCGCCGACTGCATGATGTGCCTTCGTCCGGCGTCCACGGCATGCGGCCCATAGATAACGCGTTGTTCCGGCGGGGTCGTAGTGTCGACTTGAAAGCCGCCTTCGTAACTCGCGGGGTCGCCGAAATTCCCCGGCTGGATCTGATGACAAACGGTGCACGAAACACCGTCCGACGCGAGCGCATGCGGGGCGATGGTCAAGTCCGCGACATTGTCGAAAACCTTCCCTTGCGTGCCGCGCTGGGCTTCGGTGAAGCGATGCATCGGCATGTGGCACGTCGAGCACTTGTCCTCGATCGCTGCTCGGGCCACGGGATGATCCATGACCTCGCGTCGCACCGCCGCGTGCCAATAGGGGTCGCGCGCGGAGTTGGCCATCATCGACGCCCGCCACGAATAGCCGATCGACACATCCGCTCCGCTCGAGGAATGCAAGGTGCTGTGGCACGCGATGCACTGGTCGGAGGTCTGAAAGAATGCCGTAGCGAGCGCGGTTTGCGCACTCGAATGCTGCGCCGCGCATGCAAGCGACAATACGATGATCGAAGCAAGAGTGATTCGCGTTCGCATATCAGCTCGTTGAGAAGCTCGTCGTCGCCACTATACTTCGGAGCGAGCCAGCAGCAAGCCGAGTCTCATGTCGTCGCGAAAACGATTCTCATTGTCACGCGTCCGCGCCGGTGGCTTTGTCGCGTTGCTTCTGACGTCGGCACAGTCGCCTACGTTCGCTCAGCCTTCTGGACCCGTTGCCGAGGCGCCCGTCGACGGTGCGCAACTCTACGAGTCTGCGTGCGCGGCTTGTCACGGCAGCGACGGTCGCGGCCGAGCTCAAACGCAGGTCGGCTTCGATACACCTCTGCCCGATTTCACCGATTGCGATTTCGCCGCGCGCGAGCCCGATTCCGACTGGGCCGCGATCGTGCACGACGGCGGCCCGGCACGCGGGTTCGAGCGCGTGATGCCGGCCTTTGGCGAGGCGCTCAGCGCCGCCGAGATCGAAGCAGCGCTCGCGCATCTACGCGGATTCTGCCGAAATCCAGACTGGCCGCGCGGCGAGCTCAACATGCCGCGCGCGTTGTTCACGGAGAAAGCCTTCCCCGAGGACGAAGCCGTCATTACGACGACAATCGTGACCGAAGGTAACGACTCGTTCGAGCACGAGTTCCTATGGGAACAACGTTTCGGCACGCGCAACCAGATGGAGATCAAGATACCCATCGCACGCTCCGACCTCGGCGCTCCGGAGGGCTGGGAGAGCGGCGCGGGCGACCTTGCCGTCGCCGTCAAGCACGTGCTGCGCCACAGCCACGAGCGTGGTTCCATCCTGAGCGTCGGCGGGGAGCTCGTTCTTCCGACGGGCGACGAGACGCGCGGCTTCGGCGGCGGCACGACTGTGCTTGAATCGTTCGTCGCCTATGGAAAGCTCATCGGCCAGAGCAGCTTCGTGCAAGCGCAGGGCATCCTCGAGTTCCCCGCCGATGACGCGCTCAACGACGAGCTCGTTGTACGCAGTGCGCTCGGCAAGACTTTCACCGCCGGCGGGCCATATGGGCGTGCCTGGACGCCGATGATCGAGGTCTTGGGAGCCCGCGAGCTCACGGGAAGCGCGAGCACGACGTGGGACGTCGTGCCCCAGTTCCAGGTAACGTTGAGCGCGCGCCAGCACGTCATCGCCGCGGCCGGTTTTCGCGTGCCGGCAACCGACAAGGATCAGCGAGAAACCCAGTTCGTCTTCTACCTCCTGTGGGATTGGTTCGACGGTGGCGTGCGCGAAGGATGGTGATATAAATGACCAAGTCATGACGATAGGAACTTGCCTCTGCGGCGCCCTCGAGTACGAATTCACGGCGCCGTTCGACCAGATGCTCCATTGCCACTGCTCGATGTGCCGCAAGCATCACGGCGCGGCGTTTGCGACCTTTGTCTCCGCGCCGATCAGCGCGTTTCACTGGCGCAAAGGCGAAAACATCGTCCGCGCCTATGCGTCCTCGTCCGAAGGCAAACGTTTTTTCTGCCCCATCTGCGGTTCGGTGGCGCCGACGCTCCTGCCCGAAGCCGGATTTGCGCTTTGCCCCGCGGGCAACCTACTAGACGATCCCGGCGTGCGACCAGCGATGCACATGTTCGTCGGCTCCAAAGCCCCTTGGCATACGATTACCGATGACGTGCCGCAACATGCCGGGTATCCGCCGGAGTTCGGCGGCGGCTTAGGCATAGAACGGCCCGTCGCCGCAGCTCGACCCGGAGTCGTCGCCGGCAGCTGTTTGTGCGGCGACGTTGCGTTCGAGGCCGGAACTCCGTTTCGTATGCACAGCTGCCACTGCTCGCGTTGCCGCCGCGGTCGCAGCGCCGCATACGCGACGAATGCGTTCGTGAAAACCGACGCGTTCCGCTGGACGCGCGGCGAAAGAGGCATCGTCGACTACAAAGTGCCTGAAGCGCGCTTTTTCGGCGTTGCTTTTTGCGCGCGCTGCGGAAGCGACGTCCCGCGCGCTTCGGCCCGCGGCTTCTTCGTCATCCCGGCCGGGTGTCTCGATACGGATCCTGGAATTCGGCCGCAAGCGCACATCTTCGTCGGCTCGAAGGCGCCGTGGGACGAAATCACGGACGCGATCCCGCAGTACGCGGAGATGTCGCCTCCCTGGTAGTGAGACTCGAAAGAGGGCCTATGATGCTTCGCCAAGTGCTTCTTGCTGTCGCCGCCGGTGCGGTCGTCGGCGTTGCGAACGCGCAGTCCGACGACAAGCCGCTGCTCGACCCGAGGCCGCGGCTCACGGCGCTCGATTACATCGAAATCGAGCAGTTGTCCGCGCGGTACGCGTTCGCAATCGACCATTGCACGAACGGTGGGTACGACTACGCGGACCTATTCGTCGCCGACGGCGAGTTCGCCGTCGCCGACGCGTGGGGCGATCCGCCCGAGAAGCACCGGTATCGGGCCATCGGCCGGGACGCGCTTGCAGCCGCGGCCGGCGGCGGCTCCGACGGCTGCCGGGATCCGAAAACGCTCATGGGTTACGGGATCAGCCACATCATCGTCAACCACGTGATCACGCCCACGGCGGAGGGCGCGACAGGCAAATCGTACCTGCTCGCCATCGGTGTCGGCGGCGAGCCGACGCAGACCGAGCTCCAAGGCGGTTACGAGGACATCTACGTGAGAACCGCGGACGGGTGGCGGTTCCGTTCGCGGGTCCACGTGTTTCCGAACATTGCGCAGTCGGTGCAATTCGGTTCCCGCGGAGCGCAGTAGCATGAGGAGCGCCGCGCGTGTAGTCGCGATCCTTAGCGCATTCGCCGCGCTCGCGCCGCGGCTCGCAAATGCTCAGGCCCCTCCCCCGACGCCGCGCCCGTTTCGCATCGTCAAGCTCGATCCGGCGCTCGATGCGATCGTCGCGCCCGATGCGAAGCTCGAGCTCCTCGGCGACCGCTTCGGCCTCACCGAAGGCCCCGTCTGGGTGCCCGACGCGGGTGAGGGTTATCTGTTATTCAGCGACCTGATCTCGAACGTGATCTACAAGTGGACGCCGGACGGCGCCATCACCGTCCACCTCGAGCGCAGCGGCTACAGCGGCGACGACATTACACACGCGGGCTACCAAACGCGCCGCGGGCGCATGGCCGTCTTGCTGATCGGCCCGAACGGCTTGTCGCTCGACGCCGAAGGGCGGCTCATTTATCTCGCGACACCGGACCGAACCGTCATGCGCCTCGAGCCCGATGGCTCACGCACCGTCATCGCGGACCGCTATGACGGCAAGCGCTTCAACGGTCCGAACGATCTCTGGATCCGCTCGGACGGGGCTATCTATATGACGGATAGCGTCTTCGGCTTGCGCGACGGGCTCGCGAACCCTGACGCCGAGCTCCGCTTCAGCGGCGTGTACCTGATCAAGGACGGCACAACGACCCTCATCTACAGCAACGCCGAGAACGCCGGCGGCTGGCCGAACGGCATCGCGCTCTCGCCCGACGAGCGCCACCTTTATATGAACGCCGGATTCCAAAACATCCTGCGGTACGACGTCGCACCCGACGGCTCGATCAGCAACGGCGAAGTATTCGTCGCCGGCGAGGGCAGCGACGGAATGAAGGTCGACCGTTCGGGTAACCTGTATACGACGAGCGGCGCAGGTCCGGGCGAAGTGCGAATCACGTCTCCCGAAGGCAAGCGCTTAGGATCGCTCGAGCTCCCGGTTCCTGCCGGCGAGCCCCAAGCGCAGGTGTGCGCAACGAATGTCGCGTTCGGCGACAACGACAGCCGCACGCTCTACATCACGGCCTGCGAGCACGTTTACCGAATACGTCTCAACGTCGCGGGCGTGCATCCGTTACCGCGACCGTAGGAGCGACTTTGGTCACGATTCCTGCTTTGTCGCGGCTAAAGCCGCTCCCACAATCCGAGCCTCGCGCTACAGCGTGAGTGCCGTATAGATCACGAAGCCGACGAGCGTGAACATCAGCGCGAAGAAGTAGCCGCCGCCGAGCAACGTGTACTTGCAGGCCGTCGCGAGCCGCCCCTGGGTGTAGACCCGGCGCATCGCGAGGAAGAGATAGACCGGCAAATAGATCCAACCCGCGGCCCAGAGCAGCGCGACGGGAGCGTCCAGCACCGGAGCGAGCCGTGCGAAAAACGAGAAAAGAACTGCGAGCGTCGCAAGCAAGAAAAAGAACGCATGGAAGTGTAGAAAGAACACGAGGTGCTCGACATACTTTCGCCGCGCGAGGGGATAGAGCACCTTCATGCCCGCGGCGACGATCGGGATGAACAGAAACATCATGAGCGGAATGTTGTCGACGAGCGCACGAACGAAAGAATTGCCTTTGTCCGCTGCGATTTTTTCGCAAGAGCGTTGGAGACGCGCGCGGATCTCGGGATTCCAGCTCTCCGTGCCGCCCAAGTCGCATTCCCAGCCGCCGTCGTCGGTATTCTCGATCCCGAACCCACCTGACGGGGCTGCCGCGACGGCTGCCTCTGCCTCGCGCCCGGCCTCCGACTGGGGCGCCGGTGCCGCGGTACTGTCGGCGGCGGGGGCCGCAGGGCCACGCTCGGCAGGGGACTCCGCCACCGGCAAATCCTCGTCGTCGGGCGAATCCGGCAACGCAGCGAGCAGGAAAAAAAACAACAGGCTCAGCACGACGTAGAGGCGAAACGGCGGCACGTAGCGCGCGCGGCGTCCTTCGAGATACGCACGCGTCAACCGCCCCGGTTTCAAGAACAATAGCCCGAGACTCCGCCACAAGCGCGAATCGAAGTTGTAAAGGTCCCCGAGCGCCTCGACGAGAAGCTTGTGCAGCGACGGAATGCTGACATCGGCGTGCTGTCCGCAGGCGGCGCAGTACCGGCCCGTTATCTCGGCGCCGCAATTCTTACAATGCGTGGTCGCTGTCACGGCGCAAGCGTACCCTGAGCCTGGCTAACCGAATAGCACCCAGCAGAGCGCCGCACCGACGACTGCCATCGCGAGCCCCCACGCGAGCAGCGCCATGAAGAGCTTGCGCACGTCGGTGCCTGCCGCACCGGCGATGAAGAGCGCGCCGACGGTCGATAGTGACGAGAGATCGACGAGGCTTGCGCTCACGTTCATGGACCATGCAATCGCCAGCGGATCGATGCCGAGCTGCTGAGCCAGGGGCGGCGCCATCGGCAAGAACGCGGGCAAAACGACGCCCGACGTGCTGCTGTACACCGATACGAGCCCGGCGGCGAACGCAACGATCGCGTGGACGGTTCCCGCCGTCGCGATGCGCCCGATCCCATCGGTAATGAGCGCGAGTCCCTGCGTCTCGCGCAGCAACGCGATGAGCACCGTTACGCCCGTGACCATGAGAATCACGCCCCATGGCATCCGCTGGATGGCCTTCGCCTCATCGCCGGCGCGCACCAGAATCAAAACCGTCGCGACGCTGAGCCCCGCGATGCCGACGTCGAGCCCGACGCCTGCGACGGCGACGATGAAAACAACGATTCCGCCGACCGTGAGCCAGTGCGCCCGTTCCATGGCGCCGCCGACCTGACTTTGTGGGAGCGGCTCTTGTGGGAGCGGCTTCAGCCGCGACTCTTCAAAGGCAAGGTTGCCGCCTCCCCCACGGAAGAGCTTCCATCCACCGAAAAGCAAGAACCCGCCGAACCCGACGAACGCGTGCGCGAGAGCGTTGTAGAGAAAGGTCTGCCACTCCACACCCGCGAGACCGATTCGCGCCATGACGCCGTCCGCGACGACGCCCGTCGGCGCAAACGGCGACAACGTGCCCGCCAGCGCGCCGTTGCCGGCCATCAAAGCCATCAGAAACGGCCGTATCCCTGCGCGGCTCGCGACGGCCATGGCCGGCGGCGCGAGCAACGCGCTCGCGGGTGTTGCGCCCGCGCCGATCGTCGCGAGCGCGAATCCGACGAAGAAGAACATGATCGGCAGCACGCCGGCCCGCCCGCGGCACAAACGAACCGCGCTCGCCGTTACGCGCGCGAGCGTACCGTTCGTCTCGGCGATCGCGAAGAGCAGCGTGACACCGAGCAACATGAACAGGAGATCCGTCGGGAATCCCGCGAGCACGGCAGCCGGCTCGAGCCCCGCGAAGAAGACGCCGATGATCATCGCGAACGCGAGCGACAGCACGCCGACGTTGATCGCGGTCGTGCACGACAGCGCGACCGCTATTGCGAGCGCTGCGACGGAGACCCATGCGAGGCTCATCGGTGTGCGGCCCTACACGCCGGCGCTGCGCGGCGCGCCGAGCAACGCCGCGAGCGCGCCGACGTCGCCGAGATTCTCGATCCCTTCGACGGCGCGGAAGATCTCATCGCACTGCGGAGCCGCGTGCACGAGCGACGCGCAATCATTGAACTTCTCATAGAGCTCGGCGCGCGTGAACGGCCGGTCCGGCCCGCCGCGATATTTATCATCCGCGTGCATGACGAGCTTGCGGCCGTCGGTGAGATCGACTTCGACGATGCTGCGAATCTTCTCGAACCCCAGCGCCTCGATTGCCGGGTCGAGCACACGCTCGACCTTGCGCATGAGGGCCTGAACGGGCGCGCTCTGAACGAACTCGTCGTTGAATTCCCGAATGCCGGCTTTGCGCCGGAGCGCGATGGCAGTGACCATGAACGCCGGACAAAACTTCGCTTCGAGCTCGTTACGAGCGATTGCGTACCGTAACGGGTTCAAGATGTTCGAGCCCGCGCGCACGCGAATCGCGGCTATTTGCGTGGGCTCGACGTCGTTCTCGACGACGAGCCGGCGCATGGCATCCATCGTCGGGTGACCGAGCACGCCGCAGGGGTAGGGCTTGATCGCAACGCCCGGCGAAACAATCGTGTGAGGGTCACCGAGCTTGCCGATGATGCGCTTGGCATCGAATCCGCCGCCGTGGCCGAAGGCAGCGAAAAACCCCCACGGCGGATCGAGGGCGTCGGCGCCGCCCGTAAAACCGCGTGCTGCGAGCTCGGCCGCGACGACGCCGTTTTGCGCCGCGCGGCCGACGTGGAGCGGCTTCGTCATGCTGCCGAAATTCACGCGAATGCCCGACGCCGAGCTCGCCGCGATCGCGAGCGCATGCGCCGTCTGATCGCGGTCGAGCGCGAGCAGCTTCGCTGCCGCAGTGACCGCGCCGAATGTGCCGATCGTTCCCGACGAGTGAAACCCCATCTCGTAGTGATTCGGGTGGACGGCTTCGGCGATCTTGCACTCGACCTCGAACCCGGTCAGAAAGGCCTCGAGGAACTGTGCGCCGGTCGCATGCCGCGCTTCCGCGACTGCGAACGCCGCAGCAAGCGGCGGAATGGTCGGATGCGTGAGCAGCCCGAAGATCCGGTCGGGACTCGTCGCGAGCTGCGTATCGTCCCAATCGAGCGCGTGCCCGCTCGTGCCGTTAACGAGCGCCGCCAAGCTCGTGCTCGTCTTGAACGGCTCTTTGCCGAGCGCCGTCGCGGCCGCGGTCGTCGCCGCCGCGCGCGCATGCTCGGCGAGGATCGCGGACGCCCGCTGAGTCGCGCCAGCGAGCATGACGCCGAAGCCGTCGATGATGCAGCGTTTCGCAACCGTGCGCGCATCAGGCGGGAAGTGCGCGAGCCTCGCGCCCGCGACGAAATCGAGCACCGCGGCCGTCGCGGATGTTTCTCGTGGCATACCTCTCCCCGCCCACGGGAAATTATAGCCGTCGCTTGCAGCCAACTGCCGCGCGTCAACAAGAATGAGGCTTCGGGTTTGACGCTGACGGCTGTTCGTGCTAAACGTGAGCTCGCCGGACCGGCACACGTTGCGGTCCCGCAACAAAACAACGAATGCCATCAGGGGGGAATCGAAATGGCACTCAAGAGCATTGCTTTGATCAGTCCCATTGCGGCTGCGGTCGCGATGGCGTTGAGCGCGAGCGCGAATGCACAGGAGCCCGAG
>DATBLZ010000055.1:0-9688 GCA_036555065.1 Gammaproteobacteria bacterium
CGTACGCCATGAACGTACCGCCGTACTTCTCCGCCATCACCTTCGTCAACGCCGCCGTCAGCGTCGTCTTCCCATGATCAACATGCCCGATCGTCCCGACGTTTACGTGCGGCTTCTTCCGCTCAAATTTTGCTTTGGTCACGTTGTTCTCTCCTAACCCCTGCGCGCCTTGATGACGCTTTCGGCTACGTTTTTGGGCACTTCCGCGTAATGCGCGAATTCCATCGTGTACGTCGCTCGGCCTTGGCTCATCGAGCGCAACGTCGTCGCGTAGCCGAACATCTCCGCGAGCGGAACCTCGGCGCGCACGATCTTGCCGGCCGGCGCGTCCTCGAGACCTTGAAGCACGCCGCGGCGACGATTGAGATCGCCGTTGACGTCACCCGTGTAGTCCTCGGGCGTCACGACCTCGACCTTCATGATCGGCTCCAACAGCACGGGCCGCGCTTTCTGCGCGCCCTCCCTGAACGCCATCGAGCCCGCGATCTTGAACGCGATCTCGCTCGAGTCGACGTCGTGATACGAGCCGTCGAATATCGTGACTCGGCAGTCGACGACGGGGTAACCCGCGATGACGCCGTTCGTCATCTGCTCGCGCACGCCCTTGTCGACCGCAGGGACGTACTCCTTGGGCACGGTTCCGCCGACGATGCCGTTCACGAACTCATAGCCCTGCCCCGGCGCGAGCGGCTCGATGCGCAGGAACACGTGGCCGTACTGCCCGCGGCCGCCCGTTTGCCGCACGAACTTGCCTTCCTGCTCGACGGCGCGGCGCAGCGTCTCGCGATACGCCACTTGCGGCTTGCCGACATTGGCCTCGACGCCGAACTCGCGCCGCATGCGATCGATGATGATCTCGAGATGGAGCTCGCCCATGCCGGAAATGATCGTCTCGCCGGATTCCTGATCCGTGTGGACGCGGAACGATGGATCCTCCTTCACGAGCTTACCGAGCGCGATGCCGAGCTTCTCTTGATCGGCTTGCGTCTTGGGCTCGACGGCCACGGCGATCACGGGCTCCGGAAACTCCATGCGCTCGAGAGTGATCACGGCCTTCGGGTCGCTGAGCGTATCGCCCGTGGTGACGTCCTTGAGCCCGACGGCTGCCGCGATGTCGCCGGCGCGCACTTCTTTGATCTCGGCGCGCTCGTTCGCATGCATCTGCAACAGGCGGCCAATGCGCTCGCGCTTGCCTTTGACGGGATTGAACACGGTGTCGCCCGAGCTCAAGACGCCCGAGTAGACGCGGAAGAACGTCAAGTTGCCGACGAACGGGTCGGTTGCGATCTTGAACGCGAGCGCCGCGAACGGCGCTTCGTCCGAAGCCGGCCGCGTGCCTTCGGTATCGTTCTCGAGAATCCCCTTGATCGGCGGCAGATCCGACGGCGCCGGCAGGTAATCGACGACGGCGTCGAGCACGGCCTGGACGCCTTTGTTCTTGAACGCCGAGCCGCACGTCACGAGCACGATCTCGCTCTTGAGACAACGCGCGCGCAGCCCGCTGATAATGTCGTCGACCTCGAGCGTCCCGGCTTCGAGATACTTCTTGAGCAACGTCTCGCCGCCCTCGGCCGCCGCTTCGACGAGCTTCTCGCGCCATTCGGCGGCCGTCGCGCGCAGTTCCTCCGGCACGTCGGTGTGCGCGAAGCTCACGCCCTGCGTCGAGTCGTCCCACGTGATGCGCTTCATCTTCACGAGGTCGATGACGCCCGTGAATCGCTCCTCGGCGCCGACGGGGATCTGGAGCAAAACCGGATTGCCGCGGAGCCGCTCTCTGATCTGCCGCACGACGCGAAAATAATCGGCGCCCGCACGATCCATTTTGTTGACGAATGCGAGCCGCGGCACGTGATACCTCGTTGCCTGCCGCCAGACGGTCTCGGACTGCGGCTCGACACCCCCGACGGCGCAAAACACGGCCACGGCACCGTCGAGCACGCGCAGGCTCCGCTCGACCTCGATCGTGAAATCGACGTGCCCGGGCGTATCGATGATGTTGATGCGGTGCTCGGGCTTGGACTTGTCCATGCCCTTCCAGAAGCAGGTCGTCGCGGCCGAGGTGATCGTTATGCCGCGCTCTTGCTCTTGCTCCATCCAGTCCATGATGGCGGCGCCATCGTGGACCTCGCCCATCTTATGGGAGACACCCGTATAGAAAAGAATGCGCTCGGTCGTCGTGGTCTTGCCGGCATCGATGTGCGCCATGATGCCGATGTTGCGATACCGCTCGATGGGGGTCTTGCGTGCCACGTGGATGTCTCGAGCCCATCGCTTACCAGCGGTAGTGGGCGAACGCCTTGTTGGCATCGGCCATTCGGTGGGTATCCTCGCGCTTCTTCACCGCATTGCCGCGATTCTCGGCGGCATCCATGAGCTCGTGCGCCAAGCGCAGCGCCATCGTCTTTTCCGAGCGCGCACGTGCGGCCTCGATCGCCCAGCGCATGGCGAGCGTCTCACGCCGCGTCGCGCGAACCTCGACGGGGACTTGATACGTAGCACCGCCGACGCGCCGCGATTTGACCTCGACGGCCGGCTTGATGTTCTCGAGCGCCTGGCCGAGCGTCTCCAACGCGCGCTGCTCGTCGTTGCCCGTGCGCTCGGCAATCCGATTGAGCGCGCCGTAGACGATCTTCTCCGCGACGGATTTCTTGCCGCGGCGCATGACCATGTTGATGAACTTCGCGAGCATCTGGCTCCCGTGCTTGGGATCCGGTAAGACGACGCGATGGGGGGCTTGGCTTCTGCGCGACATGTGCAGCTCTCGGGGGTTAGGTCTTCGGGCGTTTCGCGCCGTACTTGGACCGGCCCTTGCGCCGATCACCGACGCCCGCGCAATCGAGCGTGCCGCGAATCGTGTGGTACCGAACTCCGGGAAGGTCCTTGACGCGGCCGCCGCGGATGAGCACGACGGAGTGCTCCTGAAGATTGTGTCCCTCGCCGCCGATGTAGCTCGTGACCTCGAAGCCGTTGGTCAGACGCACGCGCGCTACTTTGCGCATTGCCGAGTTCGGCTTCTTCGGCGTCGTCGTGTAAACACGCGTACAGACGCCGCGTTTTTGCGGTGAAGCCGCGAGCGCGGGAACGTTGGTCTTCCCGCGGTTGGTGGTGCGGCCTGTGCGCACGAGTTGATTGGTGGTCGCCATTCAGCCTTCCGAACCCTTCCTTGACCTCAAAGAACACGTTCTCCAAACAAATAATGGCCCGTTGCCGTTCAGGCACCCGGGCCAGCAGGAACCCTCGCCAATCATTCGAGTTTCTAGCGAGGCTTCAATTAAGGCGCGGAACTGGTTGCGTCCGCGTCGATCAGCCGCGAAATTCTAGGCATGACGCCGCGCAACGTCAACAGCGACAGGGCTTGGAGGGGGTTCCGGTAACCCGAAACACCCACTCCCGCCCCCCACTAGGCGTTCGTCTGCGCCTCTTCGTCAGCTCCCTCGGTCGACGGCTCGTCGGTCGCTGCCGCGGATTCCGCGACCGCGACGTCGCCGAACGAGGCCCGGCGGGCCTGCGACGCCTCGAGCTCCTTGAGCTCGGCGGAGAGAATGTCCTCCTGAGTTCGGCGCCGCTCCTCGTGGTACGCATACCCCGTGCCGGCCGGGATGAGGCGGCCGACGATGACGTTCTCCTTGAGGCCGCGCAGGTCGTCCTGCAGGCCGCGGACCGCCGCCTCCGTGAGCACGCGCGTCGTTTCCTGGAACGAGGCCGCCGAGATGAACGACTCGGTCGCGAGCGACGCCTTCGTGATGCCGAGCAACACCGGATCGAAACCAGCCGGCTTGCCGTCCTTGGCCGCAAGTTTCGTATTGACGTCCACGACGCGTGAGCGATCGAGCTGCTCGCCGCGCAGAAACCGAGTATCGCCGGATCCGGTGATCTCGACCTTGCGCAGCATCTGCCGAATGATGACCTCGATGTGCTTGTCGTTGATCTTGACGCCCTGGAGCCGATAAACGTCCTGGATCTCGCGCACGAGATAATCCGCGAGCCTCTCGACGCCCTGGAGCCGCAAGATGTCGTGGGGATTCGGCTCGCCATCGGCGATGATCTCGCCACGGACGACCTTCTCGCCCTCGAACACGTTGAGGTGCCGCCACTTCGGGATCAGCTCTTCGTATTGCTGACCGTCATCGTCCGTAATGACGAGACGCCGCTTGCCCTTCGTCTCTTTGCCGAAGCTCACGGTTCCGGAGAACTCGGCGAGAATCGCCGGATCCTTGGGCCTGCGCGCCTCGAACAAGTCGGCGACACGCGGCAGACCACCCGTGATGTCGCGCGTCTTCGAGGTCTCCTGCGGCAAGCGCGCGAGCACGTCGCCGACGACGACGCGTGCTCCGTTCTCCATGCTCAACAATGCGCCTGCGGGCAACGCATAAGCCGCCGGGATCTCGGTGTTCGGGAACATGACGGGCTTGCTGTGGCTGTCGACGAGCTTCGCCGTCGGCCGGTACTCGCTGCTGCCGCGCTGGGCCGCGTCGAGAACCACGATGCTCGTCAAGCCCGTGATCTCGTCCACTTGCTGCGCGACGGTCACGCCGTCGACGAAATCTTCGAAGTGCAGATAGCCGCTGACCTCGGTGACGACCGGGTGCATATGCGGGTCCCAGCTCGCGACGAGCTGGCCCGCCTGCACGGCCTCGCCGTCATCGACGCTGAGCGTAGCGCCGTAGGGGACCTTGTAGCGCTCGCGCTCACGGCCGAACTCATCGACGACAGCGAGCTCTCCCGACCGCGACGTCGTGATCAAGTGCTTTTTCTGCTCGTGCCGCACGGTCTTCAAGTTGATCATGCGGATCGTGCCCGCGCTCTTGATCTCGACGCTATCGACGGCCGCCGAGCGCGATGCCGCGCCGCCGATGTGGAACGTCCGCATCGTGAGCTGCGTTCCCGGCTCGCCGATCGATTGCGCGGCGATCACGCCGACCGCCTCGCCGCGGTTCACGCGGTGGCCGCGCGCGAGGTCTCGGCCGTAGCACTGCGCGCAAACGCCGTACGTGGCCTCGCACGTGATCGGCGAGCGCACGAGCACTTGATCGATCGAATAAGTCTCGAGCAGCCTGACCGCGTTCTCGTCGAGCAATATGCCTGCCTTGATGACGACGGTGTCGGCGCCGGGTGCGAGCACGTCGGCCGCAACGACGCGTCCCAGCACGCGCTCGCGCAACGGCTCCACGATATCGCCGCCCTCGACGAGCGGCGCCATCAAGAGCCCTGCCTTCGTCCCGCAGTCATCGCCGGAGACGACGAGGTCCTGAGCGACGTCGACGAGTCGGCGCGTCAAGTAGCCGGAGTTTGCGGTCTTGAGCGCCGTATCGGCGAGACCCTTGCGCGCGCCGTGCGTCGAGATGAAGTACTGCAGAACGTCGAGACCCTCGCGGAAATTCGCCGTGATCGGCGTCTCGATGATCGAGCCGTCGGGCTTCGCCATGAGGCCGCGCATGCCGGCCAGCTGCCGGATCTGCGCCGCGGAACCGCGCGCGCCGGAGTCCGCCATCATATAGATGGAGTTGAACGACTCCTGCTCCACTTTCTTGCCGCTCGAGTCGGCGACGTCCTCGACGCCGAGCTTCTCCATCATCGCCTTGGCCACTTGATCATTAGTGCGCGACCAAATGTCGACGACCTTGTTGTAGCGCTCGCCGTCCGTCACGAGACCTGCGGCGTATTGGTCTTGAATGTCCTTGACCTCGCCTTCCGCGGTCTCGAGGATCTTCGATTTCTCCTCGGGCACGACCATGTCGTCGACGCCGAAGGAAACGCCCGCGCGCGTCGCGTAGTAGAAGCCCGTGTACATGAGCTGGTCGGCAAAGACGACCGTATCCTTGAGACCGAGCTCGCGGTAGCACGCGTTGATGACGCTCGAGATCGCGCGCTTGTTCATCGGCTGGTTGATGAGCTTGAACGATAGCCCCTCGGGCACGATCTCCGACAAGAGCGCGCGGCCGACCGTCGTGGTCACGAGCGTGGCTTGCGCGTCGGCGCCTGCGCCGCGATCGCGTATGCGGACCCTGACTTTGGCATGGAGGTCGACGATGTTGGCTTCGTATGCGCGGTGCACCTCTTCGACGTCGCTGAACAACATGCCTTCGCCGCGCGCGTTGACGCGCTCGCGCGTGAGGTAATAGATGCCGAGCACGACGTCCTGCGACGGAACGATGATCGGCTCGCCGTTCGCGGGCGAGAGAATGTTGTTGCTCGACATCATGAGCGCGCGCGCCTCGAGCTGGGCCTCGATCGACAGCGGCACGTGAACGGCCATTTGGTCGCCGTCGAAGTCCGCGTTGAACGCCGTGCAAACGAGCGGATGCAGCTGAATCGCCTTGCCCTCGATGAGCACGGGCTCGAACGCCTGAATGCCCAAGCGATGCAGCGTCGGTGCGCGGTTGAGCATGACCGGATGCTCGCGGATCACCTGCTCGAGGATGTCCCAGACTTCGGGGCCCTCGCGCTCGACGAGCCGCTTCGCGGCCTTGATCGTCGTCGCCTCGCCGCGCAACTGCAGCTTCGAGAAAATGAACGGCTTGAAGAGCTCGAGCGCGAGCTTCTTCGGCAGACCGCACTGATGCAGCTTCAGCGTGGGCCCAACGACGATGACCGAGCGGCCCGAGTAGTCGACGCGCTTGCCGAGCAGGTTCTGGCGGAACCGGCCCTGCTTGCCCTTGATCATGTCGGCGAGCGACTTGAGCGGGCGCTTGTTCGTGCCCGTGATCGCGCGGCCGCGACGGCCGTTGTCGAGCAGCGCGTCGACGGCTTCCTGCAGCATGCGCTTCTCGTTGCGCACGATGATGTCGGGCGCATTGAGCTCGAGCAGCCGGCGCAAGCGGTTGTTGCGATTGATCACGCGCCGGTACAAATCGTTGAGATCCGACGTCGCGAAGCGACCGCCGTCGAGCGGCACGAGCGGGCGCAGATCCGGCGGCAGCACGGGCAGCACCGTCATGATCATCCACTCGGGCTTGTTGTGAGACTCGAGGAACGATTCGAGCAGCTTCAAGCGCTTCGACAAGCGCTTGATCTTCGTCTCGGAGTTCGTGCCGCTGATGTCGTCGCGAACCTTGTTGGTCTCGGTGTTGAGGTCCATCGACGCGAGCAGATCGCGAACGCCCTCGGCGCCCATGCGGGCGTCGAATTCATCGCCGTATTTCTCGATCGCCTCGAGATACGCTTCATCGGTGAGGAGCTGGCCGCGCTCGAGCGGCGTCATGCCCGCATCGACGACGACGAACGCTTCGAAGTAGAGGATGCGCTCGATCTCGCGCAGGGTCATGTCGAGCATCAAGCCGATCCGTGACGGCAGCGACTTCAAGAACCAAATGTGCGCGACGGGGCTTGCGAGCTCGATATGCCCCATGCGCTCGCGACGCACCTTCGTTTGCGTGACCTCGACTCCGCACTTCTCGCAGACGACACCGCGGTGCTTCAAGCGCTTGTACTTGCCGCACAGGCACTCGTAGTCCTTGACGGGCCCGAATATCTTCGCGCAGAACAAGCCGTCGCGCTCGGGCTTGAACGTGCGGTAGTTGATCGTTTCGGGCTTCTTGACCTCGCCGTAGGACCACGATCGAATCATCTCGGGCGAGGCGAGCCCGATCTTGATGAGATCGAAATCTTCGACGACGCTGTGCTGCTTGAAGAGTTTCAGTAGATCCTTCATTGACTACCACCTACTGCAGTTAAATCTGTTGAGCCAAGTGCATCCATCGGTCGCTCTCATCGACTAGTGCGGTCGAGCTCGATGTTGATGCCGAGCGAGCGGATTTCCTTGACCAAGACGTTGAACGACTCGGGCATGCCGGCCTGCATCTCATGCGTGCCGTCGACGATGTTCTTGTACATCTTCGTGCGGCCTTGCACGTCGTCGGACTTGACCGTCAGCATCTCCTGCAACGTGTACGAAGCCCCGTACGCCTCGAGCGCCCAAACCTCCATCTCGCCGAACCGTTGGCCGCCGAACTGCGCTTTGCCGCCGAGCGGTTGCTGCGTGACGAGGCTGTACGGTCCCGTCGAGCGCGCGTGCATCTTGTCGTCGACGAGGTGGTTGAGCTTGAGCATGTACATGTATCCGACCGTGATCGCGCGCTCGAACTTCTCGCCCGTGCGCCCGTCGTAGAGCGTCGTCTGCCCCGAGCGCGGAAGGCCGGCCATCTCGAGCAGGCTCTTGATCTCGTCCTCGTCGGCACCGTCGAACACGGGCGTCGCAATCGGCACGCCGTGCTTGAGGTTGCCCGCGAGCTCGAGCACGTCGGCCTCGCTCAAGTCCGAGAGGTCCTCCTTCTGTCCACCGGCTTCGTTGTAGATCCGGTTGAGGAAACTGCGGACTTTCGCGACGGTCTCGCCGTTCGCGACGAGCTCGCCGATCCTAAGCCCCAACCCTTTCGCCGCCCACCCGAGATGCGTCTCGAGGACTTGGCCTACGTTCATGCGCGAAGGCACGCCCAAGGGATTGAGCACGATGTCGACGGGCGTGCCGTCCTCCATGTACGGCATGTCCTCGACGGGAACGATCGTCGAGATGACGCCTTTGTTGCCGTGCCGGCCCGCCATCTTGTCGCCGGGCTGGACGCGGCGCTTCACGGCCAAGTAGACCTTGACCATCTTGAGCACGCCGGGCGCCAGATCGTCGCCTGCCGTGATTTTCTTCTTCTTCTCCTCGAAGCGCCGCTCGAACTCCTGCTGCTGCGAGCGCAGCCGCTCCGCGGCTTGCTCGAGCTGTGCGTTCGCTTCGTCGTTCTTCACGCGCACCGCGAACCACTGTTCCCGCTTGAGCTCGTCGAGATACGACTTCGTGACCTTGTTGCCGCCCTTGAGTCCTGCGGGGCCGCCTGCGGCGACCTTGTTGAGCAAGAGCTTCTCGACGCGTTGATAGATGTCGTCCTCGAGAATTCGCTGCTGGTCGCCCAAGTCCTTCTTCACGGCCTCGAGCTCCTGGCGCTCGACGGCCAACGCGCGCGCGTCCTTCTCGACGCCGTCGCGCGTGAAGACGCGCACGTCGATGACGGTGCCATCCATGCCCGGCGGCACACGCAGCGACGTGTCCTTCACGTCCGAGGCCTTCTCACCGAAGATCGCGCGCAGCAGCTTCTCTTCGGGCGTGAGCTGCGTCTCGCCTTTCGGCGTGACCTTGCCGACAAGGATATCGCCCGCGCTGACCTCGGCGCCGATGAACGCGATGCCGGCCTCGTCGAGCTTCGTGAGCGCCGCGTCGCCGACGTTCGGAATGTCGGCCGTGACTTCTTCCGGCCCGAGCTTCGTATCGCGCGCGACGCACGTGAGCTCCTCGATGTGGATCGTCGTGAAGCGATCTTCCTCGACGACGCGCTCCGAGATCAGGATCGAATCCTCGAAGTTGTAGCCGTTCCACGGCATGAACGCGACGAGCAGATTCTGGCCGAGCGCGAGCTCACCCATGCTCGTCGACGGGCCGTCCGCGAGCACGTCGCCCTTCTCGATGGCGTCGCCGCCCTTCACGAGCGGCCGCTGGTTGATGCACGTATTCTGGTTCGAGCGCGTGTACTTCGTGAGGTTGTAGATGTCCACGCCCGCCTCGCCGGCCTGCGTCTCCTCGTCCTTGACGCGCACGACGATGCGCGAGGAGTCGACCGAGTCGACGAGACCGCCGCGCCGCGCGACGACCGTCACGCCCGAGTCGACGGCCACCGCCCGCTCCATGCCGGTACCGACGAGCGGCGTT
>DATBLZ010000068.1:0-13674 GCA_036555065.1 Gammaproteobacteria bacterium
CGGCGCCTTCCTTGGTGTCGAGCTCGGCTTCGCGGAGCGCCTCGCGGACGTTGCGGGGGTCCATCTGGTAACCCTTGCGGTCGCCGCTCGACGGCGTCGAATCGGCGGCGTCGCGAAACGGGCCGTAATAGGCGGACGCGTATTTGACCGCATAGGAAAGCAGAATGACGTTCGGAAAGCCCTCGGCATCGAGCGCGTCGCGGATCGCCGCGACGCGGCCATCCATCATGTCCGAGGGCGCGACGACGTCGGCGCCGGCCTCTGCGTGGCTCAGCGCTGCGGCCACGAGCGGCGCGAGCGAGGCGTCGTTGTCGACTGCGCCGTGATCGAGCACGCCGCAATGACCGTGATCGGTGTACGCACAGAGGCAGACGTCGGTCATGACGACGAGCGCATCGCCGAACGCTTTCTTGAGCGCGCGCACGGCCGTCTGCACGGCACCGTTCGCGGCCGCCGCGGCCGCGCCGTCGGGCGTCTTGCCGCCGTCCTCGGGATGGCCGAACAGCAAAACCGCCTTGATGCCGAGCGCGAGATCACTCTCGATCGCGCGCAGCAGATTCTCGACGCCGAGCTGGGCGATGCCCGGCATCGATGCGATGGGCTCCTCGCCGCGCGCCTGCGGCAGCACGAAGTGCGGCATGATCAAATGCCGCGCGCGAACGTCCGTCTCGGCAACGAGGTCGCGCAAAGCCGCCGTGCGGCGGAGGCGCCGCGGGCGCACGCGTCCGGGCGTCGTGATTTTCTTACTGGGCATTCATGGCCTCCAACAGACCCTCGAAGCTCGGCGTTCGCGATTCCGCCGTAACGGCAATGCCGCGGGAGCGGGCCGCTGCCGTCGTCGAGGGACCAATCGTGAATACGCGTACGTCTGTGTCGAGATCGAACTGATTCGTGAATCCTTGCACGGCCGACGGGCTTGCGAACAGGATTGTATCCACGCCGAGCGCAGACAGCGGCTGTTTGCGCCGGCGCTTGCGCGCGGGTTTCGTGCGATAGACGTCGAACCGCGTGCAACTTGCGCCGGCGAGCCTAAGGCTCTGCTCGAGCTCGGCCGAGGCGTTTGCCGCGACGGCGAGCAAGCAACGGCACCCGTGCTTGAAGTCCGGCAACGCCGCCAGACTATCGCCGAGCGCGGCCGCTGTTCCACGGCCGACGTGGTCGATACGTCCGAGTGTGGCAAGGGCTGCTTGCCCGGTTGCGCTGCCGACGGCGGCAATGCGCGTCTCGCGCCGCGCCGGCTTCGGGTTGAGCACGGCGTACGCGGCAACCCCGCGCCGCGACGTGAACACGAGCCAATCGGCTTCGGCCGCGGCGGCCGCGAGTCCCGCGCGGAGCCGCTCGGTGTCGATGCGCTCGGTCGTGATGCATGGATGGCTCACCGCTTCGGCGCCGCGGCGCGCAAGCTCCTCAGCCCATTCGGTGCTGTCTTCGCCGCTACGGGTGATGAGCACGCGCCGCCTTTCGAGGGTACCTGTGGTTTTCATGCCGTTGCCATGATGGAGCGCCACGCGAGTTCGCCAAGGGCGCGAGCGTCGCGCCCGCGCGCGGTCGTCGTCAGCACACGGCCGTCGCGCTCGAGCATGGCCACGAGCTCGAAGCTATCGCCGACTTTGGAGCAGTACGCGCCAAAGGCGATTTCGCAGCCGCCTTCGGCGCGCGCGAGCACGTCGCGCTCGGCTTCGACGGCGAGGCGACTCGGGGCATCGTCGAGCCGCGCGAGCGCCGCCATGACGTCAGGCCGGTCGCGCCGGCACTGCACGGCGAGCGCGCCTTGCGCGGGCGCGGGCACGAAGCGGCGCGGATCGAGCCTGAGGACCTTAAGCCCCGCGAGCGGCGCCTCGAGCACCGCGCTGCTCGCGCGCAGCCGCTCGATGCCGGCGGCCGCGAGCAGAATCGCGCCGTGAGCGCCGTTCTTGAGGCGCTTGATGCGCGTCGGTACGTTACCGCGCAGCGGCTCGACCTCGAGATCCGGGCGGAAGTGCTTGAGCCACACTCGTCTTCGCGCCGACGCCGTGCCGACGCGGGTGCCCGGGCTGAGCGGCAGCAGCGCGTCGCGATCCTCGGCGAGCGCGTCGGCGTTGACGACGAGCACGTCGGCGGCGTCGACACGGACCGGCACCGCCGCGATCACGAGCTCAGCCGGCGAGCGCGTCGGCAAGTCCTTGAACGAATGCACCGCGAGATCGATGCTGCCCTCGAGCACGGCTTGCTCGATCTCGCGGACGAAGACGCCCTGCGGACCGATCGAAGCGAACGAGGCGGCCGGTGCCAGGTCGCCGCTCGTGCGAATGATCGTAAGCTCCGTGGGGAGACCCGCGGCGGTGAGGCTCGTAGCGATCGTTTGCGCTTGAGCGCGCGCGAGATCCGAGCCCCGCGTGCCGAGACGCAGCGTCATTGGCGTGTCTCTTTGAGCTCCGTGCTCCGTTTGAGCGCCGCACGCAGCTCGTCGGCGAATTCGGGCTCGAGGCCGCTCAAAAAAGCGTCGATCGAGCCTTCTGGGCCCGTGAGCAAGAGGCCGCGGAGCCCAAGACACGGGATATGCGCGAAGCGCCGCGCGAGCACCTCGCACCAGGTCTCGATCGCAACGCGCTCTTCGGCGCCCAAGTTTTTGAGCTCTTTCTTGAGCAGACGGTTGATGCCTTCCTGGGCCGTGCGCCGGTAGCGCTGCTGAAGGGCCCCGAGCAGCGGGCCGTAATGACGCTCCGCGAAGCGCTCTTGGAGTTTTTCGAGCGCCGCATCGACGTGCTCGCGCGCCTGCGCCGCTTCGGTCAGACGCGCGTTTCGATTGTGTTCGGCATGCGCGACGATTTCGTCGAGCCCGATGCGCGGAATCGCGAGCTTGCTGCACGCACCCGCGTCGATATCCGCAGGTACCGCCATGTCGACCATCAACGGCGCGCGGCCCGACGGTGCGCGTGCGGCGATGCGCTCGAGCGCCGGCTCGCGCAATATCGGCTCGGCCGCACCGGTCGCGGTCAAGAGCGCCTCGATGCCGCGTGGGTTCGTGCGAAACTCGTCGAGCGACTGCGCCGCGGCGCCGAACCGCGCTGCGAGGAGTTGGGCTTTCGCGAGCGTGCGATTGACGATGACGAGCGGAACTTTGAGCTCGTTGAGCGAGACGGCCGCGCGCTCGGTCATCGGCGAGACGCCGACGAGCGCCACGGTCCCGGGCGTCTCGGCGATGCGCTCGCGGATCCTGTCGACTGCGATCTCGGCGAGCGAGACGCGGCCGGCGCCGAGACGCGTCTCGCCGCGCACGCGGGCGGCGATCTTCAGGGCCTCCTCGAATACGAGATCGAGCGCGGGGCCGCTCAAGCCGAGCGCTGCCGAGCGCTCGTTCGCGGCGCGGACCTGGCCGACGATTTCAGTCTCGCCGACGCATGCCGAATCGAGGCCCGCGGCGATCAGAAATAGATGCTCCGCCGCGCCTTCGCCATGCCAAGCACGGAGCCGGCGTTCAGCCTCGCCGGGGGCGGCGGCGTGGCCCGTGAGGCAACGAAAAGCGGCGTCCCGCAAGTCCGTCGCCGCGGCGCCAATCTGCCGTGCGAACAAGAGCTCGACGCGGTTGCAAGTCGCAAGATAGGAGAGCTCGCGTAGACCATGGGCCGCCGCGAATGCCTTGAGGCGCTCGGCGACGCCGTCCTCGGGCAACGTGAACTCGGCGAGCGACGTGGCGCTGCCTTGGCGCCACGAGATTCCGACCATCCCCAGGTTTTCCAACATGCGCGCGCTCACTACCGTCCCCGGGCGGCTTCAGCCTCGTGGGACGGCTTCAGGCCTGTGGGAGCGGCTTTAGCCGCGATTCATACCAAGCCCGCGCCGCAACTGTGTCACGGGAGTGTCACAGCCCCGAGGCGCGCGTCACGACTTCCTCGATTGCGGGCAGTTGCGCGCGTACGGCTCGCGCGAGGGCGAGCTGGCCGCGGGTGCGCGCCTGGTTGTGCTCGCTCGCGGTTCTGAAGCGCTGCTGGTCCCAAGCGAAGTAGCGCTCGCGCAAGGCATCCGTGCAAAACCTTGCGGCGAGCTCGACCGTGATTCTGAAGATCGCGCTCGGTATCGCCTCCCACTCCGCTGGCGTCAAGAGCCCTGCGCTGCCTGCCGCGTATCCTTCGATTGCCGCTCTGAACAACGCCAACTGGAACGTCGCATCGCTCGCGTCCTCGGTCTTGGGGTTGCACCACGAGCGGAAGGCATCGCCGAGCTCGAGAGCAATCGGCATGCGGGCGACGGTGTCGAGATCGATGAGACAGAGCGCGCGCTGACCGTCGGGCGCGAACATGACGTTCGAGATCTTCGGATCGCCGTGCACGATGCGAGCGGCGGCGTCCGGCGTGGCATCGATCTCCGCGGCGAGCTCGAGCACTGCGGTGCCGAGCGCAGCGACTTTCGCGAACGCAGAGTGCGCGCGATGCTCCTCGAGGGCTGCACGCAGTGTCGCGATATGCCGAGGCGTATCGTGCACGCCGAGACGGGTGCCGCGGAACGTGTGATCGAGATCGACGAGCGCGCGATGGAAGACCGCAAGAATCCGGCCGGCCTCGCGCGCTTGCTCGACGTTGCGGAGGGCTTCGTAGCTCGTGCCTTCGATCGACGTCAGCACGCGCCAGACGGCGCCGGCGTGCTCGTGCCAGAGCTCGTTCGAACGTGTAGGGATCAGGACCGGAGTCGCGAGCCCCTTGGCCTGCAGATGCCGCGTGACCGCGTCGATGTCGTAGTGGATGGCGGCCGGAAACACGGGGTTTACGCGCTGGAGCACGCAGGCCGCGCCGCGTGCGTCACGTGCCGACCAGGTTCGATTGATGAGCCCGGTGCCGACGCGGCGCAGCGTCGTAGGGTCGATCGCGAATGCCGCCAAGACCGCCGGTGCAGGCGTCACGTCGCTCGCGAGTGGGTCCGTCACGACGGGCATCATAGCCCGCGGGCCGCGATTACATCTCGTCGTCAAAATGCACGAGAATCCGACCCGTGCTATTGCTGCATTCTTCTTCGCTCAAGACACCGTCGGTACGCAGCCTATAGTGCTCGCGCATTTCCGCGCGCAAGAACACGGTCGTATCCTCGCCGATGTCGTCCTCGGCGTCGCCGATGGCGTTGATGATATTGGGCAACAAGCTGCGCAATCGGCGAATGCGGCCGAGCCCCGCGGTCAAAGTCAGCGCGGCGGCGCGTCCATGCATCGTTCGAAACACGGTCTTCTCGTGACTCAAATAGACGAACAGGAAGAACGCAGCGAGGGCAACGGCGCCGGCAGCGACCGCTACGAGGATCGCAATCGAGCGTATGCTCGGAAGGACGCCGAGCGAGCCCGCGAGCGCGGCAATGCCCGCGAAGACCGCGGCGAACTTCAGGGTGCGCTTCGCGTAATGGCGCTTTTGCGCGGGGACGGGATCGAGGTAACGCAAGTTGATATTGTGTGTCCGCGTACGCTTCCCCCGGGTCTCGTCGAGCCGCAGGAAGCCTTCTTCGTAGAGCGTGATGCGCACATCCAAGCCGCGGAGCCGGTCGCGGAACTCGATTTTTTCCCGCACGGTCCGGGGCTCGGCTCCATCGACGGCCGTCTCGTCGCTCAGGTAAATGTGCTCGGCGCGCGACTCATCGAGGTCGCTCGGCTCGGCGGTGACGGTCTTTTGCGGAGGCGCAGGACGGGGTTCTTGAGTCATTCGAGCACTGCAGCGTCCGCACCCGACCGAAGGGATCGTCGGCCTTGCTGGGCGCGCGCGAGCCACCACTCTAGACCCGGGGGCAGCCCTGGGCCGTGAATATGGTCACACTTGGGCGTCAGTTTTGTGCTCGCCGGGACCTGAGTTATAAAGGAGACGGCCCCAGCGGCGTTGCCGCGCGGAGGGTATGCCAATGAATCGAAAGAGTCTGTTAGCCGCTCAAGGGCTGCTCGTCTTCACGGCTTTCGCCGGGGCCGGCGTAGCCGCCGAGAAGGAGGGCGAGGTCGAAGGTGAAGGTTTCGATCGGACTCCGGTCGACTGCATCAGCGTCAATCGGATCAAGCAAACGAAAGTCATCGATGATCAGACGGTCCTATTCGTTATGAACGGCGGCGTTTACCTATCGAACATCCTCACGAGGACTTGCCCGGGGCTCGGCCGCGAGAAGCGCTTCATGCACGAGACAAACGGGCGGCTCTGCGACATCGATACGATCACCGTTCTCGAGCAATGGGGAACTTCGTTCAGAAGTGGCTTTACGTGCCAGCTCGGACAGTTCTACCCGATTACCGAGATCGAGGCGGACGAGCTCGTCCTCGGTCCCGAGGCCGCCGGAGAAGCGCCTGAGGTCGAAGTCAAAGAAGTCGAATTGCCGCCGGATGCGACTCCGCCCGACGCGGAGCCCGGCGCGAGCGAGGCGGAGTAGCCTACGCGCTGCCGGTCGCGACGCCGCTCGCTATAGCCCGAGCGGTACCGGCGTTCCGTTGACCGTGAGCGTGCCCTGAGCGAAGCGGGCGTTCGTCGTATAACGGTCGCCCGTGTCTCGGAGCATGCCCATGCCGGTCAACTGGACGAGCATGAGACCGACCTGCGCTTCCGCTTGGGCGTTGATGTCGTCGTCGGTCAGCGATGGGTCGCCGGACCCCGCCAATTGCATTCGCATCGCCTGCTGCGCGAGATCGTGTGCAAGCACCTTCGAAACCTCGGCTTCGGCGGTCACGATCGCAGCCGCGAGCCAGAGGCTCGGATCCTGATAGTTGCGCATTGGGGCCGGCGGCAACGCGGCAGGATCGACCTCGATGAGAAACTTGGCCGAAAATGGCTCGCCGTTCATCGCGAAACGGATCGGGTCGACCGCGAGGTTCGGTCCGCCTTCGAGCAAGCGCTCGAGAACGGGCACGAGCGCCGCAAGTAGTTCGTCGGGCGCTGCGGCCGGTTCTTGGCCCATGACGAGCTGGATAGTCGCGAAGTAGTCCTTCATCGCTTCCGCGTCGAGGTCGGCGACGGCGATGCCGAGCTCGGCGTCCGCCAAGCGGAAGCCCGTGCCCGCGGTAACGGATTCGACGCTGTAATTGGCGCCGATGCGCATGGTTCCGTCGTCTTCGAGCGCGGACTCCCCGCCGACGCGCAGACCTTGCGCCGTGAACAACGGGTCGGGGCCGGCGAACGGGCTCGTGACGACCACGCGCGCGATGTTGAATTCGCCCTTGCCGACGCCGAAGCTCCCTACGTGGTACTCCGAGTCCATGTCGAAGCGAATCTGCTCGACGACCGCGGTCGCACCCGCGCTCGTGAAGTCGAAGGAGTCGATGTTGCCGCGCGAGGTGACGTGATCGCCGCGCAGCGTGCCGTCGACGCGCAGGCCCGAGAAGGTGAAATCGTTCGTTCCGTCGCCATAGTCGACGGGCGGAATATCGGCTTCGAACACGAACCCGCCTGTAATGGGGGCGTGGCCGCGCAGTTGGAATACGTACGGCATACCGAGCTGGTCGCGCGCGAGCACTGCAACCGGGCTCGCGGGATCGAACGTCGCGACGACCGTGGACAGCGCGATTTGCACTCCGCCGTCGACGATGACCGGACCGTGCTTGATCTCGAGCTGCACCGGGAGCCGCTGCTCTAAGAACGCGGCGCCTGCGGGAACACCCCCCGCCATCTGCGCGAAGTATTGCGGATTGATTCCGAGCTCGATTTGCGCCGCGGCCCCAAGCCAGCCGCGGTCGTAGCTCGCGACTTCGACGACAACGAAGGGGTTGCTGTTGAGCGCAGCGACGCGCTCCTCGATGCGCGATTGCGTCATCATGCCGGTGAGCAAGGGCAACGCGAGCAAGACGACGAGAATTGCGACCAAGGCAATGACGGCTTTTTTCATACCCTTACTTTCCAGAGCGGGAGATTCCGGCGCACATATTAACTGAACAAGAGCCAGCAAAGCGCGGCGCCGACGACGGTCATCGACAGCCCCCAGCCGAGCAATTGGTTGAAGAGCCGCCGGCTGAGATCGCCGGATGGCACCGCCGCGACGCAGAGCGCGCCGAGCGTCGAGAGCGGCGAGACGTCGACCAAGTGCCCAGCCACGTTCATCGTCGAGGCGAGCGCGAGCGCGCTGCCGCCGCCCAAGTTCTCGATGATTCCCGGCACGGTCGGCAGGAACGCGGGCAGCACGACGCCCGACGTGCTCGAGTAGGCGGAGACGACACCGATGGTGACCGCCATGAACGGGATGATCGTCGCTTGCGTCGCAACGCTCGAGAGGAGCCCCGTGAAGAGCTCCATGCCGCCGGTCGTCTCCAGCAGGCCGATCAACACCGTCACGCCGCAAACCATGAGGATCGTGCTCCACGGCATGCCCTTGATGGCCGCGTGGTCGTCGGCGGCGCGCGCGAGGCTCAAGAGCACCGCGCCGGCGAATGCGGCCATGCCGATGTTGAACCCGCCGAAGATCACGCCGAGGACCAAAATCCCGATGAGAGCGAGCGTCAACACCTGATGACCGTTGAGGCGCTCGGCGGACGTGGGCTCTGCTTCGACGCGGTCGGCGCGCGCGAGCAGCTTCAGGCCGCCAAAAATGAAATACGCGCCGAACGCCACGATCATGTGTGCGCCGAAGTTGTAGAGCCACGTCCATAGCTCGTGCCCCGGAAGTCCGATCCGGTCCATGAGACCGGAGACGATGAGGCCCGTGGGCGCAAGCGGCGACAGGGACCCCGAGTTCGCGCCGTTTCCGACCATGACGGCCATTAGAAACGGCGAGATACGCATGCGTAGCGCCGTCGCCATTGCGATCGGCGCGAGCAGCGCTGCCGTCGCGATATTGCCGGGACCCGCGGTCGCAAGCGCCGCGCCGAGGCCGAAGTACATGATCGGCACGAGACCCACGCGGCCGCGGCACAACCGCAAGGCGTTGTGCGCGACGACGTCGAGCGTGCCGTTGACGCGCGCCTGGCTGAAAAGCAGCGTCACGCCGGCGAGCGTGAGAAAGAGATCGACGGGGAATCCAGCCGTAACTTCGCGCAACGGCAAGTCGCCGACGTATACGCCGATGATCCAGGCGAGCACGATCGCGAGCAGCCCGACATTGAGCCGCGTCGTGCAGCTCAGCACCACCGCGAGCGCGAGCGCGCCGAGCGTGATCTCGCCGAGCGTGATCTCGCCCAGGCTCATGCCGCGTCGAGTGAGAGTTGGAGCGCGCCGAGCAGGCGCAGGTAGAGCGAGCTCTCGAGCCCAAGGAGCGTCGCGATGCGTGCGTCGCTGCGCTGACCTGCGGCCTCGAGGCGCTCTGCGATGTCGCCGAGATGGTTCTGTTCTTCGCCGAGAACGCGCTTCAGCGAGAGTGCGGCACCCAGCCGATTAAGGGTCTGTTGATAGAGCCGATAGAACCAGAGCGCGCGAAACTCGACGATCAGCGACATATATAGATATGCCGCGCGCATGCTGCTCTCGCGGCCGAGCGTGCGGACGAGTCCTGCCTCGAGACGCTGGAAATACATGCGCGCTGCGGCCGGCGCAAGCAAGTCGGCATTGCGGAACTCGAGCGGACGTGCCGCGGTTTTCTCGGCTTGGCGCTTCATGAAGTACGCGTGATGGGCCTCCTCGGCAACGTGCCTGAGCGTCGCTTGATCGATGCTCTCGCCGTGTTGAGTGGCCATGATCTTGCGGCTGCCCATGTGCTCGAGCAGCGCCAATGTGTTGAGGAAGCGACCATGCAGTGAAGCGTTTGGAACGATGCGATTGAGCAACGCGCGCGTCCTGCGCACCTGCGCTTCGTTAGCGGCGTCGAATCGCGCTTGGGTCGAGCCGAGCCAAGCGGTGGCGAGTGCGTTGTCGTCGGTCTGGAGCATCGGTTCCTCAGCAAGCACAGCGCACGCCGCAGTGTATATGAGGCTCCGGTTTCCGTTAATCGCGGCCCGCGCTAGCATGGATTGTCCGCGAAGGAGTACCGATGCATCTATATAGAGCCATTGCGACGTACACGCTCCCATGCATCGCGCTTGCCGGGCTCCCGACCGCGGCGCACGCGCAAGCGCCGCTGCCGGGCTCGACCTGGGCTGCGATCGAAGCATTGCCGGATTGGACCGGGCTTTGGGAGGTTACATTCGGCGGGGGATTCGGCGGGGAGCAGCCGGCGCTGACGCCTTTGTACGCAGCCCGGGCCGAGGCGTATCGAGCGGCTCAGGCGCGCGGCGAGATCGAGGATTCGCCGGCCGCGAACTGCGTGCCGAACGGCATGCCGGGCATCATGACGCAGCCGTACCCGATCGAGTTTCTGTTCACGCCGGACAAGGTCACGATTCTCATCGAGGCGTACGGGCAATGGCGGCAGATCTTCACGGATGGCCGCGCGCATCCCGAGAGCCCGGACCTCACTTTCAACGGCCACTCGATCGGGCACTGGGAAGGCGACACGCTCATCGTCGATACCGTCGGTTTCACGACCGATACGGCGCTCGGCATGAGCTTCGGCGTGCGGCATAGCGACAAGATGCGGATCATGGAGCGCATGCGGCTCGTCGAGCCCGATAAGCTCGAGATCACGACGACAGTCGACGACCC
This sequence comes from Gammaproteobacteria bacterium, assembly GCA_036555065.1. Taxonomy (GTDB): domain Bacteria; phylum Pseudomonadota; class Gammaproteobacteria; order Steroidobacterales; family Rariloculaceae; genus DATBLZ01. Next base: position 10,494 of record DATBLZ010000068.1, read on the forward strand.
CGAAGCGCTGACCAAACCTTGGACGACGACGCGCGTCTATGGCCGACATCGTGATTGGAACCTCGCCGAGTACATCTGCCAGCAGAACAACCGGAACTTCTTGACCGAAGACGGGAAAGCGGGCATCGACTTGACGCACGTCAAGGAGTGACGCGGAAGATGAGCCACAGGCAAATTGGGGCAGCGCTTCTCGGTGCCGCCGCGGCGCTCGCGGGCTCTTCCACGCTTGCGCACCATTCGTTCAGCGTCTTCGACATGACGACCGAGAAGACCATCGAAGGCGAGGTCGTCGAGTTCGAATGGACGAACCCGCACACGTGGACGTGGGTCAACGTGACGAACGCGGACGGCACGGTTACGGAGTGGGGACTCGAAGGCATGAGTCCGAACTTTCTCGGCCGCCGCGGCTGGACGAATAGCACGCTCAAGCCCGGCGATCACGTCGCGATCACGTTCTACCCGCTCAAGAGCGGCGAGCCGGGCGGCACGTTCCTGCGCGCAACGCTCGCCGACGGCACGGTCAAGGTCATGTTCGGACGGGGACCTTGAGCGACTGTTGTGGGAGCGGCTTTAGCCGCGATCTTTTGTGGAGCGGCTTTAGCCGCGATTCCGAGTCCTATACACTCAACTGCCTCGCGCCCGTAGCTCAGTTGGATAGAGTACTCGGCTTCGAACCGAGTGGTCGGGAGTTCGAATCTCTCCGGGCGCGCCACTAACAATAACGATCATGAGGAGCACATGATCTCGACGCAGGCTACTATCCGGTGATGCGGATCCGCGCACTCGCGCTGGTGACGCTGCTCGCCGTGACGCCCGTTGCAGCAGCGCGATTCCACTACCTGGCGCGCGGGGAACGGCTGTGCGATGCCGCCGAGCTCGCTTGCATCTACGGCTCGCTCACGTTTCATGTCAACACGCGCGTGCTGTGGCTCCGAGGACGGCTAAAGTCGTCGCCGGGTCCGGGCACGTTCGCGATCCGGGTTCGCGGCACGACGCGGCTCGGTTACGTCCGCTACGCGCCGGTCGAGATCGAGCTCGACGGGCACTGGAGCGAGATCGTCGATTTCCAAATGATTCCCGACGACCCCGACGTCTATAACTGGGAGATCGACGCCATCGAGTACGTTCGCGACTAGTCAGGCATCTGGCAAGGAATCACTTGGCGCCCGTGCCGGCGGTAGAAGCGGAAATCGCCGTCGGTCGTCAGAAGCATCGGGGTTGCCAGCATCTCGCTCATGCGCACGAGGCAGGCATCGGCAAGGCTCGCGGCGCGATCCGCGTACTTCTCGAGGACCTTGAGGACGGGCTCGATGTTGTCCCCGAGGTCGAAGGTGACCAGCAATGCGCCGCGCCGAAGCAGCCCACGCAGTGTAGGAGCACCTCGGGCTCCGAGAAGGTGAAACGTTTCCGACAGCACGGCCTCGCACGTTCGCCACGGAGGCGGGAAACGTTCGGCGACCCTGACGGCCCAGGGATGATGTGCGTCGCGCCGCGCGAGGAGCGCGACGAGAAAGCCAGCGTCAACGAGGACGTTTGCGGCCATAGCCGGTGCTCTTAAGGTAGTCCTTCTTACGAGCGCTCATATCGTCCGGCAACCCATCCACGGACCCAATGAGGTCGCCGATAGCGTCTAGCAGAGACGCGCGGCGTCCCCTTCGTCCCGACCCGGCTTGTAGCCGTTCGCGCACGACGTCGGACTTCGATACCTTGCGTTCGCGCGATTCGGCGTCGATCTCTGCAACCAGAGAGTCGGGCAAGCGTACTGTCAGTGTTTTCACGCTCACGACTGTATTACGCATCTGCCATTTGCGCAAGACAACGCGCGAATCATGCGGATGACACGCGATTCCGCGGATCTATGAAGAGCTCGTCGGACTACCACGACGCTCCAAGTGGCAAATCTCGGACAATCGTTGTATATCGACCGATATGGAGTCGAGCACAGGGTTGCTGTGAGAGCCGTCGGTGGCGCATGTGTCCTTGCGCTCGTGGCGCTGCCCGCGGTCGCCCAGCGAGATGGTGCGACGTGGGACGGCGCGTACACCGAGGAGCAAGCACAACGCGGCGAGCGGCTCTACACGGAACAGTGCGCGCAATGCCACGGAACGACGCTTGGCGGCATCGAAGCGGCACCCGCACTCACGGGCCTCGAGTTTTTCGCAAAGTGGGAGCCAGAGACGCCGGGTGCGCTGCTCGAGCGCACGCGGCTTTCGATGCCGCCCGCGAGCCCGGCATCGCTGTCGCGGACAGAAAGCGCGGACCTCGTTGCATACTTGCTGCGAACCGGTGGATATGCGGCTGGCACGACGCCGCTCGAGGGAGTCGCGACGTTGGCGCAAGGCTCATCCGCCGCGAGCGCCCGCTCAGCGCCGGCTGCCGACCTTGAAGCGTCGACTGCGGCAGCGCGAACGGCCGGCATCGATGCCGGTGGTGAGTGGCGCACGTACGGCGGCGACCTCGGCCACACGCGTTACTCGCGCCTCGATCAGATCGACGCGGCGAACTTCGACAGTCTCGAGATCGCGTGGGGATTCAAGACCGATAACCTGGGACCGCGTCCCGAGTTCAACTTCCAATCGACGCCGCTCATGGTCGGACGACGGCTTTACTCGACGGCCGGCACGCGGCGCGCAGTCGTCGCGCTCGATGCAGGCACGGGCGAGCTGCAATGGGTGCACAGCGAGGACGAAGGCGCGCGCGGCGCAGCGGCGCCACGCCAGCTTTCCGGCCGCGGGCTCGCGTATTGGACGGACGGCGCCGACGAGCGAATCCTCTACGTGACGCCGGGTTACCGGCTCGTCGCGCTCGATGCGCGCACCGGCGATCGCGTTGCGGGCTTCGGGGAGGATGGCGTCGTCGATCTCAAGCGCGATCTCGATCCGACGCTTGAACTCACGAATGCGCCGATCGGCTTGCACGCGACACCGATCGTCGGGGGCGACGTTGTGCTCGTCGGCTCGGCATTCGAAACGGGCGCAAATCCGCGGAGCATAAGCAACGTCAAAGGCGCCGTGCGCGCGTTCGATGTGCGCAGCGGTAAACGCATGTGGATGTTCAACACGATTCCCGGTCCCGGCGAATTCGGGCACGAGACGTGGGAGGACGGCTCTGCCGAATACACCGGCAACACGGGTGTGTGGGGGCAAATTTCGGTCGATCTCGAGCTCGGGCTCGCGTACCT
>DATBLZ010000093.1:0-9909 GCA_036555065.1 Gammaproteobacteria bacterium
GATCATCGAGCGGCTGATCGCGCTCCTCGAGGAGGCTCTCGGTGATGTAGCCGGCCGCGATCTCCCGCAAGGCAACCACCGTAGGCTTGTCGTTTTCCCACTCCCCCGTCGGCTCGGCGCCGTTCGCGAGCTGCCGCGCCCGCTTCGCCGCCACGAGCACGAGCTGGAACATGTTCGGAATCTTGCTGAGACAGTCTTCGACCGTGATCCGCGCCATTGGCACTCCTAGTATTAAGCTGCCAGTGTACTGCATGGGCCCCGGGAGCGAGCAACTCGTCAGCTCGCGAGAATCTCGGCAACCCGCGCCTTGAGCGCCTTGGAGCGCGTTGAATGAGCCTCGCCGCGGCCGGCAACGATGGCGGCCAAGGCATCCACGGCCGCGCCGACACGCTCGTTGACGACGGCATAGTCGAATTCGGACCAGTGGCTTATGTCGCCGAGCGCGTCGCGGAGCCGCCGCTCGATGCGTTCCGCGGAATCTGTTCCCCGCCCGCGCAATCGGCGCTCGAGCTCCGCAAGGCTCGGCGGCAAAACAAATACGGTACACGCCTCCGGTAAACGGCTCTTGACCTGCCGAGCACCTTGCCAATCGATCTCGAGCAGCACGGATTGCCCACGGGCGAGAATCTCGTTTACGTGCTCGAGTCCGGTTCCGTACCAATGGTCGAAGACCTGCGCGTACTCGAGAAAGGCGCCGGCTTCGACCATGCGCGTGAACTCCCGTTGGGAAACGAAGAAGTAGTCGTGGCCTTCGCGCTCGCCGACCCGCGGCACACGCGTCGTATAGGACACGGAGAACGCGAGATCGGGAATGCGCGCGAGCAATGCACGGACGAGCGTCGTCTTGCCGGCGCCCGAAGGCGCGGCGAGCACGATGAGCCGGCCGCGCTGCTTCTGTTTCGCTTCGGCGATCACTCGAGATTCTGCACTTGCTCGCGCATCTGCTCGATGATCACTTTGAGCTCGACGGCGTGGCGCGTGAGCTCCTCCTCTTGCACCTTCGAGGCAAACGTGTTCGCCTCGCGGTTGAGCTCCTGGATCAAGAAATCCAGTCGCCGCCCGATCGGCTCGTTGCGAGTCAGAACATCGGCGACCTCGGCGAGGTGGCTGTCGAGGCGATCGATTTCCTCCGCGACGTCAGCGCGCTGCGCCAGCAGCGCGATCTCCTGCTCGAGGCGCTCGGGCGCAAGCTCAACGCCGATCCGCGCGAGGCGCTCCTTCAGGCGCAGCCGGTAGCGGTCCTGCGCACCCTCGAGCTCGGGTCGCAATTTCGCGATGCGCGCGCCGATCGATGAACGGCGCTGCTCCAAGGAATCGGCGATGCGCGCTCCTTCGCGTGCGCGCATCGCGCAGAGCGCATCTGCGGCCGCGCCAAAACAGGCTCGCGCCGGCTCCGCGAGCGCGGCCACGCTGTGTGCAGGATCGCGCACCAAGGCGGGCCAGCGCAGAATCTCCGCAACCGACATGGGCTCCGCTTCCGGAAACTCTTTGCGCACGTCGCGGTCGAGCGCGTGCAGCGCCGCGACGACGGCCTTGTCGAGCTCACCCTTGCCGGCTCCACCCGCGGCCATCGAGACCTTGAGGACGCAGTCGAGCTTGCCGCGATTGATGAGGCGCGTCGCGATGTCGCGCAGCTCGGGCTCGAGGTATCTGAGCTCGTCGGGCATTCGAAACCCGAGATCGAGAAACCGGTGATTGACGCTGCGGATCTCCCACGTGAGCTGAAAGGGCGCGATGACCTTCTCGGCGGTCGCGAATCCGGTCATGCTTTGCGGCATCGGTTAAGTCTAAGATATGGCAGTCATCGAGACGAGCCGGCATCGTGCAGGTCGAGCTAGCGAAAGTATCGCTTCCCGGTAATCGCCAGGAAAATCAGGATCGAGTCGACGTCGCCTCGAGCGCGCGCGCGGCGCTCATCGTGGCCGTGGATGGCATGGGTGGACACGCACAAGGCGCCAAGGCCTCGGAAGTCATCGTCGGCGTCTTGCAAAAGAAGTTCGCCGCTGCGACCCATCCGATTCTCGATCCGCAGGGTTTTCTGACGGCTGGGCTCGCCGAAGCGCACGACCGCGTCGTCGCGCTCGGCGGCGATATCGCGCTCGAATTTCGCCCGCGCGCGACGTGCGCCGTGTGCCTGGTCCAGGACGCGAATGCGTACTGCGCGCATATCGGCGATAGCCGCGTCTATCAGATTCGCGCCGGCGCGATCGTCAGCCGCTCGCGCGATCATAGCCACGTGGAGCTCTTGTTGCGCGAGGGCGTAATCAAGGAGCACGAGATCAACAGTCATCCCATGCGGAATTACGTCGAGTGCTGCCTCGGCGGCGATCAGCCGATACCTGACATGAGCATCGCCGCGCGCAAGCGTCTTGCGGCCGGCGACGTGCTCGTCGTCTGCACGGACGGCCTGTGGTCGGGTGTCGACGACGCGGCGCTGCTCAAGCTTACGGACCACGGCGGGGCGTTGCAGCCGGCGCTGCGCGTGCTTGCCGAGAGCGCGGTTGCGAAGAACGCGCCGCATAGCGACAACACGAGCGCGGCGGCGCTGCGCTTCAACGGTGACGCCTGATGCGTCCGAGCGGCCGGCGCCCCGACGAGATGCGCGCCGTCGAGCTCGTGCCCGGATACAGCCGCCACGCCGAGGGCTCGGTGCTCGCGCAGTTCGGCGACACGCGCGTGCTTTGCACGGCGTCGGTCGAGGAACGGGTGCCTGCGTTCGTCAAAGGCCGGCAGCAAGGGTGGGTGACCGCGGAATACGGCATGCTGCCCCGTGCAACCCATACGCGAACCGACCGCGAGGCCGCGCGCGGCAAGCAGAGCGGTCGGACGCTCGAGATCCAACGTCTCATCGGCAGAAGCTTGCGCTCGGTCGTCGATCTCGCGAGCCTCGGCGAGCGGACCATCACGGTCGATTGCGACGTGCTCCAGGCCGACGGCGGCACACGCACGGCCGCGATTACCGGCGGGTACGTTGCGCTCGTCCTCGCGGCAGAGAAGCTGCTCGCCGCCGGCACGCTCGCGAAAAATCCGTTACACGGGCAGGTGGCAGCTGTCTCGGTCGGCATCGTCGGCGGCGTCTCCGTGCTCGACCTCGACTATATCGAGGACGCCGAGGCCGAGACCGACATGAACGTCGTCATGAACGAAGCAGGCGCATTCGTCGAGGTCCAAGGAACTGCCGAAGGCCATGCATTTCAGCGCAGCGAGCTCGACCGGCTTCTCGATCTCGCCGGCGTCGGCATCAAGCGCCTGCTCGCGGCGCAGACCGCGGCCCTCGGCGCGTGACGGCAACGCCGTCGAGCTGGGTCGTCGCGACGAGCAATCGCGGCAAGCTCGAGGAGCTCGCGGCTTTGCTCAAGGACGCAGGCGTCGTGCTCCGCCCGCAGGCCGATTTCGGCATCGAGGGACCCGAGGAGACCGCGCCGACGTTCGTCGAAAACGCGCTCCTCAAGGCGCGCCATGCAGCGCGCGTCACCGGCTTGCCCGCGCTCGCCGAAGATTCGGGGCTCTGCGTCGCAGCGCTCGATGGCGCACCCGGCGTCCGTTCCGCGCGCTTTGCCGGAGCTGCGTGCTCTCCCGCGGACAACATTCAGAAGCTCCTGACGCTGCTTGAAAACGTGCCGGACGATCGGCGCAAAGCGGAGTTTCGGTGCGTGGTCGTGGCACTCCGCGGGCCCTTGGATCCCGCGCCGTTGATCGCGTCAGGATCTTGGCGCGGGCGCATCGCCAGGGCGCCTGCGGGCACCGGTGGATTCGGCTATGACCCGATCTTCGTCGACCCGACGCGAAACGCCACGGCCGCAGAGCTCTCGTTCACCGCGAAAAACCGCTTGAGCCATCGTGCGCAGGCCCTTGCTGCGCTGCGCTCGATGCTCGCGGAGCCGCCCTAGCGCGGCATCGCCGGCGGCGACGCCGAGACCCCTTATACACAGCAATCGCGCGGCCGCGGGGAATCAATGCGATCCCGTGATAACTTCCAGAAATAACGCGCAACCGCGTGTAACCAGTTGATAAGCAAGGGTAGATAGATCGTGACGTTTTTTTGACCACGGTAAGCGCCGGGCGCCGTGCGGTTAGCGCGGGGAGCGCCTGCGCAGAGGCGCTCCACAGAGTTATCCACACGTTTTGTGGATAACCGCAGTTGGAGCGCTGCGACTTGTGTTCGGATCGGACGGTCAGTATGCTCACGCGCCGCTCGAGGCTCTGCCCATGAAACCCGACATTCACCCGAAGTACTCCGAGATAAAGATCATCTGCAGCTGCGGCAACGAGATCACGACTCGTTCGACGCTCGGCGAAGACATGCATATCGAAGTCTGCTCGTCGTGCCATCCGTTTTACACCGGCAAGCAAAAGATCGTCGATACGGGCGGGCGCGTCGACAAGTTCCGCAAGCGCTACACGAAGTCCGCAGCGGAAAAGTCGCCGGCGGCCGAAAAGAAGCCCGCAGCCGAGAAGAAGCCGGTGGCGGAAAAAAAGACCGCGGGCAAGAAAGCGGCACGGAAGTAGACGCCTGACGCTGCTATACTGATCGGTGCACTCCGGCACTGCCGGCCAATAGACCACCCAGAGTCGGTTTCTGCCGTTCCCGACGGCGAGGCCGAGATTCGATTGCGTACTCGGCGCGAGCCCATGACTGACGAGCACTACACGTTGAAAAGCCCGGATTCGGCCGACCTGGAGCTGCCGGTCTTGAGTCCCACGCTCGGCCCAAAGGTCGTCGACATCGGCAAGCTTTATTCGGATCTCGGCGCCTTCACGTACGATCCCGGCTACACGACGACGGCGAGCTGCAAGAGCTCGATCACGTACATCGACGGCGAGGCCGGCGTCCTTCTCTACCGCGGCTACCCGATCGAGCAGCTCGCCAGGAGCTCGACATTCATCGAAGTCGCGTACTTGCTGCTGCACGGCGAGCTGCCGACGCGTGAGCAGCTGGCGGGATTCGACACTTCGATCCGCACGCACACGATGCTCAATGAGTCGTTGCTGCGGTTCTTCAACGGCTTTCACCACAACGCCCATCCGATGGCAATGATGTCGGGCGTCGTTGCGTCGATGTCGGCGTTCTACCACGACACAACGGACATCTACGACCCGGAGCATCGTGACGTGTTCGCGCATCGGATCATCGCCAAGATTCCGACGATTGCGGCGGCATCCTATAAACATTCGCTCGGCCAGCCGTTCGTTTATCCGCTCAACCGGCTCGACTACTGCAGCAACTTGCTGCATATGTTCTTCTCGGTGCCCGCGGCAACGTACGACGTAAACCCCGTAGCGGCTCAAGCGCTCGACCTCTTGTTCATCCTGCACGCCGATCACGAGCAGAACTGCAGCACGTCGACGGTACGTCTCGCCGGCAGCTCCGGCACGAACCCCTATTCGGCCATCGCGGCCGGCATTTCGGCGCTGTGGGGTCCGGCGCACGGCGGCGCGAACGAGGCCGTGATCGCCATGCTCGAGCAGATCGGCGACGTGAGCCGCATCGGCACGTTCGTTGCGCGCGCAAAGGACAAGAACGATCCGTTCCGGCTCATGGGTTTCGGGCATCGCGTGTACAAGCACTACGATCCGCGGGCTGCGATCATCCGCGAGACGTGCCACAAGCTCCTCTCGAAGCTCGGCCGCACCGACACGCCGTTGCTCGAGCTCGCGTTGAAGCTCGAGGAGATCGCGCTCAAGGACGAATACTTCATCGAGCGGCATCTCTATCCGAACGTCGACTTTTACTCGGGGATCATTTACCGCGCGCTCGGCATCCCGAAATCGATGTTCACCGTGATGTTCGCGATCGCGCGCTCCGTCGGGTGGGTCACGAATTGGCGCGAGATGGTAGCCGAGCCCGGCATGCGCATCGGCCGGCCCCGGCAGCTCTACGTCGGGCCTAAAGACCGCACGTACGTGCCGATCGAGAAACGCGGCGCGTAGCGTCGGAGCGGCTTCAGCCGCGATCTTGGTCCGCGGTGAGCAAACGCGCGAGCTTCGCGCGGTTTGCGCGTTGCATCGGCCGGCCGTCCACGGGAGAGAGCGGTGCCTCGCGCACGCCATTCTCGCCGAATACGAGCACGACGACGCGCTCCATGCGAAGAGCAAACGTGAACCCTGGAATGGTCGCGGTCGCGCCGCTGCCGTAACGCAAGCGCCGCGAGCATGTACCGCAGTTGACGCCGTTCTGCGTCAGCGCATCGGTGACGGCCTCGGGCGTGGCGCTGAACACGTGGATTTCGATCGCCGTGTTGATGGTCGCGGTGCCCGCGAGCACGGCGCCTGCGAGACGCGGCTCGAAAGCGGTGAGCATGTCCATCACCTGCGCGGCCGCATGGCGGAGCTCCTCGATGCGAGCCGCGTGCGTGAGCGGCTCGAAAATGCGCTGGCGCTCGGCGAGGCATTGCTCGATCTCGGCGTTGGTCGGCAATGCGCCGGCCGCGCGCACGGCGAAACGCTCGGCGGCCTTGCGCTTCGCGAGGCCGAAATCGGCAATCCCGTGCTCGATCATGAGGCGCGCGGATTCTTGGGCCAGTTGCTCGCGCAGGCCTTCGAAGCTCGGACGACCGTTGTGTCGACCCATTGACTCTCCGCTCTGCGGCGACTAGAAAATCGGCTCGGCCGGCCCGCTCGACGGCGCCGCGCTGCCCTCGCTGACGCCGCGATACGGCCCATCGGGCTCGCGCTCCGGCAAATGTCCCACGGCGAACTTCTCGAAGATCGCGTTCGGGTTGTAGTCGCTTGCGATCAAGCCCGTTTTCCGATTGATGCGTTGCTCGACGATGCCGGGCGGCCGCTCGAGCGTATGCTCGGGCAAACCCGCGAGCGCCTCGGCCATGAATCCGATCCACATGGGGATTGCGGTCACGCCGCCCTGCTCGCCGTTGCCGAGTGGGCGCTCGTCGTCGTCGAAACCCACCCAAGCCGTGCCGACGACGTCGGCGTTGAATCCCGCGAACCACGCATCGCGCGGCCCGTTGGTCGTGCCGGTCTTGCCGGCGATGTCGCGCCGGCCGAGCGCCGACGCCCGCCGGCCCGACCCGGATGTGACAACGTCCTTCATGATGTCGGTAATCAGGTAGATGTTCTGGGCCGACACGACGCGCGGCGCGCGCCGGATCTCGGGGTAAAGCTCCTGAATCGTCGCGGCGAGCGCCGGCGGCTCGGTGGGCGCGACGGTAGAGCTCGGATCGGGCTCCGCGCACCCTTCCTGGGCCTCCTCGGCGGCGTCGACGGCGCGCAACGGCACGCAGACGACGTGCGGCCCGGCAGGTCGCGCGGGGTAGAGCAGCTCGCCGTTCGCGTCTTCGATGCGTTCGATCAAATAGGGCTCGACGGAATAGCCGCCATTCGCGAAAACGGCGTAGCCCTTGGCGAGATCGAGCGGCGAAACACCGCCGACGCCGAGCGCGAGCGCGAGGTTGATCGGCAGCGCCTGTTGGTCGAACCCGAACTTGCGCAGATGGCGAATCGCATTGCCGATCCCGACGTCGCGCAGCGCCCGGATCGACGCCTGATTCATCGATTCATTGAGTGCTTCGCGGAGCCGCACCTCGCCGTGCGAGACGGGCGTGTAGTTCTCGGGTCGCCAGACGCCTTCGAGCTCGGCGCTTTCGAGCGTCAACGGCGCGTCATTGACGATCGACGCCGGCGTGAAGCCGTGCTCGAGCGCCGCCGAGTACACGAACGGCTTGAAAGCCGAGCCCGGTTGGCGCGCGGCTTGCGTCGCGCGATTGTAATTGCTCAAGAAGTAATCGAAGCCGCCGACGAGCGCAACGATCGCGCCGTCGCGGGGATCGAGCGCGACGAATGCTCCTTGGACGTCGGGCAGTTGTGCAAGCCTTAGGCTCTCGTCGGCGAGCGTCCGCCATCGCACGATGTCGCCGGCGCCGAGAACGTCCGTCACGGCTGCAGGTGCGGTGCCGCGGACGTCATCGTTGATATAGGGGGCGGCCCACTCGACGGCCGGAAGCCCGACGCTCGCGAGCCCGCGCGAAATCAGAAAAACCTCGGCGCTCGTTTCGTCCGCCCTGATGACAATTCCCGTCTCGAGATTGAGCTCCTGCCCGTAGTCGGCGAGAACCTCTCTGAGCCGCGCCGCGTTGGGCGTGCCGCTTTCGTCGAGCACGCCCGCCGCCTCGAGGTCGATGCGTGCAAGCGGGCCGCGATACCCGTGACGCTCGTCGTAGTCGATCAGGGTCGCGCGCACCGATTCGTTCGCCGCCGCCTGCAGACGGCTGTCGACGGTCGTCGTGACCTTGAGCCCGGCCGTCAACGCGGCATCGCCGAAGCGGCGCAGCATCTCGAGCCGAACCATTTCCGCGACATAGGGGGCACTCAATTGGCGCTCTGGCCCGTAGCGGCGCGAGTTGATCGGCACGGCGAGCGCCTCCTCTTCCTCGGCCGCGGTGATGAGATCGGCATCGCGCAATTGACCGAGCACGTAGGCGCGGCGGCTCGCCGCGAGCTCCGGGCCGTTATACGGGTTGGCAAACGAGGGCCGCTGCGGAATCCCGGCGATGATCGCGACATCCGAAAGAGTCAGCTCGCTCAAATCCTTGTCGAAGTAGGTTCGTGCAGCGGCTGCTATGCCGTACGAGCCCTGACCGAAGAAGAACGTGTTGCAGAAGAGCTCGAGAATCTCCTGCTTGGTAAACGCATTCTCGATCCGAAACGCGAGGATCCACTCGCGAAACTTGCGCGCGAGCGACACGTCCTTCGAGAGAAAGTACTCGCGCGCGAGCTGCTGCGTGATCGTGCTTGCGCCCGGAACATCGAGCGAGCCGCCGGAAACGACGACATTGAATGCGGCGCGGGCAGTGCCGAGATAATCGATGCCGGGGTGCGTGAAGAAAGTCTTATCCTCGGCCGCGAGCAGTGCCTGAATCAGGATCGGGGGGATCTCCTCGAACGCGACGGGAGTGCGCTTCTGCTCCCCGAATTGGTCCATGAGCCGCCCGTCGCGGCTATAGATCTGCAGCGGCACCTGAAAGCGGATATCGCGCAGGTCCTCGACGTTCGGCAGCGACGGCTCCACGTAGTAGTAGCCGCCGGCGACGACGGCGATCAGCGCCACGCCGCAGGCCGCGAAGGCGGCCGCAAACCCGACGAAAAGCCTCACAAAACGGTCCATTTCTGAACTTGCCCTGTATGCCCTTGCCTTGCCAGGGTGCTTTGTGCATAGTCCCGGCCGTGTGGGCAAACCCGTGGAAACACGGGGACGCAAAGCCTCCGGTCTAAGGGCCCAAATACGTCGTCGGGCTTAGGATAGCGGGGCTGCCGGAGCACGTGAATAGCGCGGCCGTTCTGCCGCCGCGACCCGCTCCGCCAGCGCGCGGCGCAAGCCGCGTCCTTTCTGCGTTCCCGAGCCGCGAAATAGCCTGCTTTCGGCACCTTGGAAGTGGCATTTGTGCGTGGGGCGGGGTGTCCGCAGGGTCGTATCGTGAACGCCATCACAACCGTATATATCTCTAGTGAGATATAGTTAAATGCGTTAACTCTGGACGTGCGTAGCATTCTAACCCAACTGCGCGAGTTGGAAAGGAAAAGCGGTGTTTTCGAGTCGCAGCAAACGGTCCCTCATCGGCCTTGACATAACGACTTCGTCGGTCAAGCTAGTCGAGCTTGGCGGAGCCGGCCGTGGTTACCGCGTCGAATCGTTCGCCGCCGAGGCGACCCCTCCGAACGCCATCAACGAAAAAGCGATCGTCGATGCCGACGCCGTCGGCGAAGCGATCAGGCGCGCGGTCAAGCGTTCCGGCACGAAGACCCGGGAGGTCGCGATCGCGATCAGCGGCGACGCCGCGATCACGAAAGTGATTCAAATGCCGAAGAACCTCAGCGTCGCGGATCTCGAGAGTCAGGTCGAGCTGCAGGCGGACCAATACATCCCGTTCCCGATGGAAGAGGTCAGCTACGACT
>DATBLZ010000012.1:0-20275 GCA_036555065.1 Gammaproteobacteria bacterium
AGCACGTCCGCGGCGCCGAGCGAATAGCCGGCGAGGATCTGGGCGATCCGCATGACCTGATCTTGATACAGGATGACCCCATACGTCGGCTTGAGCACGGCTTCGAGGCTCGGGTGCAGGTCATCGATCGGCCTAGCGTTGCGGCCGTGCTTGCGCTCGATGAAGTCATCGACCATGCCCGACTGCAGCGGTCCGGGCCGAAATAGCGCGAGAATCGCGACGAGGTCATCGAAGCGGTCGGGCTTGAGCCGCTTGATTAGATCGCGCATGCCGCGCGACTCGAGCTGGAAGATCGCCGTCGTCTGGCAGCGCTGCAGAAGATCGTAGGTCTTGCGGTCATCGACCGCGAGCGCCGCGATATCGAGCGGCTCCTCGCCGCGCTTCGCGAGCTCGACGTTGATCGCCGCAACGGCCTTGTCGATGATCGTGAGCGTTTTCAAACCGAGGAAGTCGAACTTCACTAGACCGATCTTCACGAGATCGTCCATATCGAGCTGCGACAGGGACGCGCCTTCCGGCGTCCGGTAGAGAGGCATGAACTCGGTCAACGCCTCGGGCGCGATCACGACGCCGCCCGCGTGAGTGCCGGCGTTGCGCGCGAGCCCTTCGAGCTGCTTGGCGAGGTCGATGAGCCCGCGAACCTCGTCTTCCGATTCGTAGAGCGCGCGAAGCTCCTTGTCCTCGAGCGCCTTGTCGAGCGTGATGCCGAGCTCGAACGGTATGAGCTTCGCTATTCGATCGACGTACCCGTACGGCATGCCGAGCACTCGGCCCACGTCGCGAACGACGGCGCGCGCAGCCATCGTGCCGTAGGTGACGATCTGCGAGACCCGGTCCTTGCCATAGCGTTGGCTCACGTACTCGATGACGCGGTCGCGGCCCTCGATGCAGAAATCCACATCGAAGTCCGGAAGCGTCACGCGCTCGGGATTCAGGAATCGCTCGAAGATCAAATCGTAGGCGAGCGGATCGAGGTCCGTGATCTTCAGAGAATAGGCGACGAGCGAGCCCGCGCCCGAGCCGCGCCCCGGCCCGACGGGAATCCGGTTCGCGCGCGCCCACGCGATGAAGTCGGCGACGATGAGAAAGTAGCCCTCGAAGCCCATCTTGCAGATCATGTCGAGCTCGCGCGCGAGCCGCGCTTCGTAGGCGGCGACTCGTGCCGGCTCGATGCGGTTCTGCGCGAGGCGCGCGGCGAGACCGCTCGCTGCCTGCTCACGCAGCCACACCTCTGCCGTTCGGCCGCCCGGCGACTCGAAGCGCGGCAGGAAGACCTGGCCGACACTGAGCTCGAAATTGCAGCGCTTCGCGATTTCGACCGTGTTCGCGAGCGCCTCGGGCAGCTCCGCGAACCGTTCGGCCATCTGCGTCGGCGACTTGAGGAACTGCTCTTCGCTGTAGTCGCGCGGCCGGTTCGCGTCGTTGAGCGTGCGCCCCTGAGCAATGCAGACGCGCGTCTCATGCGCCTCGAACTCGCGGCGCTCGAGAAAACAGACTTCGTTGGTCGCAACGACGGGCACGGCACGCGCCGCCGCGAGCTCGACGGCGCGCTGCAGATACTCGTTCTCGCCGGGCAATCCGAGGCGCTGCAGCTCGATGTAAAAGCGGCCCGGCAACAACCTGCACCATCCGTCGAGAACGCCGCGGGCGCGCTCGCTTCCGTGCCCGAGCAGCACGCGGCCGAGCTCGCCGCGCTGCGCGCCCGAAAGCGCGATCAGGTCCTCGAGCGCGCGGGGATCGAGCCACTCCTTGAGCACGAGCGAGCCGCCGGGCTTGAGCGCGTGGCTCCTCGTCAAGAGCTGGCTCAAGTTTTTGTAGCCGCGCAGGCTCGTGCAGAGCAGCGTCAGGCGCGCGGGCGCTGGATCGCCAGGCGCATCGGCAATCCAAACGTCGGCGCCGATGATCGGCTTAACGCCGGCCCCGACCGCGGCCCGATAGAACTTGACGAGCGCCGAAACGTTACCGAGATCCGTGAGCGCCACCGCGCTCATGCCGCAGTCGCGCACCTTGGCGACGAGGGCATCGACGCGCACAACGCTGTCGACGAGCGAGTACTCGCTATGCACGCGCAGGTGCACGAACCCGCTCATGCGAAGAGCTGCCCCTGCCGGTCGTACACCGGTGCGAAGCTCGTGCGATGAATTGCGCACGGCCCGAGGCTCTTGAGCTGCGCCATGTGCTCGCGCGTCGCGTAGCCCTTGTTGCGGTCGAAGCCGTAATCGGGGAAGCGACGATGCCAGCGGCGCATGAGCCTGTCGCGGCAGACCTTCGCGAGGATCGATGCCGCGCTGATGCAGGGCTCCGTGAGATCGCCGTCGACGATCGCCTGCGCCGCGAGCCGGCGCGAGCCTACTGCAAACAAAGGCAGGCGGTTCCCGTCGACGAGCACGAGCTCAGGGATGAGCCCGAGCCGCGCAACGGCACGCTCCATGGCGCGCAGCGACGCCTGGAGGATATTGATCGTGTCTATCTCGGCCGGGTCCGCGAGGCCTAGGCCGAACGCGCGGGCGTTGCGCCTGATCGCGCGCGCTAACTCAGTCCGCGCATCGGCCGAGAGCAGCTTCGAATCCGTCAAGCCGTCGATGGGATGGCGCGGGTCGAGGATCACCGCGGCCGCGACGACCGGGCCTGCGAGCGGCCCGCGTCCCGCCTCGTCGACGCCGGCGATCCAGGTGGGAGCGGCTTCAGCCGCGAAGAGTCGCTGGCTCATGCTTTCGCCCCCGCAAGCTCGACGACAGCCCGCGCAGCCGTCTGGCTCGCGCCGTGGCGCAGCTCGGCGTGAATCCGCTCGAACTCGGCGCGCCAGTCGGCATCGCGCATGCGGCCCTCGAGACATTCGAGAACGGCGGGACCCAAGACCTCGGGGCGCACTTGCCCTTGCACGTATTCGCCGACGAGCTCGCGGCCGGCGAGCAGGTTCGGCAGCGAAAAATGTTTGAGCCGCGAGACGCCCATACAACGCAGTATCCAGTAAGACACGGACGCCATGCGATAGGCAACCACCATCGGCTTCTTGAGCAACATGGCTTCGAGACTCGCCGTTCCCGAGGCCGTGAGGACCGCATCGGCCGCTGCCATGACTTCCTGCGCGCGGCCCGTCACGAGCTTGGCCGGCGGGTCGAGCGTAACGCCCGCTGTTGCGGCGCGAAACTCCGCGCCCATGGCCTCATTGGCGAGTGCGACGACGACCTCGAGCGGGCGGCGTGCCCTGAGCCACGCTGCGGTGGTCAGAAACGGCCGGCTGAGTCGGGACACCTCGCTGCGGCGGCTCCCGGGCAGCAGCGCGAGGACCCCGCCACCCACGCCGAGGCCGAGCGCGCGGCGCGCGGCGCCCACGTCGACCGTTTTCGGTATGGCGTCGGCAAGCGGATGCCCGACGAATTCCGCGCGCACCCCATGCTCGGCGTAGAAGGCCGGCTCGAAGGGCAGCACACAGAGGACGAGGTCGACGGAGTTGCGGATTCCCGCGACGCGCGATTGGCGCGTCGCCCAGACCTGCGGGCTCACGTACTGGACCGTCGGAATGCGCGCGGCTTTGAGCGCCGCGGCGACGGGCAAATTGAAGTCCGGTGAATCGATGCCGACGAAGACGTCGGGGCGCTCGCCCAACAGGCGCTCGATGAGCCCGCGCCTGAGCCGGAGCAGCCGCCGCAGATGCGGCAACACCTCGGCGAGGCCCATGACCGAGAGCTCCTCGGCGCCGTGCCAAGCCTCGCAACCGGCTCCGCGCATGCGCGCACCGCCGATGCCGAAGAACCGCGCGTGCGGCGCGCGCGCGCGAATCGCGTCTATGAGACCGCTGCCCAACGTGTCGCCCGAGGCTTCGCCGGCGACGAGCGCGACCCGAAGCGAGGAAGCCGAGCGAGCCGCCGTCACTTCATGCCTTCTGTCTAGCGAACCAACCCGCGCGAGCCCGCACGCAGCGATTCGACGAAGGGTTTGAGCACGGGCTCCGCGGCGATGCGTCCGGCGAGCGCATCGATAGCCTCTTCGAGGCTCAAGCCCTGCCGATACAGAATCTTGTACGCGTCCTTGGCGCTGCGGACCTCGGCCTCCGTGAACCCGCGGCGCTTGAGTCCCTCGGCATTGATGCTGCGCGGCTCCGCAGGCTGCCCGGAGACGGTGATCCACGCAGGAACATCCTTGGTCACGGAGCTGAACAATGCGCAAAACGAGCTTACGCCGAGGCGGCAAAATTGGTGGACCGCCGTAAACCCGCCGAGGATCGCGTAATCGTCGACGTGCACATGACCGGCGATCGAAGCATTGTTCGCGAAAATCGTGTGGTTGCCGACGACGCAGTCGTGCGCAATGTGCGTATAGGCCATGAGCCAGTTGTCGTCGCCGACGCGCGTGACGCCTTGGTCCTGCACCGTGCCTCGATTGATGGTGCAATACTCTCGAATCGTGTTGCCATTACCGATGACGAGCCGAGTACGCTCGCCGCGATACTTCTTGTCCTGAGGATCATCGCCGATCGAGGCGAACTGAAAGATGTGATTGCCCTCGCCTATCGTCGTCGGGCCCTTGACGAAGGCATGCCCTTCGATTCGTGTGCGCGCGCCGACCTCGACGTCCGCACCGATGATCGCATACGGCCCGACGTGCGCAGTCTCGTGAACGCGCGCATCCGCCGAAACGACCGCGCGCGCGTCGATCAAGCTTGATTTCCCGAAGCCATGATGATGTCGGCTTCGACGACGACCGTCGCGTCGACCTCGCCGACACAGTGGAAGAACCAGACGTTGCGCTTGTGCTTAGTCAGCTCGGCCTTGAGTATGATCTGATCGCCGGGAGTTACGGTTTGCTTGAAGCGCGCGTTCTCGACGCCGAGCAGATACAGGATCACCCCGGATCGCTGCTCGGAATCGAGGGTCTCCCACACGAGGAGGCCGGCCGTCTGCGCGAGCGACTCGATCGCGAGCACGCCCGGCATGACCGGGTGACCCGGGAAATGCCCGACGAAGTGCGCCTCGTTGGCGGTAACGTTTTTGATTGCCACGATCGTCGCGCCCGGCGTCACGCTGAGGACGCGATCGACCATGAGGAAAGGGAAACGGTGCGGCAAACGCTCCAGGATCGCCTCGATATCGCGTGCGCTCGGTTCAGTCATTTGGTCCGGCCTTTTTTTCGTCTCTTGTCGGCGCTGCGCCGTTGCGGCGGTTGTGCGCGCCCGCGCGGGCGCGCCCCTTGGTTCCCCGGTGGGAGCGGCGCCGGCCGCGATTCCACCGTCTTCGCGAGCGCGTGCAGCCGCTCGGCTATTGTATCGAGGTTCCGCAAGCGCGCCGTAGTCCGCCGCCAGCGCACCGCCTCCTCGGCCGGCAGGCAACCGCCGTAGACACCGGGCTCCGTAATCGATTGGGTCACGGAGCTGTGAAAGAGCAGCGTGACGTCGTCGCAAATCGTGAGCTGATTCGCGACGATGGCGCCGCCTCCGAACTTGCACCGCCGGCCGATCCGCGTGCTTCCCGCGACGCCGGACATCGCCGCCATGACCGTGTGCGCGCCTACGCGAACGTTGTGCGCGATCTGCACGAGGTTGTCGACCTTGACTCCGTCCTCCAGCACGGTCGCATCGATCGTGCCGCGATCGATCGTCGTATTCGCGCCGATCTCGACATCGTTGCCGATGGTGACCGTACCGAGCTGTGGGATCTTGACCCACTCCCCGCCGTCCTCGGCGAACCCGAATCCGTCGGCGCCGATGACGGCGCCCGAATGGACGATGCAGCGTTCGCCGAGCGTGACGTTGTCGAGCAAGCTCACGCGCGGCGCGATGTGCGTATCGTTGCCCACGCGCACGCCGCTGCCGACGATCGCGCCCGGGCCGATGACGACGTTCGCACCCAAAACCGCGTTCGCGCCGATGACGGCGCCCGCACCGACGTGCACGGATTTCGGCACCGAGGCACTCGGCGCGACGCTCGCCGCGGGATGAATCCCGGGTTCGGCCGCACGCCGCGGATGCAGGTATGCCGCGATGCGCGCGTACGTCGCGTATGGATTCGCCGTGACGAGGCACGCGACGGGACACGCAGTCGCGAAGCGCTCGTTGAGGACCACGGCGCCCGCGCGCGTCGTCGCGAGTTGGTCGCGATAGTGTGGATTTGCGAGAAAGGTGACGGCGTCGCTCGTCGCGCCGCTGAGCGTCGCCACATGCGTGACGGTCGCGTCACCGCGGCCGCGCAGGCGGCAGCCGAATTTGGCCGCGAGCTCCTGAAGAGTCGCCGATTGCATGCGCGGCTAAGCCGCGTCAGGGGTTGGCCGGCGGGCTATTGCTGCCTTGTGCCGTGCTCGGCCCGAGCGTCGCAAGCACGTCCGCAGTGATGTTGATGGCGTCGCTTGCATAGACGGCCTCATATAGAACGAGATCGAACCCGGCATTACGCGCATATTCCTGAACCCGCAAGACGATCGTGCGCTGAAGCTCGCCGAGCGCCTCGTTGCGCCGAATGTTGAAATCCTCGGTCGCCTGGTCGCCGGCGCGCTGCAGCTCGCGCTGCCCGTCGCGAATCTCGCGCTCGAGGTTCGCGCGTTCCTCGTTGCCCATGACGGAGGAATCGCGTTGATAAGTCTCTTGCTTTGTCTTTAGGGTCTGCTCCATGGTGGCGATTTCACGCTGGCGTGGAGCGAATTCCTCACGCAGCTTCGCCATTAGCTCTTGCGTCTGCGGCGACTGCTCGATGAGCGCTGTCATGTTGACGACGCCGATCTTAATGTTGGTCGAGGTCTGTGCCGCAGCCGTGCCGAGCGCGAGCGCCGCGAGGAGCCCCGCCGAGCAGCCGACGTAATTCGTCGATCGCATCCTTGTCATGAATTCAATCCTCACCTAGAAGGCTTGGCCGATCGAGAACTGGAAGCGCTCCACCTCGTCGGCGTAGTAACGATCCGTAGCGTCATCGGAATTTAGAGGCGTCGCATAGCTGAACCGGAGAAGACCCAACGGCGCTAGCCATTCGACGGCGACTCCGACCGACCGTTTCAACCTATCATAATCGAAATCGTAATCGATTGGATCGCCGAGCTTGTCGTAGAACGAGACTCCGCCCGTGTGGAACACGTTGCCCATATCGTAAAAGACCGACATGCGCGTATTGCCGCGGATCTTCTCGGGCGTCGGCAACAAGAGCTCGACCTGGGTCGCAAAGAGCAGATTCCCGCCGTTCGGATTCGTGAGCGAATCTCTCGGACCGAGGTAGCTCTCCTTGAAGCCGCGGACCGTGTTCGGCCCGCCGCCATAGAAGTTGCGGTAAGGGGGCAGCGCCGTCGTGTCGCCGTAGGCATCGCCGAAATCGACTTCCGAGCTGATCGCTAGGCGCAGCGGGCCGAAGAATGGGAAAAACTTTTCGAGGTTGAACGTCGTTACGTAATATTCGACGTCGCTGCCCGGAATGGCGGCTTGAACGTTCGCAAAGAGGCGCATGCCGGCATCGGGAAAGAGCACGCGATTGCGCGAGTCGTGCGCCCAGCCTAGGACGAGATCGGCCGAGCTCACCTGCGTGCCGTAGACACCGTACGCGGGGTCGACCGCGTACGGCTCGCCATTGTTGAGCACCCATTCGCGCGCTTGGTCGGAGCTGTAGGGGCTCGTGAGCATATCCGCAGACTGGAGCGCGAAACCGAAGCGGAAAGTTTGCACTTCGCTGATCGGCATTCCCCACGTGATGCCGGTCGTGAACGTCTTCGTGGAGAAATCCGAGGTCGACGACGTGTACTGCGAGATGTCCTGATATTGGAACGCAATCTGCCGCGACAAGCCGTCGATCGTGCGGTATGGATTCGTGAAATCGAGGGCATAGACCTTGTAGTACTCCCCGCCGCTCAAATTGAGCGAAACGCGGTTGCCCGTGCCCATGAAGTTCGAATGGATGAAATTGCCGCCGATGATGATGCCTTGCGACTCCGAGTACCCGAGGCTGCCGCCGAACTGCCCCGGCAGGCCCTCCTCGATCTCGAAATCGACGTCGACTTGGTCGGGGCTGCCCGGGACCGGCGTCGTCTCGTGCTCGACGGATTCGACGTATGGGAGTCGCTGCAGGCGCACCTTGGAGAGCTCCACGAGATCGTTCGACAAGTAGCCGCCTTCGAGCTGCCGCATCTCGCGTCGAAACACTTCGTCGTTGATGCTGTCGGTGCCGTTGAAGTTGATGCGGCGGACGTAGACTCGATTCTGCGGCTCGATGAAGATCGTAATCGCGACCTCTTTCGTCTCCTGGTTGAGATCGGGCAACGAACGCACTTCGGCGAACGCATAGCCGTCTCGCCCGAGCCGCAGCTTCATTGCCTCTTCGGTGAACGTCAGGAGTTGCTGCGAGAAAATCTGCCCCGGCGACGGCAAGATCAGAGCGCGCAGCTCGTCGGCCGGCACGACCATCTCGCCGGCGAGGCGCACGTCGGAGATCGTGTAGCGCTCTCCTTCGATGATCCCGATCGTGACGAAGATGTCGGTCTTGTCGGGCGAGATCGCGACGCGAACATCATCGACGCGAAAATCGGCGAAGCCGCGATCCATGTAGAAGGAGCGCAGCTTCTCGAGATCGCCTTCGAGCGCTTCCTTGCCGTAGCGGTCGTCGTTCCTGATGAACGACAGGAAATTGCCGGTGCTGAGCTCGAAACCTTCGAGAATCTCCTTGTC
This sequence comes from Gammaproteobacteria bacterium, assembly GCA_036555065.1. GTDB lineage: Bacteria > Pseudomonadota > Gammaproteobacteria > Steroidobacterales > Rariloculaceae > DATBLZ01. The sequence continues at coordinate 8,636 of DATBLZ010000012.1, forward strand.
CTCGAACTGCGTGTTGCCGACGATGTTGATTTGCCGAATTTTGGCGCGGTCTCCCTCGACGATGTCGATCGACACACGTACGCGGTTGTCGGGCAAATCTTCGACTTTCGGCGTAATGCGCGCGCCGTACTTGCCGCGACCGTAGTACTCATCGGTGAGCACCTGCGTGACCTCCTGAAGGATCGACCGATTGAAGGTCTTGCCGGCCGCAAGCCCCACGTTCGTCATCGATTTCTCGAGGTCCTCGTCCTTGATGTCCTTGTTGCCGTCGAACGTGAACTCCTCGATCGTCGGACGCTCGAGGACGACGATGATCAGCGTGTCACCCTCGCGGCGGAACTCCATATCCTGAAAAAACCCGGTCTCCCACAACGCGCGAAAAGCCTCGCGCTCGCGCTCATCGTCGAGCGTGTCGCCGATATTGATCGGCAAATAGTTGTATATCGTGCCCTCGGAGATCCGCTGCGCGCCTTCGACGCGAAAATCGCGCACGACCCAAGGGTCCGCGGCGTTGGCCGCGCCTGCGGCACCGAGCAAGATGAGCGAAGCGAATGCGAGCTTCCCGCCGCCGGTCACGTGCCGAATATCCGCGTCAAGTCGTTGTAGAACACGAAGCTCATTAGCACGATCAGCAACGCGAGCCCGACTTGTTGTCCCAGCGCCAGCGCCCGCTCCGAGAGCGGCGCGCCCTTGAGCCACTCCGCGACTTGGAAAACGATCTGCCCGCCGTCGAGAATCGGCACGGGCAACAGGTTCATGATGCCGAGACTGATGCTCACGAGCGCGAGAAATCCCAGGAACGATGTGAATCCCGCTGCGGCCGACTCGCCGGCGTAGTCGGCAATCATGATCGGACCCGAGACGCTGCGCAGCGAGACATCGCCAACGAGCATGTGGCCGAGCAAGCGCACCGTCATCGCGGACATCTCCCAGGTCTTCGCGATGCTTCGCGGGATCGCGTCGATCACGCTATAACGTTGCTCGGCCCTGATGCGCGCGGCGATGTCCTCAGGCAGTCGGCCGTGCGTTCCTATGCGCCCGACCGCGACGCCGTTCTCCTCCACGACACCGATCGTCAGCGGAAATTCCATCTCCGCCCCGTTGCGCAAGACCCGTATGGTCACGGTATCGCGCGGGTGCGGTTGGATGAGCTCGACGAGCTGTTGCCAGCTCTGCACCGACGTGCCGCCCACGGCGAGCACGCGATCGCCGGCACGCAGTCCCGCCGTCTCCGCGGCCGAGCCGGAATCGACCGTCACGATCTCGACAGGCATCAAGGAGACACCGGGCCCGGGCGTGAAGCCGAGCCCTTTGAACAATGCGTCGGGCTCGGTCAGCTCGCCAACGCGGTCACGCGCATCGAGCTCGACGCTGCGCGGCTCGTCGTCGAGCGCTTGGACTCTAAGATCAATGACGCCGTCGGCCAGGAGCTCGTCGTAAACGGCGAGCACCGCGTCCTCGAGCGTCGCCGTCGCCTGTCCGCCGACGTGTGTAATGATGTCGCCCGCGCGCAGCCCGGATTCCGCCGCGACCGATCCCGGCGTGACTGCGTCGACGATCGGGCGGATGCCCGGCTGGCCCGTGATGAATAAAACCCAATAAGCGAGCAGCGCGAACAAAAAATTGAACGCCGGGCCCGCGAGGAGCACGGCGATCCGCTGCGGGATGGGGCGCCGATTGAACGCGCGCGAGGCCTCGTGCGCTTCGACGGGCGCTTCACGCTCGTCGAGGATCTTGACGTATCCGCCGAGCGGGATCGACGAGAGCCAATACTCTACGCGGTCCGGATCGCGTCCCGTCCATTTCCAGAGCGGCTTGCCAAAGCCGATCGAGAAGCGCAGCACCTTGAAACCGAGCCGGCGTGCGGCCCAGAAATGGCCGTACTCATGCGCGGCAACGAGCACGCTGATGGCAACGACGAACGCAATGACCGAAGACAGGAATTCCGGCATCGAGAATCGCGGCTACTACCGCTCCTACGTTGCTAAAAGATCGCGGTCAAAGCCGCACCCACGTTGAATTGTACCCGCGGCGCATCAGGCGCGCCCGGCAGCCAGCATAGGTTTAATTCAGCCGTAATGTTGCTGCGGGTTTCAGCCCACGAGGCCCGTGATGCGCAGACCCGCAGCGTACACGGGAACGGCCGCAATCAGACCGTCGATGCGGTCCATGACGCCGCCGTGGCCGGGTAAGAGCCGGCCCGTGTCTTTGAGCCCCACGTTTCGTTTGAGCATGCTTACCGTAAGGTCGCCGACGACGGATACGAGGGCCGTCGCTGCCGCCACAGCGAGCAGCGGCAGGAGCGCAAGCGCGAGCCATACGCTCGCTGCCGAGGCAACGACGAGCGCGAGCAATACGCCACCGCCCACGCCCTCCCAAGTCTTGCCCGGACTCACGCGCGGCGCGAGCTTGACTCGGCCGACCAACCTTCCCGCGGCATAGGCGCCGACGTCCGCGGCCCAGACGAGCGCCATCGCGAGCAGCGCGAGCTCAGGGCCACGCCCCGACGACGCGTGCACGAACACGAGAGTCACCCACGCCGGCAAGAGCGCAAGCGGGCCGGCGGCGACGACCGCCGTGAGCGCGATGGGCCGTGGAAACGTCAGAATGCCGACGAGTGCGAGGGCCCAACCCGCAAGGGCAACGATGAGCACGACATCCACTGCCGAGCGCGACAGCGGCTGCCAGGCCAGCACGCTGAGCGCGAGCACGAACAGAGCGGCGTAGATCGAGCGGCCGACGCCGCCGAGCTTCGCGAGACCTCCCCACTCCCACGCACCCGCGACCCAAAGGAGCGCGAGCACGCCGGCCATGTAAGCCGTCTGGAGAAACAAGATCGATGCGGTGATCACCACGCCGAGCACGAGGCCCGTGATGATGCGCGGTACTAGCAATTCGCGGCCTCGATTTGCTCTCCCGTCCTGCCGAAGCGGCGCTGGCGTTGCGCGTAGAGAGCAAACGCGCGTTCGAGCTCGGCCGTATCGAAGGCAGGCCACAAGACATCGGAAAAATAGAGCTCGCTGTAGGCCATGTCCCAGATCAGGAAGTTGCTGATCCGCTGCTCGCCGCCCGTGCGGATCAGGAGATCGACGGGCGGAAGCTCGGCTGTTTCGAGCGCGCGGGCGAACCGAGCTTCGTTGATCGCGCTCGGCTCGAGCGCGCCGATCGCGACCTCGCCGGCGAGCTTGCGTGCCGCTTGCACGATGTCCCAACGGCCGCCGTAGGCGACCGCAATCGTGAGCTGCATTCGGGAATTGCGCGCGGTGCGCCGCTCGGCTCTACGTGCGGCCGCGTCGAGCCCCGGGCTCAACTTGCCGCGGTCGCCGATGAACGCGAGCCGGATGCCGTTGCGATCGAGCTCGTCCACTTCGCGATCGAGCGCCTCGAGAAACAGGCGCATGAGGCCGCGCACTTCCTCCGGCGGCCGCTTCCAGTTCTCGCTCGAGAACGCGAACAACGTCAGCTGGCCGACGCCGTGCGCCGCGCAATACTCGACCGTCGCGCGCACGGGCTTGATGCCGGCTTTGTGGCCGCTCGCGCGCGGCAATGCGCGTTGCCGCGCCCATCGACCATTGCCATCCATGATGATGGCGAGGTGATTCGGCACTGGCGACTGCGGTTGTGGGTCGGCGGGGACGGCGGCCATCTGTGGAACGCTAGAACGTCATGATCTCGGTTTCTTTTTCTTTGAGTAGCGCGTCCACCTGCGCGATGTTGCCGTCCGTGAGTTTCTGAATCTCGTCATGAACGCGGCGGTCCTCGTCGGCCGTGATCATCTTTTCCTTGAGCAGCTCTTTGACGTCGTTGAGCGCATCGCGCCGCACGTTGCGAACGGCGACACGCGCGCCTTCGGCCTCGTGGCGAACCGTTTTGACGAGATCTCTGCGCCGCTCCTCGGTCATCGGCGGCAGCGGCACGCGGATGACGTTCCCGGCACTCACCGGAGTCAAACCGAGATCAGACGTCAAGATCGCCTTTTCAACGACGGCGACCATCTTGTTTTCCCACGGCGCGACCGTCAGCGTGCGCGCATCCTCGACCGCGACGGTTGCGACCTGATTGACGGGCACGCGTGTGCCGTAGTACTCGACGGTGATGTGCTCGAGGAGCCCTGCGTGCGCTCGGCCGGTCCGGAGTCGCCGCATCTCCTCCTTGAGGGCATCGATGCACTTCTTCATGCGCTGGGTCGCGTCGTGCTTGATGTCGTTGATCACGCGCCCGTACCCGTCATTGCGACGTTGTTACCGACGGCGGTGCCCACGACGTCCCCTTTGACGAGGCGCATGAGATCGCCGTGATTGTTGAGATTGAAAACGACGACCGGCAAATTGTTGTCGCGGCACATGACGATCGCCGTTGCGTCCATGACGCGCAGGCGGTCGGTCAAAACCTTGTCGAACGACAGCGCGCCGTAGCGCTTGGCACCGGGATCGGTCAGCGGATCGGCCGAGTAGACGCCATCCACCTTCGTCGCTTTCATGAGAACGTCGGCGCCGATCTCGATCGCGCGCAACGCCGCCGCCGTGTCGGTCGTGAAGAACGGGTTGCCCGTGCCTGCGGCAAAGATCACGACTCGGCCCTTCTCGAGGTGCCGGATCGCACGGCGGCGAATGTAGTCTTCACAGACCTCGTGGATCTGCAGTGCCGACATCACGCGCGCGACGGCGCCTTTGCGCTCGAGCGCATCCTGCAGCGCCAGCGAGTTGATGACCGTGGCGAGCATGCCCATGTGGTCGGCGGTGACGCGGTCCATGCCGGCTTCGGCGAGTCCGGCGCCGCGAAAGATGTTCCCGCCGCCGATGACGAGGCCTACCTGGACGCCGAGCGCGGTCACTTCGGCGATATCAGCCGCGACGCGTTGGATGACGGCGGGATCGATCCCGTACGACTGCTCGCCGAGCAGCGCCTCACCGCTGAGCTTCAGCAGAATCCGTCGGTAGGCTGGCGTATCCTGCGCCATCGAATCCTCGTACGTCGCGCCGTGCGTAGCTTACCGCAAAAGAGCTGTGGGGGCGGCCTTAGCCGCGATTCGAACGGTCGCGGCTGAAGCCGCTTCTACGCTTGGGCGGACTTGTCGATTCCTTCGCCGACCTCGTAGCGTAGGAAGCGCTTGACGGTCGCACCCTTCGCCTTGAGCAGCTCGCGGACGCGCTTGTCCGGGTCCTTCACGAACTGCTGGCCGACGAGCGTGATCTCATCGAAGTGCTTGCGCAGTTTTCCCTCGACCATCTTCACGACGATCTCCGGCGGCTTGCCTTCTTGCGCGGCCAGAGCGCTGAAAATCTCGCGCTCCTTGGCGAGATCGGCGGCCGGCACGTCGTCGATCGAAACATAGCGCGGCGACGTCGCGGCAACCTGCATCGCGAGATCACGCGCGAGCTCCGCGTTGGCGCTCTCGAGCTCGACGAGCGCCCCGATGCGGTTCATGTGTGCATAGGCCCCGACGGCTCCCTTGCCCGTGAGCACGCCGATGCGGCGCACGGCGATGTTCTCACCGACCTTCGCAACGAGCGCGCGGCGCGCTTCTTCCAGCGATTGCCCGCCCGCTTCGAGGCGCATGAGGTCGTCGAGATTTTTCGGTTTATGCAGAAGCGCGAGCTTGCCAACGAGATCGGCGAACTGACGAAAGTTCGCGTCGTTGGCCGCGAAATCGGTTTCCGAATTGACTTCTATGAGGGCGTGGTAGCCCGCACCCGCGTCGCTGACGACGAGCACTTTGCCCTCCGCAGCGACGCGCCCCGACTTCTTGTCCGCTTTCGCCTGGCCCGCTTTGCGGAGACTGTCGGCGGCCACGTCCGCGTCGCCGGCCGCCTCGACGAGCGCCTTCTTGCAATCCATCATGCCCGCACCCGTGCGGTCACGGAGCTGCTTCACCATCTCGGGTGTCACTTCCATAGTAGTTCCTTGGCGACCGTCGCTCGTCAATCCGCCTCTTCTGCGTCGGCCTCGGCCTCGGCGACGAGCCGCGACTTCGGCTCTTCGGCCGGAGCGGGAGGCGCATCGGCGGGGGCCGCGGGTTCCGTTGCCGCGGCCGCGGCTTCTGCCGCCGGAGCGGGTGCTTTCGGGCGGGCTTTGGTCACGCGCGCACGCTTCTTCGTGGCCGCCTTCTTGCTTCGACCTCGGCCCGCTTCAACCTTGGGACGGCCCGCCTGATCAAGCTCGACGAACTCGTCGTCGCCCGTCGGCACCTCGGGGATCGACGCTTTGCCGTCGATCACGGCATCGGCGATACCCTGCGTGTAGAGCTGAATGGCACGCATCGCATCGTCATTGCCCGGAATCGGATAGTCGATGCCGTCGGGTGAGCAATTCGTATCGACGATCGCAATGACCGGGATTGCGAGCTTCTGGGCCTCTTTGACTGCGATTTCCTCGTGCCCGACGTCGATGATGAACACGGCATCGGGAAGCGCATCCATCTCTTTGATGCCGCCGAGCGCCTTCTCGAGCTTGTCGCGCTCGCGCCCGAGCTTCAGGAGTTCCTTCTTCGTGAAATCCTTGCTTGCGCCCTCGGCGGTCATCTCTTCGAGGTCGCGGAGACGCTTGATCGATTGGCGAATCGTCTTGAAGTTGGTCAGCATGCCGCCGAGCCAACGCTGGCTCACGTACGGCATTCCACAGCGCAAGGCTTCCTCGCCGATGGACTGGCGCGCAGCGCGCTTCGATCCAACGAAGAGGATCTTGCCGCCGTCGGCAACGATCTTGCGGATGAACTGCGTAGCCTCGCCGTAAAGAGGCAACGTCTTCTCGAGATTGATAATGTGAATCTTGTTGCGCTCACCGAAGATGTACGGAGCCATCTTCGGGTTCCAGAAGCGGGTCTGATGCCCAAAATGCACGCCCGCTTCCAGCATCCGGCGCATGGTAACGTCGGTCATGAAAGCTCCTTGTCGGGTTGATCCTCCACGTGCCCCCACCAACAACCTCAGCGCCCTTGCGCCGAGGCACCCAGCCGGTGGGTTCCGACACGTGTGTGAATTTTCCGCCGCCGAGTCAAATTGCCTCGGAAGCGCGCGCTTTATACCATAGCCACCTACGAGCAACAACGTAGCGACGCCGACATGAGCCGCGCGGGCGTGCCGTCCTACCGGGGCAGAGCTACGCCCTACCCCCCGATGCATATCACGATCAAGACGCCTGAAGAACAGGAGAAGATGCGTGTCGCCGGACGGTTGGCCGCCGACGTGCTCGATATGATCGGGCCGCACGTCAAGCCGGGCGTATCGACGGGCGAGCTCAACGACATTTGCCACGAGTTCATCGTCAGGGAGCAGGATGCCATTCCCGCACCGCTCAACTATCGCGGCTTTCCGAAGTCGATTTGCACGTCCGTAAATCACGTCGTTTGCCACGGCATTCCCGGGGAGCGGACGCTCAAGAGCGGCGATGTCCTGAATATCGACATCACGGTGATCAAGGATGGCTTTCACGGCGACACGAGCCGCATGTTTCAAGTCGGACAGCCGACGGTGTTGGGCGAGCGTCTGTCCCGGGTTTGCTTCGAGAGCATGTGGCTCGGCATCCGCGCGATCAAGCCGGGGGCGCGCCTCGGCGATATCGGTTACGCGATCCAGACGCACGTCGAGAAAAATCGCTTCTCCGTCGTGCGCGAGTACTGCGGACACGGCATCGGCCGAGTCTTCCACGAGGATCCGCAAGTCTTGCACTATGGCAAGCCCAACACGGGCATCGATCTCGTGCCCGGCATGACGATCACCGTCGAGCCGATGGTCAACGCCGGCAAGCGCGACGTGCGGCTTCTCGGGGACGGTTGGACCGTCGTTACGCGCGATCACTCGTTGTCGGCCCAGTGGGAGCATACGGTCCTCGTAACGAGCACGAGCTTCGAGGTGCTCACGCTCGCGGCCGCCGATCGGCCGGTTTGATCCGCATGGCAACGCAGCTCGAACAGAGCTCGACACGGTCAGTGGAAGAGCGGCTCAGCGCAACGGCGCTCTGCACCGCGCTCGCCGACACCGGCACGAGCGTACGCGAGCTAAGGCAGCTGCTCGCCGACATTCGCCTCGCGCTCAAAGGCCGTTTCCTCGCCAACGAGCCGATCGAGAGCCTCGTGACGGCACGCTGCGACGCCGTCGACCGCGTGATTCTTGCGAGCTGGCACCATTTCGCCGCCGCAATCGAGACGCAAGCCGATCTCGTCGCCGTCGGCGGCTACGGGCGCGGCGAGCTGCATCCGCATTCGGACATCGACCTGTTGCTCCTCATCGAAGCGAAGCTGCCGACGCGCGCCGAGGAATCCATCAGTCGGTTTCTGACGTTTCTCTGGGACATCGGCCTCGAGGTCGGGCACAGCGTGCGCACGCTCGAGGACTGCGTCCAACAAGCGCAAAGCGACGTCACGGTTCTGACGACGCTCATGGAGACGCGGCTCCTTGCCGGGCCCGGGCGGCTGTTCGCCGAGATGCCCGAGCGTCTCAGCACGAAGCACCTATGGAGCTCGGCCGATTTCTACCGCGCCAAGGTCGATGAGCAGACCGAGCGCCATCACCGCTATCACGACACGGCGTACAACCTCGAGCCCAATGTCAAAGGCAGTCCGGGCGGGTTGCGCGACATTCAGACGATCTCGTGGATCGCCCAACGCTACCTCGGCACGCAACGCCTCGAGGAGCTCGTCGCGCGAAATTTCCTCACCGAAGGCCAACTCCGAATACTGACGACGAGCCGGGCGTTCCTCTGGCGCATTCGCTTCGGCTTGCACCTGCTCACGGAGCGGCGCGAGGACCGGCTTTTGTTCGATCACCAGGTCAAGCTCGCGCATATGCTCGGCTACGAGGACGCGACCTTTACGCTCGCCGTCGAGCAGCTCATGCAGCGTTACTACCGCACGGTCATGGAGGTCAGCCGGCTCAACGAGATGCTGCTGCAGCTCTTCGAAGAAGCAATACTCGAGAGAGGCAACGAGCCCGCCGTCCCGCTCGGCCCCCGTTTTCAGGCGCGCGGCAAGTATCTCGAGGCCGTCGACGACGGCGTTTTCGTGCGCGAGCCGTCGGCGTTGTTGGAGATTTTTCTATTGCTCGAGCAGAACCTCGATCTCAAAGGCGTGGCCGCGCGCACGATCGCGCTGATCAAGCAGCACCTCTGGCTCATCGACGAGGAGTTTCGCCAGAACCCGCGCCACCACCGCCTCTTCTTCGACATTCTGCGCGCACCGCAGGGCGTGACGCGCACGCTCAAGCGCATGAATACCTACGGCGTTCTGGGTCTTTACATTCCGGCGTTCGGGCGCGTCGTCGGCCGCATGCAGTACGACCTCTTCCATGCATACACCGTCGACCAGCACACCTTGTTCGTCGTCGAGAATCTGCGCCGCTTCGCGCTGTCGCGCTTCGATCACGAGTATCCGCAGGCGAGCAAAATCATGCAGGGCCTCGACAAGCCCGAGATCGCCTACCTAGCGGGTCTCTTCCACGACATTGCGAAAGGGCGCGGCGGCGATCACTCCGAGCTCGGCGCCGTCGATGCCGAGGCGTTTTGCCTCGAGCACGGCATGAGCCGCTATGATGCGCGCCTCGTCGCGTGGTTGGTCCAGCACCACCTGCTCTTGTCGCTAACCGCGCAGAAGAAGGACATCAACGACCCCAACGTCATCAACGAGTTCGCGAAGATCGTCGGCGACGTCAAGCATCTGGATCATCTTTACTTGCACACGGTCGCGGACGTGCGCGGCACGAACCCGAAGATCTGGAATTCCTGGAAGGACACGCTCTTCTGGGAGCTTTACCAGAGCACGAAGCGGGCGATCCGGCGCGGGCTCGCGAATCCCATCGACAAGGAAGAGCTGATCCTCGAGACGCAGGCGCAAGCGGAGCAGCTGTTGACGCAAGCAGGTATCAAGGCCGAGCAATGGCAAAAGGTGTGGGCGAACTTCACCGAAGAGTATTACGTGCGCCACCGGCCCGAATGGATCGCTTGGCACACACGCGTGCTCGCGTCGGAGCCGGGCGAGCCCGTCGTCGACGTCAGCAACTCCCTCGCCGAAGGTCTTACGGTAGTAATGGTGTATACGAAGCGTGACCTGCGCACATTCGTGCGCACGACCGCGGCGCTCGATGGGCTCGGGCTCAACATCGTCGATGCGCGAATTCTGCCGCTCAGCGGCGAGCACAACCTCGATTCTTACTGTGTGCTCGAAAGCGACGGCACGTCGATCACCGATCGTCAGCGTCTCGAGGAAGTCCGCTACCGCCTGCTCGCGGCGCTCTCGAGTCACGACGCGAACGCGCTCAAGGTCACGCGACGGACGCCGCGGCAAGTCCGGATGTTCGCAACACCCGTGCAGATCGCGCTCTCGCAAGATACCGTGAACCAGCGGACGATCATCGAGCTCGTCGCGAGCGATCGGCCGGGATTGTTGTTTCAGGTCGGCCAAATCTTCGAGCGGCACGGGGTCGCGCTCCAGAACGCGAAAGTCGCAACGATCGGCGAGCGGGCTGAGGACGTCTTTTATGTGACGACGCAGGCGAATCAGCCGTTGAGCGCCGAGCTCGGCGAGCGTCTGCGCACGGCGATGATCGAGGGGCTAAGCGATGTGCGCTGAAGAGTTCGTAGGAGCGGCTTTAGCCGCGATTCTTGGTCTTCGACGTTGGAGCCCATCATGAGCGAGCCCCGCACCCTCATCGATGCTGCCTGGGAACGCCGCGCCGAGCTCACGCAGCAGAACGCGCCGAGCGAGCTCAGAGATGCGCTCGAAGCGGCCATTCGCGGCCTCGACGCCGGTGAGCTGCGCGTCGCCGAACCCGGAGCTTCGGGCTGGCGAGTCAACGAGTGGCTCAAGAAGGCGGTGCTGTTGTCGTTCCGCGTCAACGACAACCGCGTCGTCGATGGGGGCCATACGCGCTTCTATGACAAGGTGCCGCTCAAGTACGCGAGCTACTCGGCCGAGCAGTTCGCGCGCTCGGGCACGCGCGTCGTGCCCGGCGGCGTCGTGCGGCGCGGCGCATACGTCGCGCCCGACGTCGTCCTCATGCCGTCGTTCGTCAACATCGGCGCATACGTCGACAAAGGCACGATGATCGACACGTGGGCGACGGTCGGCAGCTGCGCCCAGATCGGCAAGAACGTGCACCTCTCGGGCGGCGCAGGAATTGGCGGAGTTCTCGAGCCTCTACAGGCAACGCCGACGATCATCGAGGACGACTGCTTCATCGGCGCGCGCTCCGAAATCGCCGAAGGCGTCGTCGTCGAGCGCGGCAGCGTCATCTCAATGGGCGTGTACATCGCAGCCAGCACGCGCATCTATGACCGCGCGAGCGGCACCGTGCATTTCGGGCGCGTGCCCGCAGGCTCGGTCGTCGTCTCCGGCAACTTGCCCGCGAGCGACGGCAGCTACAGCCTCTATTGCGCCGTCATCGTCAAGAAGGTCGACGCGAAGACGCGCGCGAAGACGAGCCTCAACGAGCTGCTGCGCCCCGACTGACATTCGTCTGCGCGCGCCCCACGCGGCGGCCTCATACGCCTCCGGATGAGACACGCCGAAAGAGCATCCCTGCGGCTCGGCGGCCGCCGTCCCTGGCGGCCGACGGTCTCATCCGGAGGCGTATGAGCCCACCGCTGTTGCGCGACTGGGGTCGGGGGCTTCGCGATGAGACTGTCGGCGGCCAGGGATGGCCGCCGCCA
>DATBLZ010000139.1:0-3862 GCA_036555065.1 Gammaproteobacteria bacterium
CTCGATGTCGGCTCATCACATCCTGGGGCTGTAGCAGGTCCCAAGGGTTCGGCTGTTCGCCGATTAAAGTGGTACGCGAGCTGGGTTCAGAACGTCGTGAGACAGTTCGGTCCCTATCTGCCGTGGGCGTTGGAAACTTGAAGGAAGCTGCTCCTAGTACGAGAGGACCGGAGTGGACGTACCTCTGGTGTTCCGGTTGTCACGCCAGTGGCAGTGCCGGGTAGCTATGTACGGACGGGATAACCGCTGAAAGCATCTAAGCGGGAAGCCTCGCCTAAGATTAAGTTTCCCGGGGACTCGATCCCCCTAAAGGGCCCTCGTAGACTACGAGGTTGATAGGCTGGGTGTGGAAGCTCAGTAATGAGCGTAGCTAACCAGTACTAATTGCCCGTGCGGCTTGACCATATAACACCCAAAAGGTTGTGGTCGGAGCTCGAGCAGTGCGACATGACGGATCATTCCAAATTGAGCGCTTCCCGCACGAGTCGGCGCGAAGCGCGAAACGGTTTGCCTGGCGGCTATAGCGGGCGGGAACCACCCGATCCCATTCCGAACTCGGAAGTGAAAACGCCCAGCGCCGATGGTAGTGTAGGTTCGCCCACGCGAGAGTAGGTCATCGCCAGGCTCTTAAATGCAAAACCCCCGGTCCAGAAGTGGGCCGGGGGTTTTTTATCTGTGGCCGAGGTCGACTGCTAGCGCTTCACGCGCGTCCGCCGCCCTTTGAATCCGGTGGAGTTGTAAGGATCGCTGGTTCGCGGCGGAGTGCGCTCACGCTCGAGGCTCAAGCCATCGACGTCGAGTCGTCGTAAAAAATCATACGTGCGCTCGAACGGGTCCGACTCCGCTTGCTGCTGGGCCGGATCGACGCTCCACTTGAGCGTGGCCTGGCCGACATCGTCAGTGCCTACGACCCACTCGGAGTTCTTTTTCGTCGCCGTTTTCACGTCCGCCGCCCGGTATCTCCCTCCGACCGCCATACGCTAACAGATTGTTTCTTAAAGGGAGTACGGTTATGTCAACCGATGCCGAACCCGCTCGCAGAACTGTGAGTCTGGTCACACTCCGCGACCTCCGCGACCTCCACGACGGCCGTTCAATAGCCTGCGAGCTCGAGATAACCGTGACCGTGGATCGCTGCGGCGGCAGCGCGTCCGGTGACCTCAACGGCGCCCTCCCAATAACGCGCCGAGAGCCGCAGCTCTTGGTCGCGTAGGGACGGCGTGATCGCGAGATCGAGCCCTTCGCGGGGCACGGTCATGCGCCAGGCCACGGGGTATGTTGCCCCGCTTGCGGGGCTTCGCCAAAGGTCAGTCGTCGCGAGCGCCACGTCCTCGGCATCGAGGCGGCGGACCTCCCCTGCGGAATCGGTGAGGGAACCGCCGCTGAACGAGCTCGCGCTGCCGTCGGCGCGCCGTAGGCGGTAGAACATGAGGTCGCGACCGTCGTCGAGCCGAAGCCCAAACCAGTCCCAGCCGACAACTCCTTCCGGCAGCGCGCTCGTTCCCCACTCGCGGTCCATCCATGCCGTTCCGGTGACTGCGTCGCGGGTGCGATCTCCGGAGCTGACCGTGCCAGTGACGCCGAGCCTCGGGGCTGAATAGTAATAGGACGCGTTGCCGAGCTCCGGACCCTTTTGATCGAGCCCGCGCTCGCCTTGGAGCACGATGCGCTCGAAGCCCGCGAGCTCGAGATCGATCGCGGCGCCGGAGCTTGCGGCGCGGAGCCGCATTCTCGCGGCGGGGCCGAAGTCGCCGTCGGCAGACCAATCTTCGACCCAAATGCGAAACGGCTCGAGCATGGCACCGGCAAGACCGTGCGTCCCGCGGCTCAAACGCTCGTCGGCAACAAAGCTTGCGGCCGCGATGTCGGTCAGCGCGAAGTGCGCCATCCAAATCGCATCCGTGGCGAAGCGCGACTCCCGCGGGGTGCCGTCTACGGGCAACGCGAATTTGAAAAACGTGAGCTCGAACCCATAGGCATTCCCCGAGGAGCCCGTCAGATTCCCCGTGAAGTACCACCACTCGGTCCGATAACCGGCGTGCGCCCCGTGGTCCGCGGGAAACGAAAACGTCCGCGCCTCCGTCGCGCGGCTGAAGCCCCGGGGCGACGCGGTCGTGAGAAAGCGAATTCCCGTGAGGGTCTGAGTTGCAGTCGCGCTGTCCGCGGGTGGGTCGGTGCAGCCGCCGAGCGCAGCGAGCGCTGCGAGCGCTGCAAGGGCCGATCGGATCCCGCTACTCATCGCGCAGCGCCGCATCGATGCCCCCGCGGCTCGCGCGTAACGCAGGGTAGACGCCTGCGAGCAACGCCGCGGTGACGGCGAGAATCGCGCCGAGCACGAGCGGCGCGGGCGTGATCACGAGGTCCATGGACCAACCGAAAGAACGCTGGTTGATCACGTAGACGAGCAGTGCGGCAAGCACGGCCCCGAGCGGAATCGCCGCGAGTCCCGCGGCCGTGCCGAGGAGGCCCGTCTCGGTCAGAACCAGCGCGCGGAGCTCCCGGCGCGACCAGCCGATGCTGCGCAGGATCGCGTGCTCCCGGGCACGCTCGAGCTCGAGCGCCAGCGCAGCGCTCAACACCCCCAAGAACGCGACGCATCCGGCGAGGAAGCGCAACACTTCGGTGATCTCGAACGTGCGATCGAATACGGCGAGCGACAGACGTTCGATGGTCTCCGTGGAGCGCATGCGCAGGCCCTGCTGCTCGCCGAGCGCGGCGCGCAGCGTCTCGAGTCCCGAGCCCGTCTCGACTCCACTCGCGAAATGCACGCCGATGCTCGTGAGCCCCGCGTCGGCCCAATGCCGGCGATACGTCCCGAGTCCCATGATGATGACGCTTCCGGCCATGCTGTAGTCGCGAAAGACGCCGGCGATCTCGAACCCGACGTTTCCCGTCGCCGTCGGGAGCTCGATCACGTCGCCGGGCGCTAGCGAGTGGCGCGAGGCGAGCGGCTCCGAGACGACGATGCTCGCCGCGGACTCGAGTGCCGCTTCGGCTTCGCGCGCTGTTCCCGCGACGAAGTCGAGCCCCCAGCCGTCGGGCCCCGGAGTCACGGCACGCAGAGGCAGCTCGCCGAACTGCGTCGGCAAGAGCTCGGTTCGCGATAGGCTCAATCCACGCACTTCGGGCAAGCTCGCGAGCAACGCGACCTGTTCGTCCCCGAACGGTATGCCGTTGGCGGTCGACGACACGTACACGTCCGCGGTCAGCGTCGTATCGAGCCAGGCGACCAAGCTCGACCGAAAGCTCGCGATCATGACGCCGATGCCGATGACGGTCGCGACGGCGACGGCGAGCGCCGCGGTCGCGACACCCGTCCTGCTCAATGACGCGGTAACGCCGCGGACCGCCATGAGTCGCGGCAGACCGCCGAAGCGCCGCGCGGCGGGAGCGAGGATCCGCATGAAACCCGCCGTCGCCGCGGGAACGCACGCCGCGCCAGCACAAAGCACGAAGAAAAGGGCGGCAAACGCGAGCGCGAGGCTCTGTCGGTCGGCGACTATCAGCGCCGCGGCAAGGCCGAGCAGCGGCACGGCGAACCACGCGGCGGCTCGGGCGCGCGCGTGGCTCGTGCGCTCGAGGCCGGCGCGGCTCAGGGCGGCGTCGGGCGTGGTGCGCGCAGCCTCGAGCGCCGGCACGAGCGCAGCCGCGAACGTCGCGCCAAGTCCGAGCGCGACTCCGTGCACATAGATCCAGCTCGAAGGTCGGGCTGCGTTTACCGCCGCAACGAACGACAGGTCGCCGATGGTTTGCAGCACGAGCCCAAGGAGCCCCTGGGCGAGCGCGTGGCCGAGCGCGAGACCGAGCGCCGTGCCGACGATGCCGAGAGCGGCGCCTTCGAGCAGAAACCCGGCGACGACCT
>DATBLZ010000014.1:0-3724 GCA_036555065.1 Gammaproteobacteria bacterium
GTAGTACCGTTGGACTTCGCCGAGGAAGAGCGCTGCGAACACGAACAAGAGCGCGAGCGCCTGGATCTCGGGCGGAATCTTCACGGGTAACCGCGCGCCGAGCAGCGTCGGCGCGAGGATCACCGCCATGATCGCTACCGTCAGAAACGCGGTTAGCCACTGCCCGCTATAGAGAAACACGCCGAGATCGACGGTCATCACGGCCGCGACGGCAACGACGATCCAACGGTGAAGGCGCGCAGCGATATCGGGCTGTTCGGGCTCGGGCACCGCGCTTCTATTCGTCGTCGTCGCCTGCTCCCTTGGCCTCGGCTTCTTTGCGCTGGCGCTTCAGGAGCTTCTTTTTCTCGTCGTAGTCGGACTGTAGCCCGTCGCCGTAGAAATACACGAACAACGTGATGTAGCTGAAAAACACCGTGAGCACCGCCGCGATCTCGAGCGCCTCGATGCCGGCTGCGATGCCTGTGCCGATCGCGACGAGTATGAAGAGCGCATCGAACGTATCCTGGAGCGCGCGGCGAAACTGCACGCCCGCGATGATTCCGGCAAGGCTGAACGCGAGCGCGAGGCTATGCTGGACGACGAGCACGATCGCGGCGACGACGCCCGGCAGGATCAGCGTCGTCTCGTCGAGCGAATGGTCGTGGACGCTCGTGCGGTGGATGCCTTTGTTGACCCACGACACGGGCAATATCAGCAACGTGACGCCGAGAAGAACCATGATGAGCTTGCGCGCGTACCCGAGCTCGTCGAACCGGCTCGTGGCCTCGATCAGCGAGCTGACGATCTCGGGATCTTGTCGATCGGCGACACCGGCGACGGTGAGTTCGCCGCTCGCCGCGAGCGTGCCGACGCCGCCGATCGGCAGCAGGTCGACGAACGACGGGAACGCGATCGCCGCGCCGACGAGGAGCACGGCGAGCACGAGATGGTAGATCGCGAGCCGCCGGAAGAGCCTTAGCCCAAACCGTCTGCGTTCCACCCGCGCCGCGGGATTGTCGCTGCTTTGCGGCACGACTGGTTGTGGTTCTGGTTCGGTCACGAAGCCCCCCGCTTGCGCCTCCCGCCGTCGATTGTAACAGCGTCGAAAAGGATGGACGACCCTGCTCCGAGGAATCTTCCGACGGCGACCTTGAGATGCTGCAGTGGACCACAGCCGGCGACGGCGCGCGTTTCGCGTTGATCGTTCATCACACGGACGCCGAGCGGGAGTGGGCCTACGATCGCGAGTCGTCGATCGGGCGTTTGGACGAAGCGTTGGACGAAGCGCAAGCGCGCGGCTGGTCGGTCGTCGACATGGCCAGGGACTGGCGCGCGATCTATCCCTGATCGCTGGAGGAGGGGCGAATGGACTCCTTCAGGAGTCGCTCCAGATCATCCGGATCTTTGGGCACGTCATCGATTCGCTCGTAAGCGTACTTGTCCTTGACAAGTCTATTGAGGAACTTGCCTTTCGAGTCGGCTTTCAGGAGCCACTCGTAGCAGGCAACGGGAACGTCGAAGTACCTGTACGTCTTCGACGACGCATACTGCACTTCGAGGATGCTCTTGGTCTCGTCGTATCGTATCCACTGAATACCCCTTGAATTCACCGATCGCTTTTCCATGAATCGATCGTACACGACCGCTGTATGGCAGTGTGGGTATGGGGCCTCCGCTGTCCCCCGTCGGATGATGACTGTGAGCCTTGGCCGGCGGTAAACTCAGTGGCCTACACAGCGTTGCGGGTGTAGTTCAATGGTAGAACCTCAGCTTCCCAAGCTGATGACGTGGGTTCGATTCCCATCACCCGCTCCATAGTCCAGGAAGGCCACCATGAGCCGCATACTTAAAATCATCGGTATCCTCATCGGCGTCGTCGTCGTTTTGATCATTGGAGTGATCGTTGCCGTCGCGGTCCTCGTCGACCCGAACGACTACAAGGACGAGATTACGGCTCAAGTGAACAAAGCTACGGGCCGAACCCTGACGCTCGACGGCGACCTCGCGCTCGATTTCTTCCCGCGTATCGGCGTCGCCATGGGCGCCGCAAGCTTGAGCAACGCGCCGGGATTCGGCGAGGCGCCGTTCGCGAGCATCGAGAGCGCGAAGATCTCGGTAGAGGTCCTCCCGCTGATCTTCGGCAGCGTCAGAGTGGGCGAAGTGAGCCTCGACGGGCTGCATCTCAATCTCGCGCGCAATGCGCGAGGCGTCAACAATTGGCAGGACTTGGGCGGCGGGGCAACCGCGGCGCCCGCAGGCGCGGCACCCGCGGAACCCGGCAGCGCAGGCGCGTCGGGCGCGGCCCCCGAAATCGGCGTCGGGTCGCTCAGGATCACCGATGCCGAGGTCAACTGGTCGGACGCCGGCACGGGCAGCGACTGGAAGCTCACGGGCTTCAATTTCGAGGCTTCCGATTTCGGCCTTGGCAAGAGCTTTCCGCTCAGCATCGCTTTCAACCTCGCGGGTGCCGAGATCGAGGTTGCCGTGGGGAGCGAGATGAACGCGACGATCGCGCTCGCCGACAACTCCTATCGGCTCGACGACCTCGAGGTCACAATCGACGGCCGCGGCGCGGGCTGGCCGGGCGGCGAGGGGCAGGCGACGCTCGCGTTCGACTCGTTCGCGGCGAACCTCGATGCCGAAACCGTCGATCTCAACAACCTGCGCATGGAGATCCTCGGCCTCGCGATCAGCGGCACACTGCAAGGCCGCAAGCTCTTCAGCGACTTGTCGCTCGCGGGCGCGATCGATATCGCCGAGTTCAACCCCGACGAGCTCATCGAGCGGTTCGGCGCAGCGATCGAGACGGCAGATCCCGAAGTGTTCCGCCGCGCAAGCGCGCACGCCGACTTCTCTTACGATTCGAGCCAAATGGGCATGCGCAACATGCGCTTCATGCTCGACGATTCGGAGCTCACGGGCTCGATCGGCATGCAAGGCGAGACGCTGCGCTTCGATCTCGACGTGAACACGATCAACATCGATCGCTACCTGCCGCCGGCCGCGGAACCTTCGGAGACGGCTGCGGAGAACGAGGGCTCGGTCGACGAGATCGATTTTCCGCTCGAGCCGCTGCGGACGTTCACGGCAAACGGCTCGCTCGCGCTCGGCGAGACGAAGTTCATGAACCTGACGATGACCGATGCCGAGTTCGGGCTCACGGCCGGTAACGGACGCATGCGGCTCACGCCGTCCGGCAAGCTCTACGGCGGCACGATCGCCGGGCAAATCGGCATCGACGTCCAGGGCGATGCGGCGCGCTTGAGCCTCGTCCAGAATTTGGCCAACGTCGATCTCAACGGGCTCGCGCGCGATTTTCTCGCGACCGAGGATCTCTCGGGCAAGGGCAACGTGAACCTTGACCTCGCGGCCGTCGGCTCGAACGTGGGGGCGCTCCGCCGCGACCTCGACGGCACGGTATCGTTCACGCTTCGCGACGGCGCGTGGGAAGGCATCGACGCGTGGTACGAGCTCAGGCGCGCGCGCGCCATTCTCGATCGTGCGCCGACGCCCGAGCGCGAGGGCGAGCCGCGGACGACGTTCTCGAACGTCTCAGCGTCGGGCATGGTCACCGATGCGGTGCTCACGACGAACGATCTCAACGCGACCCTCCCCTTCATGGCATTGAACGGCGGGGGAACCATCAATCTCCTCACCGACGAAATCGACATCGACGCGACGGCGAGCTTCGTCGACGGCCCGGTGCTGCAATCGGATCCCGCGATGGCGCGCATGCTCGACC
>DATBLZ010000019.1:0-2982 GCA_036555065.1 Gammaproteobacteria bacterium
GGACATGGTCACCGCGGGCATGACCCCCGCGGCGGTCATCGTCGCAGCAACGGGGACCGCCGCCGAGCTGCTTCAGCTCGCCGACGCAGGCACGATCGCGGCGGGAAAAAGCGCCGACTTCATCGTGCTCGATGCAAACCCTCTCGACGACATCACGAACACGCGACGCATCAACGGCGTGTACCTGCAAGGCACGGCCGTCGACCGCAGTTTCTGAAAGGTCGCCCCGCGGTTAGCCGAGCAGCCGCTCCGCGATCTGCACGGCGTTGAGCGCCGCGCCTTTGAGGAGCTGATCGCCGGCCGAGAATATCGCGATCGAGCGGCCCGACGGGTCGCTGAGATCACGGCGAATGCGACCGACGAGAATCTCGTCGCGGCCCGATGCCTCGACGGGCATCGGAAAATAGTTGCGCTCGGGATCATCGACGATGCGCACGCCGGGCGCGTTCACAAGAATCTCGCGCACCTCGGCCGGCGTGATCGGCCGCTCGCACTCGAAATTGACGGCGACGCAGTGGGCCCGGAGCACGGGCACGCGTACGCACGTTGCAGCGATCGCAAGATCCCGCTCGCCGAAGATCTTGCGCGTCTCGTTCGCGACCTTGGTCTCTTCCTCGTTGTAGCCCGTCGCGGGATCGATCTTCGTGTTGTGGCTGAAGACGTTGAACGCATAGGGGTGCGGCATTACCTTCGGCGCGAATTTGCGGCCTTCGAGGTAGGCGCGCGTCGACTCCCGGAGTTCTTCCATGGCCGCGGCGCCTGCGCCCGAGGCCGCTTGATACGTCGAGATGATCACGCGGCGAATCCGGTTCTTGCGGTGAATCGGCCATAGCGGCGTGATCGCAATAATGGCCGCGCAATTCGGATTCGCGATGATGCCCTTGTGCGTCGCGATCGCTTCGGCGTTGATCTCGGGGATCACGAGCGGCACGCCCGGGTCCATGCGAAACGCGGACGAGTTATCCACGACGACGGTGCCGGCGCGTACGGCCAGCGGCGCGTAACGCTTCGAGATCGAGCTGCCGGCCGAGAAAAGCCCGATGTCGACGCCGGTGAACGAATCTTCTTTGAGCTCGTGCACCGGAAGCGACTGGCCGCGAAACTCGAGCGTCTTGCCGGCCGAGCGCGCTGAGGCCAGCAGCCTGAGCTCTTTGAGCGGGAAGCGGCGCTTTTCGAGGCACCCCAAGAACTCGACGCCGACGGCGCCCGTGGCGCCGACGATCGCAACGACCGGATTCGATAGCTTCTTCATGCTCATATTGTGGGAGCGGCTTTAGCCGCGATTCCTTTGACTACCAGAAAAACAAAGGCCCCGTCGTCACCGGCGGGGCCTTAGGGTTTCTTGCGCCGCGGGCGCTTGGTTCAGCGCGCGCGCACCCCCAAAGCCCCTTTTCGAGGCGTTTTGGTGGTCTTCATGACTTTGGCGCGAGTATTCACAGCGCGCGACATTAGCCGAGCCGGATGCCTAGGTAAAGGGCCTACACCGCATTTTGGCTCGAATAGAGCCGCGGGCGCACGACGCGCCGCCACCAGACGATGAATCCCGTGATGAAAAGCGCGGCCGGCGCCAAGCCCAAAATCGCCCACGTGATCCGCACCTCGAGCCCGCCGAAGCGGCCGAAGTGAAGCCCAATCACCTCGACCAAGAACGCCTCCCCAGGGCGCTCGAAGTCTTCGAGGTTAGGATCGAAATGGTCGATGAGCGCCTCGACCGGCGTCGGAAACGCGAAATAAATGGCCGTGATCGCCCAGATGAAAAGGAGCGCAAACGACCAAAAGGCGAGCGCGCTGTGCAGCTGCCAAATGATGGGCCTGCGCGCCGCGCCACTCACGATCGCGCCGCGCCACCAGCGCGTTCTCCCCTGCCACCAGATCACGGCACCCGTGAAGATGAGCAGCAGCACGAGCGCGCCGCCGACGCCGTTGATGCGCCGCCCATTCGTGCTCATCAGCAAATCGTCGTGGAGACGGACCGTCCACTCCATCCAGCGCACGATCGGCGGGTAGTTGTCACCGAGATCCTGCGCCGCGTACGGATCGAACACGCGCCCCGAGCGCACGCCGACTTTGACGAGCGCGACATCGACGGGCCGCACCGCGGGATCGATCCCGCCGAAGCGTGCGCGCGGCTCCGCGATGCTCACGACCTCGTAGTCCGCGTAGACACGGCGCACGGCTGCATCGAGCGCCTCACCCGTGAGCCGCTCCCCCGCGGTCGATGGCACGGTGCGCGGGATGAACCAAATGCTGACCTCGCGGCGAAACACCGCAATGCTCCCCGTGACGCTGATCCCGACGATGTAGACACCGAGGATCAGCGCGGTCCACAAGTGGACCTGAAAAAACGCTCGGCGCAGACGCATCGCTACTCTTGAGCGGGGATATCCGTGAAGGCTTGGCGCTTCAGGAACCGCCAGCGGCCGTCCTCGCGCACGAACGTATCGTCATAGTGCCCGAGATACACCCAGCGCGGGTTGTTCTCATCGTTCTGCATGACGAAGATCCATTTGGTCGTCGCGGCGGCGTGGTCGCCGTCAACCGTGATCTGCTCGTTCGAGAACACGTGAAAGCTCGGCGGGCCCGTGCGCGGCCGGTTGTGGCCGATGGACTTGTCCATGAGCTCGAAGATCGCCTGCCGGCCCTTTGCTGCGCCGAGGCCCCCGACCCATTCGCCCTCCTCTTCGGCGAAGAGCTCGGAGAACGCAATGAAGTCGCGGCTGTCGAGCGCGCGGCCGTAGGCCAGCAGCAGCTCGCGGATTTCCTCGCGGTCCTCGAGTTGCTGGACTCGAGCCGCGAGCTCATCGAGATCGGCGGCCAGGACGAGCGGCGCGGCGAGAAACGCGGCGACGAACCCGACAAACGTGCTCAAACGGACCAAGGTACGCAGAACGACCATAAATGCCCCCCAATAGATGCGGACTATAGTACGTGCTCTGTTAGACTCCCTCAAAACTCAAAACGAAGGAGACGTTCCGTGCAGCC
>DATBLZ010000046.1:0-3815 GCA_036555065.1 Gammaproteobacteria bacterium
AGTAACCACGCAACCGGGGCAGGGCGCGAAGCCGCGCGACAAGAAGAGATTCGCGATCGAGTCGCCGATGGCGGGCTTGAGCGCGTCACACGTCGCTTTCTGCCGTAGCTCGAGCATGACCTTCGGCGTCGAGACGAGGCCCTGCACCGGCGCCGGAGCGCTGCCGCCGTCGGGGCCGCCAGAGCTGCATGCGCCAAGCGCCGCAATCGCGAGCGCTACCAGTGATTTCAAAAATGCCTTAGTTCCGCCCATGACACGCCTCCGTGAGTGTCGGCGGACTCGCTACGATGCTCAAAGAATCGTGATGCGGTCCGCCTGTATTTGTCCCAACCCGACGATTCGTCCCTCGACGCGCACGAGC
Organism: Gammaproteobacteria bacterium; assembly: GCA_036555065.1. Classification (GTDB taxonomy): domain Bacteria; phylum Pseudomonadota; class Gammaproteobacteria; order Steroidobacterales; family Rariloculaceae; genus DATBLZ01. The sequence goes on from DATBLZ010000046.1 coordinate 362, forward strand.
ACTCCCGTTCGTAGCGCATTGGCACTGCCGCCGATGATCGCGGTGTCAGCGCCGATCGACACACCGACGTCGGTGAGCTCGATGACGCCGGCGCTGCTCGCCGTGATGAAGCCCACGAAGTTGGCGGCGAGCGGCGTGGTCGATGCTGCGCCGACGACCGGAATCTCATTACTTGTCAGCGCAGTCGCATTTGCCGCCAATACATCGGTCGCAAGCGGCAGGGCGCGCACTTGCGTAGCCGCGAGCGCGCCACCGATTTGCGTTGCGCCCGTGACTTCGACGATCGCACCGGTCTGCGGTATTCCGTTAGGCACTTCCAGCAGCAGAACTTGCGAGTAATCGACGGTGAGGTTCCCGATCGCGAAAGTCAGCGCCGCGGGGTCGATGTTCGTGATCGAGCCCGTGATTCTCGATTCACTTCCTGCCCGGCCCACATAAGTCGCGAGAATCTCGCCGGCCGGCGTCCGCAGGCCACTGATAGTCACGCGATCCGTCAGGCTCAACGAAGAGAGCGCAGCACTTTGGCCGAGATCGAGCGCTGTGGCGGCATCCACGCGCACGCGTTGGCCGAGCACGGTCAGCGTGCCCGCAGCCGCATCGAGGGCGTCGACCGAACCCGCGAGGTTGCTCTGGTACTCGATCGAGAGCGCGCGGCTCGCGCCGGGCTCAACGAGCGCGATCGCGCGTATGACTTGCCCGCGGCGCAAATCGGCTTCGACGGCCGGACCGCCGTCGACGCGAATCTGCGCGCCGGCGGCTTCGAGCACGAGGCCGTTCACGTGAACGCTGCCGAAACCCGTGACCGGTCCCGAGATCACCGTGAGCTGCGGCAGCTCCGGAGGGCGCTCGATTCCGCCTTGATCGATGCCGCACGCGGTGGCTATTGCGGCGGCGAGAATTGCACCGGCACGCAATGACGAGAACCGCCGTGAGCGGATCATGATCGGGCACCCGCCGCGGCGTCGGACTCGATCCAATACAGGCCGATGCCGAGCCGGCGCGCCGTCGCACGTTCAGTGTTCGCATCGGCGACCTGATGACCCGAAAGCCACGCGTCGACCTTCTCCAAGAACGCTTGGCTCTCGGCGTAGATGAACTCGCGATAAGACGCGGTCGCGGAGAGAGGAATGTTCCCGTTCGTCGCGCGCGCCTCGAACCGGCTCGGTTGCTTGTCGGTCCGGTACAGGTTGTGGACGACGGTGCGGCCGAGATCCTCGAGCACGCTACCGGCCCGCGTGACGGCCTCGGGGTCGGCGGTATCGAGCCGGTAGTTGCGGCGCAACGCCGTAACCGTTGCGTCGTTTTGCGTGCGCACCGCGCCGGTTCGCTTGAGCTCCCGCAGGATCGTCACGGCCGGAACGTCGCCGCCATAGCGCTTGACGAGATCCTCGTAGCTCGGCACCGGCCCTTCGATCGCCAAAGTGCGGGGCCGGCCGTAGGCGTCGAGGTAGTCTGGATCCTGATGCCAGCCCGACAAGACACGGGCAATGCGGTCTTGTTGATGCAGTGGCATCAAGGGTCCCTCGTGGCCGAGCTTGTTCTTGACTCGGGCGACTTCCTTGCGGTCGAGCCCCGTCAACAGCGCGATCCGCGAGAGGTTCGTGGGCCGTCCGCGCAGGCCGTACCGGCCGCGCGCGACCTCGACGTAAATCTCTTTGCTCAACTCGATGAATTCCTTATGCATGATGCCGTGCTCGAGGAGCATCCGGATTATCGGCCGCAGCGCCGCTCGAGAGGCCGCGAGCACCGCGGATCGGAGTGCATCTACCATTATTGGGGGAGTATTCACCAACTATAGACGTCTGTCAACGCTTGCCCAGCGCACCGACTTCAGGCTGCGGTCGTTTCGAAGCCGGGAAAGGTCTGTGCGAATTCGGGACCCGGGACTCCGCAACGCCGCGGTCGACGACTGTATCTTTCCGGCTGATCAAGCAGTTGCGCCACCTACCCAGATTGGCACGGCCGTTGCTATAAAGGCGGCATGGATATCCCGCGCCCCGAGGCCAAACGCAAGAAGCGCATCCGCCAGGCCGCCTACGGCGGCGGCGCGGCCGTGGTGCTCGTGCTCGTGACGATTTTTCTCGCGCAACTCGAGCCCGCGGCGCCGTCCGTCGACGGCGATACGGTCTGGACCGAAAAGGTTCGCGAGGGCGAGATGCTGCGTCAGACGCGCGGCCCTGGCACGCTCGTGCCGCGTGAGATTCGGTGGATCGCGGCGCAGACCGACGGCCGCGTCGACCGCGTCGTCATTCGTCCCGGCGCCACCGTCGAGCCCGACACGGTGCTCGTCGAGATGTCGAACCCCGATCTCATGCAGCAAACCGATGAGGCGCGTTTCGCGCTCGAGGCCGGCAAGGCGGAGTTCACCGACACGGAGCTGCGCTTGAAGAACCAGGAGCTCGATCAACGTGCGGCGCTCGGGGCTGCGCGCGCGGAGTACGAGAGCGCGCGTCTTCAAGCCGAGGCGGAAAAGGATCTCGCCGACGAAGGCATCGTGTCGGCAATCGACGCGCGCCGCTCTGAGCTCAAGGCCGAGCAGCTCAAGTTGCGGTTCGAGATCGAGGAGGAGCGCCTCGCGCAGTTCTCCAAGACGCTCGACGCCCAGCTCGCTCTGCAACGCGCGCGCCTCGAGCAGGTGCGCAATGCCTACGAGCGCCGGCTCGAGCAAGTCGAATCGCTACAGGTGCGCGCGGGCCTTGCCGGCGTGCTCCAGCAGGTAGAAGTAGAGGAAGGCCAGCGCGTCGGACTCGGTGCGAATATCGCGCGTGTCGCGCGTCCCGACGAGCTCATGGCGGAGCTGCAGATTCCCGAGACGCAAGCCCGCGACGTCCAGGTCGGCCAGCGCGTCGACGTCGATACGCGCAATGGCGTAGTCGAAGGGCGAGTCATGCGCATCGATCCTGCCGTGCAGGCGGGAACGGTGCAGGTCGACGTCGAGCTCGTGGGGCACCTCCCGACGGGCGCGCGCCCGGACATGTCGGTGGACGGGACGATCGAGCTCGAGCGTCTCCCGCACGTCGTGTTCGTGGGCCGGCCCGCGCTCGCCCAGGCCAACTCGACGATCAGTTTGTTCAAGCTCGTCGACGGCGGCAGCCACGCCGTCCGCGTGCCCGTCGAGATCGGCGCCATGTCCGTGAACTCCGTCGAGATCGTCAAAGGGCTCGTGCCGGGCGACGAGGTGATTCTCTCCGATACGTCCGCGTGGGAAGACAGCGACCGCATTCGTTTGAACTAGGGATCGAGGAAACCAATGAACACAGCCGCAACCGAAGCTCGCGCCAATCCGGCCCCGAGCCCGCTCATCAAGCTCGAGGACCTCAAGAAGGTCTTCTACACCGACGAAGTCGAGACGCACGCGCTTTCGGGCGTGCACGTCGAGATCAACGAAGGCGACTACGTGTCGATTGCGGGCCCGTCGGGCTGCGGGAAGTCGACGCTATTGTCGATTCTCGGG
>DATBLZ010000057.1:0-21628 GCA_036555065.1 Gammaproteobacteria bacterium
GACATCCGCACTATTCAAGAGCTGCTTGGCCACAAAGACGTAAGCACGACAATGATCTACACACATGTTGCGGGGCTGGGCGCGACCGGCACTCTAAGTCCGCTCGACGCGGGTTGGCCAGACGAACAGCCGCGCTAAAACGCGCTAGAGCGTCACCTTCCGCTCGGCGTTGGCCTTCACATAGTGATAGAGCTCGACTTTGGCGCGCAGGCCGTTTGCGAAGAACGGATCCGTCTGATAAACCTGCTCTGCCTCGGCCTTGCTGTTCGCCTCGATGAACCACAACCCGCCGAGCGACGCGCCGCCGACGTCGGGACGCAGCGAGCCGGCCAAGATCACCTTGTCCTTGTTCTTGTCGAGCCACGCGAAGTGCGCCGCGAGCAGCTTCTCGCGCTGCGCGGCGATATCCGGCTTGTCGGTGAATCGTGCTACCCACAGCATCTCGCTACCCCTTCGTCAAACCAGCTTTTCCTTCTTCGCCCACGCGAGCGTGTCGTCGAGCCCCTCGCGGAAGCGATCGAACAGCTCGTCGACCTGCGCGTCCGTCACGATGAACGGCGGGCACACGGCGATCGCATCGCCGATCGCGCGCACGATGAGCCCGCGGCTCTGGCAGAAGCCCATGCACTTGGCGCCGACGGCGAGCTTCGCGTCGAACGCCGTCTTCTTCTCCTTGCTCTTGACGAGCTCGCACGCGCCGACGAGGCCGACGCCGCGCGCCTCGCCGACGAGCGGGTGCTCGCCGAGCTGGTGCAAACGCTCTTGGAACCGCGGCGTAATTTTGCGCACGTGGTCGTAGAGCTTGCGCTCCTCGTAGATCTCGAGCGTGCGCAGCGCGACCGCCGCCGCGACCGGATGCCCCGAGTACGTAAACCCGTGGCCGAAGAGCCCGGCCTCGCCGCTGGCCGGGATCATGGGCTCGTACAGATAGTCGGGCACGAGCACGACGCTGATCGGTAAGTATGCCGACGACAAGCCTTTCGCGGCCGTGATCGTCGTCGGTTTCATGTGGAACGTCTGCGCGCCCCAGACGTTGCCCGTGCGCCCGAAGCCCGTGATGACCTCGTCGTCGATCAACAGAATGTCGTACTTCGCAAGCACCTGCTGGATCTTCGGAAAGTACGTCGCGGGCGGCAGCAGCACGCCGCCCACACCCATGAGCGGCTCGGCGATCATCGCGCCGATCGTCTCGGGGTCCTCGTCGAGGATCAACCTTTCGAGATTCTTCGCGAGCCGCGTTGCGTAATCCTCCTCGGACTCGCCGGGCGCGGCGTTGCGGTAATAGTAAGGACAATCCGTGTGCCGCACGAACGAAAGCGGCTCATCGAACCCCTTGTGAAACGGCGGCAGCCCCGTGAGGCCCGCGGTCGCGACCGTCACGCCGTGATACGCCTTCTGGCGCGCGATGATCTTCTTCTTTTTCGGCTTGGCCGTAGCGTTGTGGTAATACCAGACGAGCTTGACCTGGGTGTCGTTCGCGTCCGACCCGGAGTTGCCGAAGAACGCTTTCCCCGCAGCGAACGGCGCCATTCCGACGAGCTTGTCGGCGAGCAAGATGCCGGGCTCGTGGCTCTTACCGGCGAAGAGATGCGTGAACGAAAGCTTCTTGATCTGCTCGTACGCGGTTTTCGCGAGCTCTTCGTCGCCGTAACCGAGCGCCGTGCACCAGAGGCCGGCCATGCCCTCGATGTATTTATTGCCGTGGTTGTCCCAGACGTGGATACCTTGACCGCGCGTGATGATGAACGGCCCGGCCTTGTGGTGGGTCGCGAGATTCGTGTTGGGGTGAAAAAGCCGCTTGAGATCGAGCGCCTCGAGGTCCGCCATTCGCCGTGCTCCGGAATCGACAGGCGGTCATGATACACCGGCCAAGGCGTCCGACTGATCACGACGGCCTCGTCTGCCGCCGCTCGACGACTAGTCTTCGCAGCTCACCTTCATCGGCGCGCGCACCGTCAGGTAGGGCGCAATGATGCGCGTCCCAGCGGCCGCGTCTTTCGTGAACGTCGGGCTCGCGGAGCTCACGTGGAAAAGCCCTGCAACGAGGAGCTCGATCGGCTGCTCGATCTCCCCGCCCCAGGCAGCGAACACGTCGCACATGTCGTAGGCTTGGAGCGCGTCGTCCTCGTTCGGCACGACTGTGGCCTCGATCGGCGCGTCGCAGTCGGCGGCGTCGTCGATCTCGCTCAAGCCCCCCTTGGGCCCCGTCGGATAGTAGACGTACCGCTCACGTTGCAGACACCAAGCGCCCTCGCCCACGGCCGGCATCGCGAACGCGACTTTGACGCGCGCGTCGCCGCGGACCTTGGCTTCGCCGCGCTGGCCATGAGTCACGACCATCTCGGCATTCGAGCGGACGTCGAGCTCGTAGTCGTCCGGCTCGGGAGCGACCGGCTCGGCAAATCCGCCGTCGAACGCAAGCCCTGCGCGGCAACCGAAGATCTTGGCGGCGCCCATGAGCGTGCGGCAATGCTGGTATTCGTGGACGCTCTCGCAGAGGAATACGCCGGGCTCGCGTTGGTGGCAGCCGGGGATCAGGACCTGATACTCCGTCGGCTCGGTCGGCGTTGCGACGGCGCGCATGCCGGGCTCGAGCACCCGCGTATGCGCCCAGGGCCCGAGCGTCGCCATGCGCAGCGCCTGAGCGTCGTCGGCGCACGTGATCGTGGCGAACGCCTCGCACTGCGCGCCGCGGCAAATACCCCCATCGTCGAGCCGCACGGTCGTGCTCGTGACGTCGACGCCGGGCGCAGCCGACCAATCCGTCGCGTAATCGAAGCCCTGCGTCTGGCACCAATCGGTTGCGGCCTTCGCGCCGCACACTTCGCCCCCGGCGACGCAGTAGCTGAGCGGCAGACCATCGTGCGCGGGGTTCGCGAACGTACGCACCTGCGCGTGCGCCGAAACGGCGAAGCCCGCGGCGGCGAGCGCGGTGACGTAAACCGATGGCAGGCGACGTGTCGTCATGGAATAGGCCCGCGTGGCGAGGCCTAAATCCTAGATATGACGCAGCGCGTTTGCCGTAATCACCGTCACAAATGCTCGAACGGCGTTAGAACACGCGTCCCAATACGACATAAAACGCGTGTTTGCCCCCTTCCGCCGCGCCGTAGGCCAAGTAGATCGGGCCGATCGGCGTATCGACACCGGCCCAGAGCGACCCGCCCCAGATGGATGCATCGAGCGAGATGTCGCTGCGGCTCTGCCACGCGTTGCCGACCTCGACGCTGACGCCCGCGAACGCGGGGAATAGCGCAAGGTCGCCGATGCGCCGGTAGTACCCGGTGCCGAGCCGAGTCACGTGCTGGCCCGTGAGCTGGCCGCGGCCGAGGCCCGAGAGATCGAACAAGCCGCCGAAGCGATAGAGATTGCTGATAGGCGCTTGCCCCGAAATGGTCGCGTCGTAACGCAGCGTCGACACGAGCGTGTGGCGGCCCCACGTCTTCGCGAACGTCGAGCGCACGAGCACCTGATCGAAATCCTCGTCGGCCGCGAGCCAGTCGGTGTTCGAGGTCAACCACTCGGCGGACGTGAACACGCCATGGCGCGGAAACGTCAAGCTGTCGAGCGTATCGACGGAGAAGCGCGTGAAGATTTCGCCGCGATGGAAGCTGTCGGCAGGCACGAACGCCGGATCGCCGACGCGGAGCTCCGTATCCCCGGCGCCGGTGCGCAGCCCCACGCGAAACTCGCCCCAGCTCAGAAGCTCGCGCCCGCCCGCGATCTCGAAAAGACCCTGGCGCTTCTTGACCTCGGCAACGAGCGTATCGGCATCGTAGACGTTGAGCATCTCCGTCTCGAAATCGAGCTCGGGCGCGACGAAGTAGAGCGCCTTCGGCCCGAGCGGCAGATACATATCGGTGAGGAACGCAGGCTCGTCGCCGACGAAGAACGTCGCGCGCCATTCGGCGCCGCGTTCGTTGATCTCGGTCCTTAAATAGCTCGCGGCGAGGCCGAAGAGCGCGTCCTGGTCGGTCGCCGAGCTGTATTCGACGCCGAGCTGCAGGTAGTTCGGGCCCCAGCTGCGCTCGGTCAACGACACCTCGAGCCCGGTCATGTCCTCTTCCTCGACGAGCTCGTAGCGGACGTTCTGGTAGAAATCGAGGCCGTAGACCTTGTTGAGCGCGCGATCGAGCGCGTCGAAGTCGAGCGGCTGGCCGATCTCGATATCGTCCATGCGCGCTTCGATGACGCTGTCGGCGATCGGCGAGTCGTTGTCGAGCCGCACGAAATCGATCGTCGGCAAGCTCGTCGCGCGCGGATCGGGGTGCTCGGCCATGTAAGCTGCGTACGCCTGCTCATCGAGCGCGTAAGGCGCGAATCGCTCGCGCTGCGCCATGACGGCCGCATACCCGTATTGGATCGTCTCGTTGATGCGCGCGAAGCTCACGGAGTTGAGCTCGCTCGGAATCTCGGGGCGCAACAACACGTCGCGGTCGGTCAAGAGCGCGCTTTGGCGCTCCGTGCCCGTGCGCGTCAACAGGTTCGTGAGCTGCTCGGTAACTTGGACGACCGAGCGGATCTCCTCGCGGCTTGCGAGGCGGTCGGTGATATCGACGGCAATGACGACGTCGGCGCCCATGCGCTGCGCGACCTCGACGGGCAGGTTCATGACGATCCCGCCATCGACGAGAAGCCGTCCGTCGATGACCATCGGCGACAGCGCCGCGGGCACGGCCATGCTCGCGCGGATGGCGCGCGCGAGATCGCCGGACTCGAGGATCACGGCCTCGCCGGTCGCGAGGTCGCCGGCCACGGCACGGAACGGAATTCTGAGGTCGTCGAAGTCCTCGATTTGCGCAACGGGGAACACGACGCGCGACATGATCATGTCGATGACCTGGCCTTGGACGAGCCCGACGGGCAGCTGCATTTCCCCGTTGTTGAGGCCGGGCTTTTGGCTCACGAGATACAAGTCGTCATCGCGCTTGCGGCGGAACGAGCGCAACTGCCGCGGCGTCACGTTGCCGAACGCCGCATCCCAATCGATGCTCGCGAGAAACTCTTCGACCTCGGGCACGCTCAAGCCCGAGGCGTAGATGCCGCCGACGGCCGCGCCGATGCTCGTGCCCGCGATGTAGTCGATCGGCACGCGGAGCTCCTCAAGCGCTTTGATCACGCCCAAGTGCGCGCCGCCGCGCGCGCCGCCGCCCGAGAGCACGAGCCCGATCTTGGGCCGCGCGTCGCCCGGCGGCTCGCCTTCGAGACCGTCGGCGGGCTCTGCGACGGCTGTGGCCGTGCCCGCGGCCGCGACCACGAGCGCGCCGACGACCGCGAGAAACCCACTTGAAAGCCGACGCGCGAGGACCGACATCCGTTGCCTCCGACGATTGGGCATGATGCCAGATTTGTGGGAGCGGCTTTAGCCGCGATTCCTTAGAATACGCGCCCCAAGGAGAACGGCATGACAAAGAACCTGCACCATCGCCTGATCATTCTCGGCTCGGGACCCGCAGGCTACACGGCGGCCGTCTATGCGTCGCGCGCGGCCGTCAAACCCGTGCTGATCACGGGCATCGAGGTCGGCGGGCAAATGACGACGACGACCGACGTCGACAATTGGCCCGGCGACGACAAGGGCGTGCAGGGCCCGGAGCTCATGGAGCGCATGAAGCTCCACGCGGAGAAATTCGGCACGGAGCTCATCTACGACGCGATCACCGCCGTCGACCTCAAGAAACGTCCGTTCACGCTCACGGGCGGCAGCGACACGTACACGTGCGATGCGTTGATCATCGCGACGGGCGCGTCGGCGAAATACCTGGGTCTGCCGAGCGAGGAAGCGTACAAAGGCCGTGGCGTTTCCGCATGCGCAACCTGCGACGGCTTCTTCTTCCGCCATCAACCCGTGGCCGTCGTCGGCGGCGGCAACACCGCGGTCGAAGAGGCGCTCTATCTCTCGAACATTGCGTCGAAGGTCACGGTCGTTCACCGTCGCGATGAGTTTCGCGCCGAGCAGATCATGATCGACCGGATTCTCCATAAGGCAAAAGGCGGCAACATCGAGATCTTGTGGAACCACACGCTCGATGAGGTGCTCGGCAACGAGAAGGGCGTGACGGGCTTGCGGCTCGCGAGCACCACGTCTAAGGCTAAGCGCGACATTCCGGTTCAGGGCGTCTTCATCGCGATCGGCCACACGCCGAACACGGGCATCTTCGCGGGCCAGCTCGAGATGGAGGGCGGCTACATCGTCGTCAAGAGCGGCCGCGCGGGCGCGGCGACCGCGACGAGCGTCCCGGGCGTGTTCGCGGCCGGCGACGTCGCCGACCCGATCTACCGGCAGGCCGTGACCTCGGCTGGCACGGGCTGCATGGCCGCGCTCGACGCCGAGCGCTTTCTGGCCGGACATTGATCCGATCGCGCGCGCTATGTATAAACAGAGCGCGGCAAACTGAGAACCGGTGCCGCGCCGTTTGAAGGCACCGGCGCGACAATGGAAAAAGTGGGCGTGGGGGCCAATATGCTGGTGCAGCGGCGCAAAGTGCTGGTCGGCGGATTCGCCGGGCTCGTGGGCTTGGCCGGCCTCTGTCCGATCGCACGCGCCACGGCCCTCGCGGGCGCGCGTCCCGGCACGCACGATTCAACGCTCGACGCGCACGGCTTGTCCTTCTATCACATCCATACCGCCGAAACGCTGTCGGTCACCTATCGCGAGAACGGCGTGCTCGTTCCGGATGCGGTCGCGGCCATCACGCAGTTTCTCCGCGACTTTCGAACCGGTGAGGTCCACGAGATCGATGTCGACCTTCTCGACACGCTGAGCCTGCTGCATGAAGCCGCGGAGCGCCGCGGGCATTTCGAGGTCATCTCGGGCTTCAGGTCCGCGCGCACGAACGCGGCGTTGCGCAGAATCACCGACGGAGTCGCCGAAGGCAGCCTGCACATGTCCGGCCGCGCGATCGACGTGCGCTCGACGGGCCTTGCGACCGACGCTTTGCGCGCCGCGGCGCTTACGCTCCAGCGCGGCGGCGTCGGCTACTATCCGAGCTCGAACTTCGTGCATATCGACACGGGGCCGTTCCGCGCCTGGTGAGCGTTCCCGGCGCCGCGGCCGGGCGTGCTAAAGTTCGCGTCCCATGAAGCGCTCTATCCTCGCCGCGATCGCGGTCGCGGCCGCAGTTCTATTAATTTGGTGGGCCACTCGCCCCGCGCCGGTCACGGTGACGCTCGCCACCGTCGAGCGCGGCCCGGTCGCGGCGACGGTCGCGAACACGCGCGCGGGCACGGTCGATGCGTGCCGGCGCGCGGGCCTCTCGCCGGCGCTCGGCGGGAAGATCGCGAGCCTGCCCGTGACGGACGGATCGACCGTCGAGCAAGGGCAGCTCCTGCTCGAGCTCTGGAACGACGACATGAAAGCCGAGCTCATGCTCGCCGAGCGCGACGCGCACGCGGCCGTCTCGCGCTCGCGCGAAGTTTGCGTGACCGCAGGCGTTGCGAAGCGCGAAGCCGAGCGGCTCATGAAGCTCCAAGATGAAGGGCTCGCGGCCGAGGAAGCGGTCGATCAAGCCACGGGCCGCGCCGAGTCGACGGCGGCCGCGTGCACGGCTGCCGAGGATGCCGCACACGTGACCGCGGCGCGCGTCGACGTCATCAATGCACAGATCGAGCGCACGCAGCTGCGAGCGCCGTTCGCGGGCACGATCGCCGAGATCAACGGCGAGCTCGGCGAGTTCGTGACGCCCTCGCCCGTCGGCATCCCGACCCCGCCGACCGTCGATCTCATCGACTCGAGCTGTCTCTACATCAGCGCGCCGATCGACGAGGTCGATGCGCCGAGCATTCGCGAAGGCATGCCCGCGCGCATCAGCCTCGATGCGTTTCCGGACCGCGATTTCCCGGGCCACGTGCGGCGCATCGCGCCCTACGTGCTCGATCAGGAGAAACAGGCGCGCACGGTCGAAATAGAAGCCGAGATCGATGCACCCGACAAAGCGGGCTTGCTCCCCGGGTATAGCGCGGACGTTGAGGTCATCCTCGATCAGCGCGACGGCGTGCTGCGCGTGCCGACCTCGGTCGTCGACGATGAGGGCTATGTATTCGTCTTCGACCCGGACACGAACCGCATCGCCCAAAGAATGATCGGCACGGGGATCTCGAACTGGGAGTTCACCGAGGTCACGGACGGCCTGCGCGAAGGCGACCGTGTCGTGAGCTCGATCGACCGCGACGGCGTCGTCGACGGCGCCACCGTCAAAGCTGAATGATCTTGCGTCGCGCGCGTCGATCACTCCATATCATCATCATGGCTCTCCGGGGCCGTCGCGCGCAGCGACGCGTGCTCGGCGTGTCATCCAGCCAATCGATTGCATTTGTGGCTCTCCAGGGCCGTCGCGCGCATGGACGCGCGCGCCGGAGCCTCCAGGGATGGATTCACGGCGTCCCTGGAGAGCCACAATGCAAGTGATTGGCTGGACTGAGCATGATTGAGCTCCGCGGAATCTGCCGCGATTACGCCGTGGGCGATCAAACCGTCCACGCGCTCGACCACGTCGACCTCGCAATCGCCGCGGGCGAGTACCTCTCGATCATGGGCCCCTCGGGCTCGGGCAAATCGACGCTGCTCAACATCATCGGCCTGCTCGACCGGCCGACGGCCGGGTCCTATGTGCTCGCCGGCGCCGACGTCGCAGCACTCGATGACAACGCGCTCGCGAGCTATCGCCAGTCGAAAATCGGTTTCATCTTTCAGTCGTTTCACTTGGTCGCGCGCCTGAACGCGCTCGAGAACGTCGAGCTCCCACTCGTGCTCGCGGGCGCCGACGTGAAAGAGCGGCATGCGCGCGCCGAGCGCATGCTCGATTCGGTGGGCTTGCGCCCGCGCATGCTTCATCGCCCCGACCAGCTCTCGGGCGGCGAGCGTCAGCGCGTCGCGATCGGCCGCGCCATGGTCATGCAGCCGAGCTTCCTGCTCGCCGATGAGCCGACGGGTAATCTAGACACGTCCTCGGGCGGCGAGGTGCTCAGGATCATCGAGCAGCTCAACCGGGACGGCATTGCGCTCGTCGTCGTCACGCACGATCCGGAGGTCGGGCGTCGCGCCGCGCGGCATCTGAAGATGCGCGACGGCAAGATCTTCAGCGACGCTCGGCGTGCCGAGCCATGAGACTCGTCGACACGACCCGCTTGGCCCTGCAAGCGCTGCGCCGCTACCCGTTGCGCTCGTCGATGCTGCTGCTCGCGATCTCGATCGGCGTTGCCGCCGTCGTCATGCTCACCGCCGTCGCCGAGGGCGGACGCCGTTACGTGACCGGAGAATTCGCGTCGCTCGGCACGAACCTCTTGATCGCGCTGCCCGGCCGCTCGGAAACCGCGGGCGCGGGTCTCCAGGGAATGTTGATCGGCGAAACCGCTCGCGATCTCACGCTCGAGGACGTCATCGCGCTCACGCGCAGCGCCAATATCGCGCGCGTCGCGCCGCTCGTGGTCGGCGGCGGCACGGCCTCATGGCGTTCGCGCGAGCGCGACATCACGGTGCTCGGCACTACCGCATCGCTCCTCGAGGTCCAGCACTGGACGCTCGAGCGTGGCCGGTTCCTGCCGGAGACGGACATGGACGTGCTGTCGCCGGTCTGCGTTCTCGGCGGCGTCGTCGCCGAAGAGCTCTTCCGCGGGCGCGAGCCGCTCGGCGAGTGGATCCGGATCGGCGACACACGTTGCCGCGTTCTCGGCGTGCTCACGCAAGCGGGCATGACGGGCGCGTTCAACACCGACGAGGTCGTCGTGCTGCCGGTCGCGAACGTGCTGCAAATGTTCAACGCGCCGGGCGTGTTCAGGATTTTCGTCGAAGCCGCGAGCGGCGAACGGATTGCGGACGCGCGGCAGGACATCATCGATACGATCAAGGCGCGTCACCAGGGCGAGGAGGACGTCACGGTCATCACCCAAGACGCGATCATTGCGACTTTCAACGACATTTTCGGCGTGGTCACTGCGGCGCTCGCGGCCATCGCCGGTATCAGCCTCGTCGTCGCGGGCGTCTTGATCATGAACGTCATGCTCGTCGCCGTGAGCCAGCGCACGGGCGAGATCGGGCTTCTCAAGGCCATCGGCGCGAAGAACCGGCAGATCCTCGGCTTGTTCCTGACCGAGGCGGCGTGTTTATCGCTGCTCGGTGGCGTCGTCGGCTTTCTCGTCGGCACGTTCGCGGCTTTCGTCGCGCGCACGCTCTATCCGATCATCGATTTCCAGGCACCGGCGTGGGCGTCAGCGGCCGCGCTCGGCGTCGCGATCGCGAGCGGCCTCGTGTTCGGGATCTTGCCCGCGCGCCGTGCGGCCCGGCTCGATCCCGTGCTCGCGCTCCAGAAGAGATAGGTATTCCATTGTGGGAGCGGCTTTAGCCGCGACTCCTAGACATGCAGAACATTGACCTCTTCCGCTTCACGACCCGCTCGATCGCTGCGCACCGCATGCGCAGCATTTTGACGGCGCTCGGCATCGGCATCGGCGTCGCCGCAGTCGTGCTCTTGACGTCGATCGGTGAAGGCGTCAATCGCTACGTCGTCGAGCAGTTCACGCAGTTCGGGACGACGACGTTGGGCATTCAGCCCGGCAAAGCAAACACGCTCGGCGTCTCGCCGAGCGTCATCAACTCGGTGCGCCCGCTGAGCCTTGCGGATGCCGAGGCCGTCGAGCGCGTCCCGTACGTGCTCCACTCCGTCCCGGTCGTCTCCGGCAATGCGTCGGTCGAAGCGCGCGGCCGCGAGCGCACGGTGAACGTTTTCGCCGTGGGCTCCGAGTTCGACCTCGCGTTCAAGTTCACGGTCCACCGCGGCACGTTTCTCCCGCCCGATGATCTCGAGCAAGCGCGTCCGCTCGCCGTGCTCGGCGCCAAGGTTTACACGGAGCTCTACGGGGTGACGAACGCGCTCGGCGATTTCGTCCGCGTTGGCGGCCAGCGTTATCGAGTCGTCGGCATCATGGAGCCCAAGGGCCAAATGCTCGGCTTCGATCTCGATGACACTGTGTACATACCGACCGCGCGAGGGCTCGAGCTCTTCGATCGCGACGGGCTCCAGGAGATCGACGTGCTGTACGCCGAGAACGCGCCCGTCGACGAGGTCGTCGCCGGCATCACACGCATCCTCGTCGCGCGCCACGGCGCCGAGGATTTCACGATCGTCACGCAGCAGCAGATGCTCGACGTTCTCGGCTCGATCATCGACGTGCTCACGATCGGCGTCGGCGCCCTCGGCGGCATCTCGCTGCTCGTCGGCGGAGTCGGCATCTTCACGATCATGACGATCGCGGTTCGCGAGCGCACGGCCGAGATCGGCCTCCTGCGCGCGATCGGCGCGACGCGGGCGCGCATCGCGCAATTGTTCCTCGGCGAGGCCGTCCTCCTCTCCGCATTCGGAGGCATCGTCGGGCTCTTGGTCGGCATCGGCGTGATCGGGCTCGTCGTCATCGGCGTGCCGTCGATGCCGGCGCAGCTCTCGCCGCTCTATATCGGTCTCGCCGAGCTCATCGCTCTCCTAATCGGTCTCGGCGCAGGCGTGCTACCCGCGCGGCATGCCGCGCAGCTCGAGCCGCTCGATGCGCTGCGCACTGAGTGACGCCTCGCTCATGTGCTTGAGCGTGCGCGCGAGCGCGCCCCGATTCTCGGCGACGAGGCCGTGCGCAGCCGCGCCTGCGGCCGCGCGCAATGCGGGTTGCTCGAAATAGAGCGTGACGGCTTCGACGAGCTCCGGAACCGACTGGACCTGGCGCGCCGCCCCGCGCTCCAACGCGAGCGCGCTGATCTCTTCGAAGTGAAACATGTGCGGTCCGAAGATTACGGGAACGCTGACCGCGCACGCCTCGAGCGGATTCTGGCCCCCGTGGCGCACGAAGCTGCCGCCGATGAACGCGACGTCTGCGGCCGCGTAGAGCCGGTGAAGCTCGCCCATCGTATCGCCGAGGAGCACGTCGACGTGTGCAGTCACGGCGTCGCGCGTGCTGCGTAACGCGATGCGGTAGCCCGCGCGGCGGCAGAGCCGCGCGACACCTGCGAAGCGTTCGGGATGCCGCGGCACGAGCACGAGCAACACGGTCGGGAAGCGCCTGCGCATGGCACGAAACGCTTCGAGCACCAGACGCTCTTCCCCGGCATGCGTGCTCGCGGCGATGAAGACGCGGCGTTGGTCGCCCCAGTCGCGGCGCAGCGCGCGGCCCTCGGCGACTACGCTCGCGGGCAGCGCGACGTCGAACTTGAGGTTGCCTGTCACTCTGATGAGGCGATTCGGAACTCCGAGGTTACGTAGGCGCTGCGCATCGAGCGAGGACTGCGCGCAGATCAAGTCGGTCTCGGCGAACATGCGCCGCGTCGACCGCGGAAACCACGAGTAACCTCTGAACGATGCCTGCGACAACCGGACGTTGACGAGCTGCAACGCGATGCCGCGCCGCCGGCACGCCGCGAAGAGATTGGGCCAAAACTCCGTTTCCGCGATCACGGCGAGCTCCGGCCGAACACGATCGAGAAACCGGCCCACGGCATCGGGGAAATCGTAGGGCGCATAGGCGTGCGTGACTACATCGCCGAAGAGATCGCGCACTTGGTCGGCGCCGGTCGGCGTCATCGTCGTCACGAGCATGCGGTGGTGAGGGAACTGCGCCGCGAGTGCGTCAATCAAAGCGGCCGACGAGCGCACCTCGCCGACGGAGACGGCGTGCACCCAGATCACGCGTTGTCCCTGGGGCGCCGCGACGAAACCGAAGCGCTCCGCCCAACGCGACCAGTACGGCGGATAGCGCAGCGCGCGCCACACGAGCGCGCCGATCACGTACGGCATGAAGAGATACGCGGCCACACCCGACAGCGTCATGCCCGGTTCTCCGCGCCGAGACTAGCCCGCCCGTCAGGCGCATGGGCTGCCGCGAGGACGGGGCGCTCCGGCTCAAACATCCTCGCGGGCCGGCATCGGGGCCGGGCACGCGAGGATGGGGCCGACGGCGAGTTCCTCGCGCGCCGATTGCTACGGATCTCGAGGCTGCAGAATGTTTTCTTCGTCGGCGCGCGAGGATGTCTGAGCCGGAGCGCCCCACCTTGCGTGCCCGGCCCCGATGCCAACACGCGAGGAACTCGCCGTCGGCCCCTGTCCTCGTGGCAGCCCATGCGATTGACGGCCGGACTACAGGAACTCTTGACCCAGAAGCCCGAGCTTGACCAGGTCCTGGATATCGAGCGCGCCGACCGGCTTCTCGCCGTCCACCACGACGATGCTGTCGACTTGATGCTTCTTGAAGAGCTTGACGGCCTCATCGAGCGGGCGATCCCGGGCGATCGTGACCGGCGTCTTGGAGAAGCCGATCTGTGCAAGTGTCTTGTCGAGGATGTTGCGGCCGTCGGCCTGAAGGCGTCGTCTGAGATCCCCGTCCGTAAAGATGCCCGCAACCGCGCCTTTTTCGTTGACGAGCGTGACGGCACCGAGCCGCGACTCCGTCATCTTGACCATCGCGGCGCTCAGCGTCTCGGAGCCCCTGCAGACGGGATTCTCGGGGCGGATCAGATCGTCAACGCGCATCGTCATGAGCGCGGTGTGCTCCTTGAACTGCGCGGTGCCGAGCGCCGTCAGCGTGTTTTCGCAGAGGTTCTTCATGACGGAGTACGGCATCGTGCAGACGTGCACGCCCGTGAGCATCGCTTGGCGCACGTGCTCGGCGTGGCGCACCGACGAGAACATGACCTTGCTCTGGTAGCCGTAGCGGTCGATGACGTCGACGCACTGCTCGAAGAGCTGGATCGCGTCGTGGCCTTGGTCCTGCATGCGGCCCGCGAGCGGACAAATGAATGAGGCGCCGGCTTCCATGGCCATGTAGGCCTGGTTGAGCGTATAGATGAGGTGCACGTTGACTCGATAACCGCGCGCGCGCAGACGATTGCACGCCTTCACGCCGTCGTTCGAGATCGGCACCTTGAACACGGGCGGCTTGGCGAGACCGAGCGCGAGGATGCGCTCTGCCTCCGCGACGATCTTGTCGGGCGTTTCGCCGAGCGCTTCGACTTGGAGCTCCGGGACCATTTTCGACAGCTTGACGATGGCGCCGTCGATGTCGGTGATGCCGTGTTTGTGCATGAACGTCGGCGTCGTCGTCAGGCCCTTGACGAAACCGAAGTCGAGTGCGGCTTCGATCTCTTTGAAATCTACGGAGTCGAGATAGAGTTCCATGCCGATTCCCTAGTGCACGACCTGTGAGCGAACCAAATTGTGGATGTCGATCAGCGGCTTCATGAAGTTCTCGAGGTCGTCGAGCGCGTATTGGCTCGCCGCATCGCAGAGCGCTTCGGGCGGATTCGGGTGCGATTCGATGAAGAAGCCGTCGACGCCGGCTGCGACCGCAGAACGCGCGAGCGTCGTCAAAAACTGGCGCGCGCTGCCGCGCGGATCCTTGCTCGGGATTCCGTACTTGCGGATCGAGTGCCCGGCGTCGAACACGACGGGGTAGCCGATCTGATTTAGCAGATAGAAGCTGCGCGGATCGACGACGAGGTCGTTGTAGCCGAACGTGTAGCCGCGCTCCGTGACGATGATACGGTCGTTGCCCGAGTCTTCGATCTTCTTGACGGGCTTCGCCATGTTTTCCGGAGCCAGGAACTGCCCGTGCTTGATATTGACGACGGCGCCCGTTTTCGCGGCCGCGACGACGAGCTCGGACTGCATGCAGAGGTAAGCCGGAATCTGGATGACGTCGCAGACCTCGGCGGCCGGCGCGGCCTGATAGGGATAGTGAATGTCCGTGAGGATCGGCAGCTCGAACTCCGTCTTGATCTTCTCGAGCAGGCGCAACCCGGCCTCGAGCCCCGGTCCCTGGTAGTAATCGAGCGAGCTGCGATTGTCCTTCGAGAACGACGACTTGAAGATCAGCGGCAGGTCCAGGCTCGCCGAGATCTGCTTGAGCCGCTCGGCCGTGCGCATCATGAGCGGCTCGGCTTCGATGACGCACGGCCCCGCGATCAGAAACATCTGATCGGAGCCGCAATCGATGTCGCCGATGAATACGTGTTTTTGGCTCATGGACGCGGGTTCCCGGCTGGTTGCGGCATTGTGCGGTCTCGGGCTTGTGCCTGCAAGCGCGCGCCTCCGCGCGCGAGCAGCGATTCGACGAGCGCATGATTGCGCGCGGTTGCGCCTTGACCCCGCAACACGACGTCCTTGGCTGCGCGACCCATGCGCGCGCGGGCGGGGGCATCGGTGAGCAGCGGTGCGAGCGCCGCGCGGAGCTCCTGCGCGTCGCGAACGAGCACACCGCCTTCGGCCTCGAGCAGCGCTTCGACGGTCTCTTTGAAGCTGAAGTTGTACGGACCGAAGAGCACGGCCAACCCCCGAATCGCGGGCTCCATGAGATTGTGCCCGCCCTTGTTGGCGCCGCGGTAGAACAAGCTGCCGCCGACGAACGCAATGTCCGCTGCCGAGTAGAGCCGTGTGAGCTGGCCGATCGTATCGACGATGAGGACGCTGCCGGGCCCAAGCGCTGCCGCGCCGCGCTCGAGCGCGGACTTCTGCACGGGCTCGAAGCCGGCGGCGCGCACGTTTTGTGCCGTCTCTTCGGCGTCGGCCGGGTAGCGCGGGACGATCGCGAGCTTGCTCCGGACCCCGCCACGCCCGAGCGCGCCCCATGCTTCGAGGAGCACCGCGTCCTCGCCGCGGTGCAGGCTGCCCCCGATCACGACGATCTCGTCGCGCGCGTAGCCGAGCTCGGCACGGAGCTTCGCGCGGACGTCGGCCTCGTCGCGCGGCGTCGCGAGATCGTATTTCATGTTTCCGGTCACGCGCACGGCTGCCTCGGGAACGCCGAGCGCGCGAAAACGACGCGCGTGCTCTTCACTCTGCACGGCGAGGAGATCGACGCCGCGGAGCGCCTGGGCCACGATTCCCGTCCGCGAATGGATCGCGAACGATTTCTCGGACATCTTGCCGTTGACGACGGCCGTTGGGATGCCGCGCCGGCGCGCCACGAGCAGAAGATTCGGCCAGAGCTCCGACTCCACGATGATCACGAGCCGCGGCCTGAGCCGTTTCAGAAATCTGCGCACGACGAACGATAAATCGATCGGAAAGACGATGACTCGATGCCGCGGATAGGCGGCGCGAGCCGCGGCAACACCGGTCGGCGTATAGCTCGAGATCACGAGGTCGAGATCGGCCTCACGCTCGAGCAGCGCGACGAGCGGCCGCAACAACGACACCTCGCCGACCGAGGAGCCATGGAGCCAGATGCACTCGCGGTCCTGGGTCTTGAGGCCCACTCCGAACCGGCGGGGCGCAAGCCCCCAACCGCGCGTCGCCGTCAGCCGGTACAGAAGCCACGGCGACGCAAGCACCATCGCCAGAACATAGAAGACATCGAGCGCAAAGCTCATGCGCCCTATTCTAAGGAATCGGAGCTAAAGCCGCTCCCACCTCGACAGGGGCCTCCGGCGAGTTCCGCGGCGTACGCTGACAAGTCGCGTATACCAACGCATGCCAATGATCTTCTTTGTGGGCGCCGCGGATGTCTGAGCCGGAGCGCCCTTGTCGAGGTGGGGGCGGCTTTAGCCGCGATTTCTTAGTCGTTGACGAGCCGCAGATTGCCGATCGACGGTTGCAGGAGCTTGTCGGTCGTGCCGCCGCCGTACTTGCGAACCCAATCGACGAGAAACTCCGCGCGCATCGGGCGCGCGATGTAGAAGCCCTGCGCGAGCTCGCAGCCGAGCTCGCTGAGCACGCGCAAGCTCTCGTCGTTGTCGACGCCTTCGGCGACGACGCGCATTCCGAAGGCATGCGCGAGGTCGATCGTGGCTTTGACGATATGTAGGTCTTTTGAATCGCTCGCGACGGAGCCGATGAACTGCTTGTCGATCTTGATCTCCGTCGCGGGGATTTCCTTGAGGTAGGTCAGCGACGAGTAGCCTTTGCCGAAGTCGTCGATTGCGAGCCCGATCCCGAGCTTACGAATCTTGTCGAGCTTGCTCGAGCCTTCGCTGCGATCCTCGACGAGGCTTTCCTCGGAGAGCTCGAGCGTGAGCTGGATGTGGCGCGCCTCGAGAGCGGCCTTGAGCGTCGCGAGGTGATTGCGGAACTCGGGGTGATCGAGGACGCGCGCCGAGACGTTGACCGAGAGCGTGAAGCCTTTCGGCAATCCGTTCCAAGTCGCGGCCCGGCTCGCGACCTGCTCGAACACGAACCACGTGATCGGCACGACGCTGCCGGAGCGTTCGGCAATCGGAATGAAATCGGTGGGCGAGACGAGCCTGCCCGACTCTTGCCGCCAGCGGACCAACGCTTCAGCGCCCGCGACCTGGCCGGTTTCGATGTTGATCTGCGGCTGCATGAACACTTCGAACTCGTTCGCTTGCACCGCCTTGTCGAGATCGCTCGCGAATTTCCAAAGTGCCGCCTGCTGCTGCGTGGAGTCGGGGCGGTAGATCTCGAACGTGAGCTCCGACTGCCGCGCATCGTTGAGCGCGAGCTCGGCGCGTCTGAAGAGTGTCTCGGCGTTGTCGGCATGCGTCGGATGGACGGCGATCCCGAGCGTGACGTCGACGAGGAACGTGTCGTCCCCGATGTGGAGCTGCGGGGGCTGCTTCTCGCCGAGCCGCTGGGCGACGTCGATGACGGCCGTCATCGAATCGAGCGCCAGCAGAATCGCAAAGCGCCGCTCCGAAAGGCGAATCACGGGCGTGTTCGGCGGCAGCACCATGCGCAGCGATTGGGAGTACTCGGTGCAGAACGTGTCCGACTGTTGCTGGCCGAACGTCGCGCTGATGCGATTGAAGGCATCGAGCTGGCCGAGCAAGAGCGCCGTGAGGCGCCCGGTCTTGGCCTGGGAGAGAACCTGCTCGATGAAGCGCAGCCGTGGCGACTGCTGCTCTGGCTGCGGCTCGATTGCTTCCGTCTCGGTTGGATCCACAGTCGTCGCCGGCCTCGTGCTCACCCCGGTCACAAGAGCACGTATTTGAGCAGAGCGGCCGCATGCAGCGCTGTGAGCGCTATCACGAGCTTTGCGACGGGATTCCGGTACCGTCTTTCAGCCGTTTTGGACGTCCCGCGTCACCCCGCGTTGACATAACCGGGCAGGCACTGACCCACGAAGCTCAAACGCGTCCCGTGGCACAGAGCTTGCACCGCCAAAGGTCGCCATGGTCCGAGTCAAGCCCAGCGTCCGGCCTACGGAAACTTACACCGAATCGAACTTCCTTAGGCTGCATACTTTTCCGGCCGAGCGCGGCGGGAACGGCCGCCGCGTGACCCTCGAGCACCTCTGCTACAGCGCAAAGGCCGCGACGGGTGGGACTGCCGGAGCGCGCAGCGCGCTCGGCTGGAAGTGCGAGACGATCGTCGACGGCGAGGTCATGAGCCGCGAGGACGCCCTGTTCATCGCGAAGAGCTACGCCGCCGAGAACAATATCCCCGTCATCTACGAGTGCCACAGCGAGTAGCGTCGCCCGGCTTCGTGTCCCATCGATCGCTCGAAGGCGCGCATAGACGGGGCGCGGCCGGCTCAGACATCCGCGGCGCCCACAAGAAAGCTCATTGACAGACGTCACTGTTCGCGGCTCGTCTCAGCGGTCGCCGCGGAACTCGCCGTCGGCCCCGTCTATGCGCGCCTCCGAGCTGACCGTCCGACACTACCGGGCGACTACGTGTAGGCTCAGCCACTCGGCGATGAGCGCGGGCTTGTTGCTCCCCTCGACCTCGATCTCGACGCTCATATTGATGAGCACTTGCCCGCGCTTGCGCTCGTTGACGGCGGCAAGGCGGCCGTGCGCGCGGATCCGCGAATCGACCTTCACCGGCGTCACGAACCGCACCTTGTCGAAGCCGTAGTTGAGCACGAGCTCCGCGCCCTGCACTTTCGGCACGAACTCCCAGCACAGCCGCACGATCATCGACAGCGTCAGCAACCCGTGCGCGATCGTCCCGCCGAACGGCGTTGCGGCCGCGCGCTTCGGGTCGACATGAATGAACTGGCGATCCTCGGTGACCTCGGCGAACGCATCGATTCGCGCTTGGTCGATGCGGAGCCACTCCGATACGCCGAGCGGCTTGCCGACGAGGTCGCCGAGCTCCGTGCGCGTCAAAGCCTTCTGCATACCCGAATTGTGGAGCCCGTGGCGCGCACGGTAAAGTGCGCGCCATGCCGGCCAAGATCGGATTCGTTAGCCTCGGGTGTCCCAAGGCCCTCGTGGACTCGGAGCGCATCCTGAGCCGTTTGCGCGCCGAAGGCTACGAGACGGCAGCCGACTACGCGGGCGCCGACGTTGTCGTCGTCAACACCTGCGGGTTCCTGGAAAGCGCGCGCGCGGAGTCGCTCGAGGCGATCGGCGAAGCGCTCGCCGCGAACGGGCGCGTCATCGTGACCGGCTGCCTCGGCGCCGAGCCGCATGTGATCCGCGCAGCGCACCCGAGCGTGCTCGCCGTGACGGGGCCGCATCAGTACGAGGCCGTCATGGCGGCCGTGCACGAGGCCGTGCCGCCGCCGCACGATCCGTTTCTCGACCTGATTCCGCCGCAGGGCATTCGTCTTACCCCGCGCCACTATGCGTACTTGAAGATCGCCGAGGGCTGCAACCATCGCTGCAGCTTCTGCATCATCCCGAAGCTCCGCGGCAAGCTCGCGAGCCGGCCCGTCGATGCCGTGCTCGGCGAGGCGGCGGCGCTGGCTCAGGCCGGCGTGCGCGAGCTCTTGATCATCTCGCAGGATACGAGCGCGTACGGAGCCGACCTGCGCTATGCGAGCTCGCGCTGGCGCGGCCGCGAAGTCAAAGCGCGGCTCACCGAGCTCTGCACTGCGCTCGCGGAGCTCGAGGTTTGGGTGCGGCTCCACTACGTCTACCCGTATCCGCACGTCGATGAGCTCCTACCGCTCATGGCCGAAGGCAAGCTCCTGCCGTACCTCGACGTGCCGTTCCAGCACGCGAGCCCGGCGGTGCTGAAGGCGATGCGGCGCCCGGCCGCGGACGTCGCGACGCTCGAGCGGCTGCGTGCATGGCGCAAGCGCGTCCCCGATCTCACGGTCCGCTCCTCGTTCATCGTCGGCTTTCCCGGCGAGACCGAGGCCGATTTCGAGTATCTGCTCGAGTGGCTCGACGAGGCCGAGATCGACCGCGCCGGGTGCTTCCGCTACGAGCCCGTCACGGGCGCTGCGTCGAATGCGCTGCCCGGTTCCGTCGCGCCGGAGCTCATCGAGGAACGCTGGCACCGCTTCATGGAAGCGCAGCAAGCGATCAGCGCGCGCCACCTCGCGCGCAAGGTCGGGCGCACCCTCGACGTCATCGTCGATACCGTGGGCCCCGACCGCGTCGTCGCGCGCTCGATGGGCGATGCGCCCGAGATCGACGGCAACGTCTTCTTGCCGCCGCACCCGCGCCTCGCGCCGGGCGCCATCGTCACGGCCCGTGTGGAGCGCGCCGACGATTACGATCTCTGGGCCGTCGCGGCATGAACCCTCTCGTTCGGCCGTTCGCGGCGCTGCGCCCGCGTCCCGACACCGCGGCCGCGGTGATCGCGCCGCCGTACGACGTCGTCGATGCCGCCGAAGCGCGGGCGCTCGTCGCCGGCCGGCCGCACAGTTTCCTGCACGTCTCGCGTCCCGAGATCGACTTCGAGCCGGGCGCGAGCCCTTTCGAGGAGCGCGTCTATGCGCGCGGCGCCGACAATCTCGCGGCGCTCGTGCGAAACCGCGTCCTCGAGCGCGAGGCGCAGGCGTGCTTCTATGCGTATCGCATGACGAGCGGTGCGCACGTGCAAACGGGCATCGCGGGCGTCGCGTCGGTGCGCGCCTACGAGGAGAACCGCGTCCGCAAGCATGAGCTCACGCGCCCGGACAAAGAGACCGACCGCGTGCGCAACATGGAGGCCCTGAACGCGCAGACGGGACCTGTGCTCTGCGCGTTTCGAAGCACCGCCGCCATCGACGAGGTGCTGCGCGAAGCGACGCGCGCGGCGCCGCTGCTCGAGGCCGAGGGACCGCATGCCGTCGTCCACGCGGTGTGGCGCATCGCCGAACAGGAAAGCATCGTTGCGCTCTCGCGCGAGCTGTGCTCGCTCACGGCGCTCTACATCGCCGACGGCCATCACCGCTCGGCGGCCGCCGCGCGCGTCGCCGCGGCGCGGCGCGCGAAGTCGCAGGCGGCCGACGAGGCCGCGAGCTACGAGTACTTCCTGTGCGTTGCGTTCCCGAGCGCGGCGCTCGAGATTCTCGACTACAACCGCGTCGTCGCCGATCTCAACGGCATGAGCGCCGCGCAGTTGCTCGAACGCCTCGCGCGCACGTTCCAGGTCACGCGCGCCCAAGGCGTAGTCCGGCCCGAGGTACCGCGGACTTTCGGGCTCTACGTCGGCGGCAACTGGTATCGCCTGCGCGCGCGCACCAAAGCGCCGAAAGGCGACCCCGTGGCCCGGCTCGACGTGAGCCTGCTCCATGGCGAGATCATCGAGCCCATGCTCGGGATTCGCGATCCGCGCACGGATCGCAGGATCGATTTCGTCGGCGGCATCCGCGGCCTCGAGGCGCTCGCCGCGCGCGTCGACTCAGGGAAAGCCGCGGCCGCTTTCGCGCTCTATCCGCCGAGCATGGACGAGCTCATCGCGGTCGCGGACGCGGGCCTCTTGATGCCGCCGAAATCCACGTGGTTCGAGCCGAAGCTCGCCGACGGCCTCCTCAC
>DATBLZ010000070.1:0-30658 GCA_036555065.1 Gammaproteobacteria bacterium
GGGTTTGCATCGAGCACGATGAAGTCGGCGCTTTTTCCCGCCGCGATCGTGCCTGCGTCGGCGAGCTGAAGCAGCTCGGCGGCGGTCCCCGTTGCTGCGACGATGACCGCCGCGGGGGTCATGCCCGCGGTGACCATGTCCGCCAATTCGAGGTGCGGGCCCCACGGCACGTTGCCGTCGGTGCCGAGCGCGATTTTGACGCCCGCGGCGGAGAGGCGCGCAAGATTGCGCGCCTGGATTCCGTAAGCCGCTTGCTGATCGGGATTGTCGGTGGCGAGGGCGGCCTGCGCGGCCTCGAATTGATCGTCCGGAATCTGGCCGCGGAGCCAGCTCAAGTCCGTCGCGACGCCGCGATTCGGCAGGTTCGGCACGACGATGAAGTTGGGACGCTCGCGAAAGAGCGCGAGGACCTCATCGTCGATGTCGGTATCGCGAATCCCATGCGCGAATGCGTCGACGCCGGCGCGGAGCAGCGCCTTCGCGTCCTCGAGGTAGAAGAGGTGCGCGGTTACGCGCAGGCCGTTCTTGTGCGCCTCATCGATGATGGCGGTGTAGAGCTCCGGCGAGAGCTTCTCGTACATGCCGTTGCGGTCGTCGACCCAGATTTTGACGATATCGACCTTGCGCGCGGCTTCTTCGCGGACCGCGGCGCGCGCTTCTTCTTCTGTCGTGACCCAATGCGGCGCTTCGGTGCGGCCGGGCTCGGGTGCAGTGATACCACGCCCGGCCGTGAGGTAGCGCGCTGCACCGGGGATACTTTCACTCCGAACTTGAAACGGCGCTTCGGTCGCATCCATACCGAGGCTCAGCGCCGCGCTCACGCCGAATCGCGCGCGGGTCTTGAGATCCGCAATCAGCGGCTCACGCTCGGTGCTCAAGTGCGTGTGCGTGTCGAGCATCGTCGGCATGACGGTCTTGCCGGCGAGATCGACGGTCGGCGTGCCCGCGGGAACGGTGACGCTGCCGGTCGCGCCGACGGTCGCGAACTTCCCGTCCGCGACGACGAACGCGCCGTTCTCGATCACGGAGCCGTCGCCGACGATGATCCGCGCGCCCGTGAAGACCGTGCCAGCGATCGCCGATGCGGCGCCGGCGGCCGCCTGATCGGGCTCGGGGCTCGAGCATGCAGCCAACGTCAGAAGAGCGAGAACGCAAGCGAAAGCGCGCGGACTCGCGCCGAAGATGTTGTTGTTCATTCGTAGTCCCCCGAAAAGCCCTAGCGTAACGCATGGCGCCCAGGAATGCTGCGCCTGCGGCTACGGGGCGGCGCTTCTCACGTAGTAGCGCACTTCGACACGGGACCTTTCGGCGAACTCGCCATCGGTCGTTCGGGGGCGGAAGGGGCTCTCCTCGATCAGGCTGACGAGCTCGTTCTCGATACGCCGCAGCACACTCTTCGTCGCGCCGAGGACCGCGATATTTTCGGCGTATCCATGCCGCGTGACATCGAAGGCGACATCGATATACCCGGTCGATCCAGACGCTTCTGTGACCAATGGGTTCGGATAGAACGTTGGAAGAACGACCGGCGTCGACGGCATGAAGATCGCGTCGATGGAGGTTTGATCAACGCCGGCTTTTTTCAGCTCTGCGTACGCCTGCTCGTACTGCTCGAGCGGTAACTCATCATTGGTTTGGACGCTAGTGGCTCGCTCCGCGAGAGGTCTCGAACGAAGCCGATGCAGCCCCGTCACGTTCCAGTCGGCGATTTGGATGAGCGTGTCTGCGCGCTCACGCGGCGACACCGGATTCTTCGTTTCTTGCTCGAGCAAGCGGCGGAAGGCCCCGGCAACGTCTAGGTATACGTTGTGGCGATGAACCACCGGCAGCACCTCGGTCAGAAACGAGCGCAGCTCGTCGCTCGAGGGATCATTCTGAAGGAGCGTGGACAGGGCTGACCGGTAGTAATGGCCGATTTCGCCGCGCAACCGCCAGATCACCACACCGCGGCTTCCCGCGCGACAGCTTTCCGCGCCGTAGTAGCAGCCGAGAATGATCTGCGGGGGAAATCCGCCACCGCGGTAATCCTCGAGAATATCCGCCCGCTTGCCGGCGACCTCTCGATAGACCGGGTACGTCCGCAGATCGTCGGGATAGCGAGCGACCAGGTTGAGCAACTCTTGCTCGAGATCCCAGGCTCTCGCCGCGTTGCCTCGGGCCTCTTCACTCGAGATCGCCATGCGGAGCAAAGGAACCTCCTCGAGAGAGTAGAGGCCGTAGTTGACGCTGACGATGCCGCGGGCTTGCTCGATCATCGAGAGGGCGAGGCTGTAGTCGCCGCTCTCCTGGTACATCAGCGCCAGGGCTGTCATCGGGGCGATCGCCTCCGTGGAATTGGGGCCATTTCGCGTCTCTATCTCACGCAGCTGCTCGAGGACTTGCGTCTCCGTATCGCCCGAGACGACCTCGAGCGCGGGCTGCGCGACCGCGGACGGCGCAGCGGCAGCGACAACCATGAGCAGGATTTGCGGGCGGAATGCCGTCATACGGCCATACTGGCCCAGAGATCGGGGTACCACAACGCTCCGGTTTTGTGTCCCGAAGCGAGGCGGGAAGGTTCAGTGCCTTCGTGACCTATTTGCGCAGAGCCGCGAACGCGCCTTCAGCGCGCCGGCGCTCGAATTCGCCGCCGATCGTCGCGAGCGCCGCTTCGTACGCGTCGATGATCGCAGCGTCGTCGGGTAGTTTCGCTGCGACGGCCATGAGCAACGTCGAGCATTCGAAGTCGCCGCCGATGTTTTGCGCGGACCGAAGCAACGCCTGCCAACCCATGGGCGTGAGCTCGGCGTTGTCCGCGAGCGCGACGAGCGCTTCCTTGTGGTCGAAATCGCTGCCTATGGACTGCACGGCGTTCACGTACGCGGTCGCAAGCGGATCGGATGGGCCGACGCGCGCCGCGGCAAGGCTGAGGAGGACGCGAAGGTCGAAGTCGGAGCCGATCTCCACGCCCGCAAGGTCGAGCGCGCGTGCGACGAGCTCGTCCGGGACGCTGTCATTGGTCACGAGCGGCGCGAGCGCATGACGGATATCGAAGTCGGAGCCGATCGTCGCGGCCACGTCGAGATAGGCGGTACCGGCTTCGGGCGTGTCGAGCACGCCGGAACCGATTGCACTGAGCAGCACGCGCGCGTCGAAGTCCGAGCCGATGCTCTTGGCGGCCCCGATGAGGGCAACGAGGTTCTCACCCGTCGGATTTTGGGCCCCGTGAACCGCTATCAGTGCCGTGCGCAGATCGAAGTCCGAGCCCATGTTGTTCTCGGCGCTTTGCATGAGCCGCTTGAAGTCCGGCGCTGCGATTGCGCCCGACTCGGAATATTCGATCGTATAGACGCGCTGCGCGAAATCCGAGCGGATCAAGTCGATCTCATCGAGCAGCCCCGTTTGGCCGCGATTCGCCAAGAGCCACGCTACGCGCTCTTCGACACTGATCGTGGTCTCACGCAGCAGAATGGGCATGAACTCTGCGACGAAGGCATCCGCGTCGGCGCCCCAGGGCTGCTCGCTGCCGTTGACCCAGAATTGTTTCTCGATTTCACCGTCGACGCCGGCAAATCGGGCGCGCCGCTCTTTGGCGGCACGCGTCTCCCTGACATCGAGGTAGTCGCCGTCGCCGACCGCGATCACACCGCTTGCATCCGGCGCGAGGTCGATATCGCCTTCGGCCCTGACCACGAGCGGCGAGCCGGCGCTGTCGATCCCGACCACGTAGCCGTTTTGGTCGAAATTCCAGCTAGTGCCGTTGCGCATCGCGGTCGCGGCGAAGAAGAGCGCGAGACCGACGAGGATTACCCAGTTCATGGATGGTTACTTGGGCAGGTTGCGAGCGATCGCGTAGAACGCGAGGTTGCCGACCCCCGTGGCGCCGAGCAACACGGCTATCGCGCCGGGGGTGACGTCGTTGTAGCCGAACGTTTGGATGAGGGCGAAGCCGCCCGCGAGGCACGACAACACGATTCCCCAGCGCAGCGAAGTCTGCCGGCGCTGTTGTTCCTCGCTGACGAGCAGCGACCGGATCAGCTCTTCCGAGCTGTTCGCAGCGATGAGCTTGGCGCGCGTTCTCGATTCGAGGATGGCCTTGATGATATAGGCAATGCAGACGAAAAAAATGATCGGAATTAGGAACTCTAGGTTATTCATCGTGTTCACGCTAACAGTTTTCCGGGTTTAGGGTCCGGGCTTGTCAAAGGAGATACGGGTGCGGCCCGCCCGGTTGCAAAGCTGCCCCACCGGCAGTTGCAACCTTTCGGGCGCTCGGTGTATCGATGCCAGGATGGGTCCGACCGAGCCACCCAGCCTCGATCACGACCGCGCTCTGGTCGAAGCCGTGCTCGGGCGCGTCCCGGGTGCGTTCGAGACTCTCGTCCGCGACTACCAAGGGCTCTGTTGGCACATTATCGACCGTATGGTCCGTCATCCCGACGATACCCGCGACCTCTGCCAGGAGACGTTCCTTCGCGTCCATCAGTACCTCCACCAATACCGCTTTGAGAGCGCCCTCAAGTCATGGATCGGCCAGGTCGCGTATTCGGTCGCACGGCGCTTCCTCGAGCGCAAGCGGATTCCCATCGTCGAATCCACGGGAAACGATGGCACGGACGTGCTCGAGCAGGTCCCCGACGCCTTCGACTTGGAGGCGGCGAGCGCCGATGCCGAGCTTGCTGCGGCGTTGCACGCCGAGATCGAGGCTTTGCCGCCCTTGCAACGCATGGTTTTGACGTTGTATCACTTGGATGAGGTGCCGATCCTCGAGATCGCCGCGATCACGGGACTTGCGGAAGGCACCGTAAAGAGCCACCTGTTCCGCTGCCGTACGAGGCTGCGTGGGCGGCTCGAAGCGCTGATCGGAGCAACGACATGAAGTCGCACGATAACGAAACGGAACACGCGAAGCGCGAGTGGGATGCACAGGAACGCGCGGTGCGCGAGGAGCGTGCCGGCGCGCGCCAGGGCGATCGAACGGCTGCGCGCTCGAGCCCCCACGTCGGGATTTACCGGCTCGTCGTCCGCGCGCTCAAGCAACCACCGCTCGACCCGATTCCGACCGATTTCGCGGCGCTCACGGCCGCGCGGATCGAGGCCGAATCAGGCACGACCGACTTCGTCGAGACCTGGCTCGAGCGCGGGCTCGTCGTGCTCCTCATTTTCGTCGGCGCCGGCGCCGTTCTGAGTTACAACGCGGAGTTTCTGAGCGGTTACGTGGAATCGCTGCGCGCGTTATTGTCTGCGGTTCCACGAGTTCCGCAAGCCACGGATATTGCTCTGCCGCCATTCGGAGTGTGGGGCCTCGCCATCGCAGCGTGCGTCGGGTTTACCTGGCTGTTCGAGAGTTGGCAGAAGTGGGAGCGGCCCTAGCGTCGACGGATCTATTGGTGACGCTCGGCGCATTGATAGGGTAAGAGCTCGACACCGGGAACGTAGATCCAATAAGTCGAGAGCGTCACGGGCTCGGTGAACGTCGCGCTGTCCGTGACCGTGAGCGAATAATCGAGTCGGCTGCCATCCTCCGTCGGCGCGAAGCGCTCGACGATCTCGGCTGCCGGGCTTTGTGGTATGCCGATCTGGCTGAAATACGGCCAGCTCATACGCCTGGTCGTTACGACGAGCGTGCGGCCGTCCCAAGCACCGGTCGAGAAGCCCAGTGGGGTCGGCTCGGTCAGCTCGCGCGCGACGCGGCCATTCATGAAGACCGTGCGCTCGAGATCGTACTCTTCGATACGCAGCAAGATATCGCCGTTATCGAGCTGCACGAGCTCGATCGGATACGGCTGCTCCATGATCGTCGGCATGCCTTTCGGTGCGCAGTTGGCGGTCGGGCTCTGCGTCGCGAAATCGAATTTCGCAAGCGCCGCGCGTGCGGCATCGGTCATCGGGTACGACTGAACGTCGAACGTCGGATCGACGACCTCGCGAAAAAGCCGCGGGCCGTTGCGCACGAAGCTCCAGACGCGAAAGATGCCGAGCTCAGGATGCGAAGGATCGCCCACACGGACCGCGAGCACCGAGTCGGCGCCACCGACCGTCCGTTCGCTCCAGCGCGGTTTCAGCCCCGTATCCATGAGAAGCTCGCGGCCGTCGGCGAGCAGCACGTGGCGAACGTAGATCTCCTTTTTCGCCGCGACCGGGGGAAACCCCGCGATCCGCACGTGATCGCCGACTGCGAACGTATCGACGACGCCCTGGCGCCGGAGCACCGATAACGAGCTCGTTTCGACCTCCCAATCGGTGCTGCCGCCGTCGGCGTCGGCGACGCGCAACGTCATGTACGTGTGCGGGTTCCGCCACAGGAGCGCGGTCACGTCGCCTTCGAGCTCCATGAGCGATTGGCGGTCGAACCGACTGAGGAAGCTGTGGTGGGCGCTCGCTGCGAGCGGCAGCAAGAGAAGCGCGGCAATTGAATAGACCCTGCGCATACTATTCGGCGGGCACGGCGCTCGGCCCCGGCCCCGATGGCGGAGGTGGAGGCGCGAGGTCGGCGGCGTCGTGCGCGGGAAGAGCGCGGCGGAGCTCCGCTTTGAGCACGTCGTAGTCGGCGCCGCGCGCGAGATTCGTCCATTCGTTCGGATCGGACGCGTGGTCGTAGAGCTCCTCGGAGCCGTCCGCGTAACGAATATAACGATAGCGATCGGTGCGCACGGCATGATTGCCGTAGCCGTAGGTCGTCACCACGGGGAAGTCCCATTCGCGGCTTGGGTCCGTAAGCAGCGGAACGAGGCTTCGTCCCTCGACGTGGGCAGGAATGTCGAGCCCCGCGAGCTCCGCGAGCGTCGGATAGATGTCCATGAGGGATACGGCGTGCGCGGAACGCGCGCCCGGAGTAGTGACGCCAGGCGCGACGACGATGAACGGCACGTGCGTCGATTCTTCCCAGAGCGTGCTCTTGCGCCAACGACCCTTCTCGCCCAAGTGAAAGCCGTGATCGCCCCAAAGCACGATGATCGTGCGGTCGGCGCGGCCGCTCGCGTCGAGCGCATCGAGGAGCCGCCCGACCATCGCGTCGGCGAAGCTTACGCTCGCAAGATAAGCTTGCACGCCCTCGCGCCACTTGTCTTCGGTCAACATCCACGCGTGGATCCGCGAGGCGGAAAACTCGTCGGGCGCGGCCGCCGGAACATCGTCGAGATCGTTTTCGCGCACGACCGGCAGCTCGATCGATGCCAGCGGATGCATCGCGAAGTATCGCGGCGAAACGTACCACGGCTCGTGCGGTCGATAGATGCCCGCCGCGACGAAGCGCGGCGACCCCGTCTCCGCGGCGAGTTGCCGCTCGATCCAGGCGACAGTTTGACCGTCGCCGAGCGCCCGATCGTCGGCGACGACCGGCGACCAGTCGAGCCCCGCAAACGGACTCTTGCTCGCAGGCCGCGTCGGCGGGCCGATCTCATCCGGCAGCTGGCGGTCGAGCGAAGGATAGAACGCATCCCACGCCGATTTGTCGTTGTAACCTGCATAGCCCGTCGCGCCGAACGTGTGTGCGTGAAAGATCTTTCCTGCCCCGAGTGTCCAATAGCCGTTGTCACGGAAATAGCGCGGCAACGTCGCGATGTGCGCGAAGATCGGGACCGTGCGCCAGTCCGGCGTATTGCCGTAGATTCCCGAGGTCGACGGTCGCAGTCCCGTCAACAACGCCGTGCGCGATGGATTGCACAGTGCCGATGGCGAATGCGCGTTCGTGAACGCCATGCCGCGCGCCGCGAGCCGGTCGATGTTGGGAGTCTTCGTCTGCGGGTGGCCGCCGAGATACCCTACCCAGTCGTTGAGATCGTCGACGGCGATGAAGAGCACGTCCGGACGTTGTTCCTGCGCGTTAACCATGGCCGGATGACAGAGCGCCATGAGAGCCACGCCGGCGAGGGCACCGTGGGTGAGCTTCCGGTGAAAGGTCATGGCGCGCTCCGCGAACGTACGTCGCGCGCCATCATACCGCGGTTGCGCGCGGCCCGGGTCCTGCGCAAGAATCCGTGCGTTGGGGTGGCGCCGTGAAGCTTTCTAAGCGCTTGTTTGCGTGTCTCGGTTACGCGATGTGGGCATCGGCGTGCGTGCCGCCCGCGGCCGAGGCGCCCGATTTTTCGGGAATCTATCGCCCGGCCGGTCTCGAGGTGCAACCGTGCGGGGCGAACGAGTGGATGCGCCGCAATTTCAGCACTGACCAGTTTTGTTTCGGTTCGCTCGACGGCTGGCCGTTCACCGAGCAGGGCCTCGCGAACTGGAAATCGTATTCACCTATCGACGATCCCGTGCTGAGGTGCCGCGAGACCTATCCGCGCACCGCGATGCGCGGTCGGCCTATGCGGATCACGTACGGCGCCGATACGATCGAAATCGCCTATTGGTTTAGCGCGAAGTGGAACCCCCGCACGATATATACGAATCAAGCGAGCGCGCCCACCTCGACTGAGACTTCCGATTGGGGATACTCGGTGGGGCGCTTCGTCGGTGATACGCTCATCGTCGAAACGACGCACTTCGTCGCGGGACCGATGTTCAACGATCACAAACCCGTCAGCGAGCAAGGTCGAACCACCGAGCGTTATTGGCGCGCTCCCGACGGCCGGAATTTGCTAATGGACATCGCCCTCGACGACCCCGTGAACTATTCGAAACCATTCGTACTGAACAGGCAGGAGTGGATTGCCGCGCCGAATGTAGAGCTCGATCCCTCGGAATGCACGCCGAGCTCCATTTGGGCCGACGATGACGATTCGGAGGACTGAAATGCGCACCCATCGAGTTTCATGGCGACTGGTTGCGAGCGTCGGCACAGCGATCTGCGCGGCCGGGGGCGCAAGCTTGGCGCTCGCGCATCATTCCGATTCCTTCTATTTCATCGACGATCGCAGCGCCGAGGGCGGCGCAGTGCGCGTCGAGGGCACGGTCTGGCGCGTGCGCTTCATCAATCCGCATTCGGAAATATTCGTCGACGTCGCAGGCAAGGACGGCGGCGAGCCCGTACGCTGGGCAGTCGAGACGGATTCGTGGAATCAGCTGCGCACGCTGGGCTGGACGGAGAATAGTCTCGCGGTCGGCGACCATGTCGTAGTCATCGTTTCGAAGTCGAAATTTCACGCAACCGCGGGCCGCCTCCGCGATCTCCTCGTGTACGGGCGAACGCCGGAGGACCCGGCACGCTTGTATCTCGAGTACGTCCCCGACCTTGCCGACCCGTCGAGCCAGTCCGACGCGCCGCTGCGCGTGCTCGAGCACGCGCCGCAGTGCCCCGGCACGGTCCAGTACGACCCGGCGCGTCAGCGCGGCAAAGAGACGCTGTTGTGCGTCTCGCTCGATGCCCCAACGCTAAGAGCCGTTCAGGGTGAGTTCGCGGACGAGCTCGTGATCTTCCACTGACGCGAATGACGAGCCTCTCTTCTTCGCGCTCCGCGACGCGGCTCGCGGGTGTGTTCGTTGCGACGACGATCGTCGCTTCGGGTGTGTCGGCGCAGGATCGCGCGCCCGGATTAACTGCTTACGTGACTGTTGCGAATGACTATCGCCAGCGTGGATTGTCACAGCTCGATTCCGGCGTCTCGTGGCAAATCGGCGTCGACTACGAGCACATGTCGGGTTTTTTCATCGGCGGGTTTGCCGCCAACGTCGGGTACGCCGTCGAGGAGACTTGGCCGGAACAACGCGACTACGTCGTCGACTACTATGCGGGGTACGGTTGGGGCAGGCGCGACTGGCGATTCAACGTCGCGCTCGGCCGGTACGCCTATCCGGATGTCTCGTTCGACTACGACTACAACGAGCTTACGTTCAGCACGACGTTCAAGAAGCGGTTCTCGTACACGGCCGGCTACACCGACCGGTTGTACGATCGGCCCTATTCGGCGTGGTACCACGAGCTCGGCTTTGCGCAGCCTCTGCGCTTCGATCTCGAGCTCAGCGCAGCGCTCGGACAGTTCAGCGCGGACATTCCCGGCTACGAGGTGGATTACACCCACTGGAATGTCGGTTTGTCCAAGGTGATCCGGCACGTCGCCTTGGATCTGCGATTCTTCGCGGCGACCGAGGACGCGGCATCGATTCTCGGCGATCCCGCCAGCGATGCCTGGGTGTTCAGCGTGTCGTACGGATTTCGGTTCGCGAACTGAGCTCCGCGCAGTCGCCTGTGCCCGTGAGATGCGCAAGCGCGCGACAGGCGCTGATCGATTTCGTTTGCCGCTGCTCGTTCGTCGAGTCTTCGAGCAAGCTCAGGAGTGCCGTGTGCTCGATCATCGGCGCGCGCTCGAGCAAGAGCGCGATGACGCCCGTGACGTGCGCTGCGGCCAGCGAATTGCCCGAGAGAAAGGCGTAACCTGCATCGGGCGTCGTAGTGAGAATCTCGTTCGCGGGCGCCTGCAGCGTGCCCGGCGCGAGCTCCGTGGCGCCCGTCGCGGCTTGAGCGGCAATGACCCCGGCATGCGATGCGGGGAAAACATCGGTCGTGGCCGCCGAATCCGCTGCCGCCGCGACGACCGTCATGCCGTGCGCGACTGCCTGGTCGAGCAATGCTCCGAGAAGCGCGTCGAACGGGCCCGTCAAGCTCATGTTGATCACTTGAACTCGTAGATTCATCGCCGCCTCGAGTGCGAGCGCGAGCGAGAAGCTCGAGCAATGTGCAGTGGGCGCATCGGCAGCCACGGCCCAACACGCGCGCAAGGCAGCGATTTTGGAGTTCGGGGCGACGCCGACGATCCCTTCGTTGTTGTTGACTTGCGAGGCGATGATGCCCGCGATCGCCGTCCCGTGGATCTCGCCGTGCTCGCCGCGCGGCTCGGCGACGAAGTTTCGACTGATCGAGACGCGGCCGTGCAGATCCGGATGCTTGGCGTCGATGCCCGAATCGATGACTGCGATGGTCACGCCGCGGCCGGTCGCGAGCTCGTGTGCGGGCGCGATTTCGAGATCGAGGACGGACTCTTGAAGATCGGCGTAGGGATCGTCGTAAGAACCGAGCTGCGTTTCGAACACGTTCATGCGTTGCGCGAGCTCGACACGCGGATCTTCATTGAGCGATGTGAGCAACCGATCGATATCGACGTCCGCGGCGACGGCAAATACCTCGCAATATGCGTCGAGCGATGCGATGAGCCAGCCGTCGATGCGCGTGAGACCGTGCTCCTGCGCGAGTTCGTTCAGGATGCGCTCGACAGCCGGGCTCGGCCCGTAGCCACGCCGCGTCAGGTAACGCGTGCTAGTGGCTCCGCGCAGCTGCAACGCAAGGTCTTCGTCCTGATGCACCGTCAGCAGAATCTGCCGGCCGCTCTCGGGATCGTACGCGGCTGCGTCGCGAGCCGGAGGCGACGCGCAGCCCACGATGAGCGCAAGCGAGGCGACGAGGCCCGCGCACCTCATGGCGCTTGCTCGTTCGAATATGCGCGCCCCGCGAAGCGCACGCGCGCGTCGGCGCGCAGGCGCGCGACGATTGCGTCGACATTGGCCGTGTCTGCTGCGGTCAAGCGCACGCGATAGCGGCCGACGTCGCTCGGCTCGCCCACGGCGCCGCCGATCTCGCGAATGAGCGCTTGCTTGTCCGCGTCGGCAACGTCGGCGACGAAAACGACGTCGATCTCGACGTTGCCGCTCGCGGGCCCGGTCGCCGTCACGAAGGTTGCTTCGCGGCGCGAATCGCCACGCAGCGTCAAGAGCCAAGCCGCGACGGCCAAGCTCGCGGCGATGGCGGCAACGGTCGCGAAACGTGCAAAGCGTGATGTACGCGACCCGAAGATCCGGCGTGGGCGGTGCGCCGCGTCGATCTCCGCAAGGAGCTGCTCGAACCCGCCGTCGGCCGAGAGCGGCACGGTCGGCTGCTGCTTGAGCAGCGCGGCGAGGTGGTACTCCTCCTGCATGGCAACTCGGCACGGCAAGCAGCTGCGGACGTGCCGCTCGACGCCCGAATGCTCCGCGTCGGACAACGTTCCGTTGACGTACCACGGCAGCAGCTCGAGCGCCTCCTCGTGCGAAAGGAGCCTATTCAAAGGTCATCCCTGCCGAGGGACGGCAGTAGGCTTTTCAGGCGTGCGCGTGCGTGAAACATCCTTGTCTTGACGGTGTTCACGGGGCAATCGACGATCGCCGCGATCTCCTCATACGAGTAGCCGTAGAAATAGGTGAGCTCGACGACAGCACGTTGTTTGGCCGGCAGGTTGCGCATTCCGTGATCGAGCAAGTCCCGCAAGTCCCGTAAGTCCGTTCGGCTGATGTGTTCATCCGCGGGCGCGGAAAGTTCATCACTGTCTGCATCGGCCGCCTTGAAACGCTCTGTCCAGCGCCGCGCGCCTTGGCGTAGCTTCAACGCTTTGCGGTAGGCGATGCCGAGTATCCATGTGGACACCCGCGACTTCCCTTCGAACGCGGCGGCGCTGCGCCAGACGACGAGCATAACGTCGTTGACGCCTTCCTGAGCGGTCTCGAGTTGGCCGGTGATTCGGTAAATGAATCTGAGGAGCAGGTGGTAGTACTTTACGTAAAGCTCATGGAACGCCCCGCGATTCCCGCCGCGCACGCCATCGAGAAGCTCCCGATCGAGCACGTCGTCGGCGACGCTCGTCTTTCCGGGCACTACTTTCGGACGGTCGGTCACGCCTTCCAGTCTACGCCCAGCATCGAGTTTCTTGCACTGTCGTGAACCTTATGTGGGCTCGGCTGGACTCAATGGCCAGTCGTCGACACGAGGTCGGGAAGTGACGATCGGAACGAAGGGAAGCAAGTCCGTTTGTTGGGTTGCGGTTTCAGTGTTCCTCGTGTCTTGCGGCTCCGGTTCCGGCGGCGGCGGTGGCAGCAGTCTTGGGGGCGGCGGGGGAGGCGCCCTTCAAGCCAACTTCGCATCTATCCAGGCCAACGTATTCACCCCAATATGCGTTGCCTGTCATGCGGGCGCCACCGCCCCGCTGGGTCTTCGGCTCGACAGCGCGAACAGCTACGCTCTGCTCGTCGGCGTTCCGAGCGGGGAAGAGCCGGCGCTGCAGCGCGTCGAGCCCGGCGACCCGAACAATAGCTATCTCATCCAGAAGCTCGAGGGTAAGGCCGGGACGGGCGCGCGCATGCCGCTCAACGGCACGCCGCTTTCGCAAGCCGATATCAACATGATTCGGCAGTGGATCACCGACGGTGCGCTCGCGACGCCCCGGCCGCCGCCGACTGCGCCGATTCGCGTGAGCTCGCTTGCGCCGCTTCCGGGCTCCATTCAAGCAATGCCGCCGACGTCGATCATGGCGATGCTCGACCGCGAGCTCGATGCGACCTCCGTCGACGCAACGACGTTTACAGTCGTACGCAGCGGCGGCGACGGCACCTTCGGCGACGGCAACGAGGTCGCGATCGTGCCCGTGTCCGTGACCGTGCCCGCCGCGAACCGGCTCACCGCCGTGCTCGACATGAGCACCGCGCCGCCCGTCGAGGATACCTATCGGGTCACGCTCGTCGGCACGGGGCCGGCGACGATCCGCGATCTCGATTCGAATGCGCTCGACGGCGAGTTCAGCGGCGCATTTCCGTCCGGCGACGGCACGCAAGGCGGTAACTTCGTTGCGACGTTCCGCGTCCAAGGAATCCAGCCGACGCTGCAGTCGATCCAAACGAACGTATTCACGCCGCTGTGCTCGGGCTGTCACTCGGGAGTCGGGGCACAGCTTCCGGGCAGTATGAACCTCACGAGCGCGAGTGCGAGCCACGCGAACCTGGTGGGCGTCGCGAGCGTCTGGACGCCGACCGTGCAACGCGTCCGCGCCGGCGATGCGACCAACAGCTTCCTGATTCATAAGCTCGAAGGCACGATCCCGGGCGGCGGCGCCGTTCCGGGGCAGCGAATGCCGCTCGGCGGGCAGCCGCTGACGCCGGCGACGATCGCGACGATTCGTCAATGGATCGACAACGGCGCGGCAATGTAGATACGAGGTACGAGGATTGCACTCGAGCATACGCGTCGCCGCCGCCTGCGGCCTGTTCTCTTTGACGCTCGGATGGGCGATCACGGCCGAGGCTGAACCCTATTTGGCCGTCGCCGCTGGCCTCAAATGCGCAATGTGCCACGTCAATCCCACGGGCGGCGGCAAGCGCAACGTGTTCGGCCTTGCGTATGCGCGCAACGAGCTCGCGCGCCGTACCGTGCTCGCCGACGAAGGCGACAAGGGCTGGAACGGCAACCTCGGCAAATGGTTCGGCATCGGCGGCGACTACCGCGGCGGCTACTTCGACGTCGACGCGCCTGGGCCGTACGATCAATCGCAAACCACAGTCACCAAAGCCACAGCATATCTCGAGGTTCGCGCTGTGCCGGACTTACTGAAGCTCTACTTCGACGAGCAGATTGCGCCCGGGCATTCCGTCGACCGCGAGTACTATGCGTTGCTGACGCCGGCAAGCGGCAAATACACGATCAAGGCGGGCCAGTTCTTCCTGCCGTTCGGTTTACGCATCCAAGACGATACTGCATTCGTCAGGCAGCGCTCGGGCATCAACTTCAACACGCCCGACGACGGCATCGAGCTCGGCCTCGAGCTGCCGAAGTGGTCGGCACAGGTCGCCAATTCGAACGGCACGGCAGGCACCGGCAGCGCGCCGGGCAAAGATCAGTGGAGCCTGTCGGCGACCTATGTGGAGTCGCGATGGCGCGTCGGCGCGAGCTACAACCTGAACGAGGATCCGCTCGGGGATCGCGAGATGCAGGCGGTGTTCGCGGGCTTGCGCACCGGGCGCATATCCTGGCTCGCGGAGCTCGATTTCATCAGCGACGACATTCCCGCGGGTGGCTCGAGCGATATCTATGCGACGCTGCTAGAGGGCAACTGGCGTTTCAGCAAGGGGCACAATCTCAAGGTGACCTACGAGTTCCTCGATCCGAGCAATTCCGCGGGCGAGGACGAGCAGGAGCGTTACAGCATCGTCTGGGAGCTTGCGCCGATGCAGCTCGTTCAGGCCCGCTTCGGCCTACGCGAATACAACGGCGTTCCCGAGCAGCCGCAGACGAACCGCAGCGAAGTGTTCGCGGAGCTCCACGTCTACTTCTAAGGAATCGGGGCTAAAGCCCCTCCTACAATGTGGGAGCGGCTTCAGCCGCGATCAGACCGTTCTGGTCGCCACGGCGGGCGGCACGGCGGCCGCACGGCGCGCCGGAAATAGGACCGCGAGCTGGCTCACGACGATGAGCGCGAGCATCGTCGCCGGGAGCAGGTACCAAGAAAACCGCGGGACGCTGAACGCCTCGACGAGCAGAATGTTGATGCCGATCGCGAGCACTGCGCCGAGCGTCACGCCGATCACGGTGAAGAGTAGGTTCTCCGCGAGAAAGTAGCGGAGGATGTCGGTGCGCGTTGCGCCGAGCGCGCGCCGCGTGCCGATCTGTTTGGTCCGGCGCGTGACGTTGAAGCTCGTGAGCCCGGCGACCCCGAGCGTCGTGATCGCGACGAGGATCGCAATCGTCGTCCCGAGTATGTTGATCAGCGCCTGGTTGAGCTCGTAGCTGTTCTTCCGCGTCTCCTCCATCGTCCGCATGTCGCGGACGATGCGCCCCTGCTCGCGGTCGGCGAGCAGCGTCTCGATGCGTGGCATGAGCGCATCGCGCGCACCGGGCTCGGCGCGAATCAGATAGGCCGTCGACTTGTTCCACAGGTGCTCGGGTACGAGCATGGTGTGCTCGACGTTGTCCCAGCCGCTCCACGGTCCCTGGAGCTCATCGACGACGCCGACGACCGTCATCGGCTGCGTGTCGGCGATGTAGACGATTTTGCCGACGCCATAGGTCGGATCGTTGGGGAAAAGGGCCGCGGCGAGGTCTTTCGAGAGAATGGTTTTGTTAGACCATTCCGAGGTTGCCGGCATTCGCCAACTTATGTCCGAGGCGGCAAAGTCTTCGCCCGTTATGAGCTCGACACCGAGGGCGTCAACGCCTTGCTCGTCGACGAAATAGACGGTCGTAGGCACGCCTTCGATCTCCGGACCCGGCGTCGTCTTGAGGCCCATGCCCCAGCCGCTGCCGCCGAGCGGTATCGAGTTGATTTGCACGGCAGCCTGCACGCCGGGCATGCCGCGAATCTGGCGCAGGTCTTCCTCGATTGTGAGCTTTGCGTCGAAATCGGCCGCGAAACCCGAGCTATTGAGGTGGAAGATGTTCGCTTCGTCGACGCCGCTCGGACGTGCCATGAGCCGAGCACGTTCTTCGGCGATCGCGATCGCATTGATGACCAGCGCCATCGTGAACGCTACCTGCAACACTATCAGCACGATGCCGGTCTTGTTGCGCAGCGCGGCACGCCAGATCGGTCCGAATTCCATCGCTCTTGCTCCGCTAATTTGAGCTCAGATAGGCGGCCGGCTGCACGCTGCAAGCACGCCAAGTGGGGTAGATCGCGGTCACGAGGCTCGCGATGATCGCGAGCGCGACCGCGAGCAGCGCCATGTTCCAGTCCATGACCAAGATGCGTGACGCCTCTTCGTCGGCGAACTGCATTTCGATCCCTTCGAGCCCGAGCCACGTGAACCCGAGTCCCAGAATCCCTCCGGTAAAACCGATGATCCCGGCCTCGACGAGGTATTGCTGAAACAACACGCGGCGGCTCGCGCCGAGCGCGCGGCGGATGCCGATCTCGGTCGCTTTACCGAGGAACTTGGCGAGCAGGAGCCCGATCGTATTGAGCAGGCACACGACGAGGAAGAGCAGCGACAATCCGAGCAGGACTCGCGCCTCGTCGGGAACCGCTCCCTGCTCGCGTAGATACTCCATCACCGGCGTTGCGCGATTATCGAGCGGGCGCGGGAATCGGCCGAGCGCTTTTTGCTCCGTCACGTAGGCGTTGAGGAAATTCACGTACTCTTCGCGCTCGGCTGAATTGCGCAGTTCCGCCCAGAACTGGATCCAGATGCATTCGGAGTTCAGAAACGCCTGCAAGCCGCTGCCTTCCAACGGTTTCCAGCAATTCGTGTTGCCGGCTCGCGGCAGCTCTTTGGCGACGACCAGGCTCCACGGGATGAAGATGTCCTCACCGCTATTCGTGGGACCGTTCGAGGAGTCGTAGAACTTGGGCATCGGCTCCCAGTCTTCGATCACGCCGACGATGCGATAGTCCTGACCGGAAAGCCTGACGGTGCGGCCGACGGGGTTGTCATCGCCGAACAGGCGCTCGGTCGTCGTCGTGTTCAACACGGCAACTTGCTCCGCCGCATCGTCCGCATCTGCGCCCCAGCCCGTTCCGTACCGAAAGGGGACGTCGAACATCGCGAAAAAGTCGGCGGTCGTCGCGCGGACGTCGACGAAAAACGGCCGTTCGTCGCGCCCCTCGGGCTCGACCGCGAGCGTCGAGCGCGACATCGCGACCTGGCGATACGCATGTTTCGCCCGGAGGAGCGCAGTCGCATCGAGGTAGGTCATCTGGTTCGGCGGGTTTCGTCCCTCATTGAATGGGAAGTCGGCGCTCCAGTTATCGAGACGAATGTAATGGAGGACGTCGCTCTTCTGCGGTATCGGGTTCAGCGAAAACCGGTAGTTGACCGTGACCATCGACATGCTCGCGCCGATCCCGATCCCGATCGCCGCGACCATGAGCGCGCTCAAGATCGGGTTCCGCCGAATGTTCTTGACAGCGAGCTTGAGGTTGTATTCGAAGAGCCTGAGCATGGCGCCGCCCCTAGTTGCCGTCCGTACCTTGGATCAGGCCGTCGCGGACGTGCACCTCGCGCTTCGCGCGCTTCGCGAGATCGGGATCGTGCGTGACCATGATGATCGTCGTGCCCGCCGCGTTGATCTCCTCGAGTAGCTCCATGACGCCTTGTGCCATTTGCGAATCGAGGTTCCCCGTCGGCTCGTCGGCAAGCAAGAAACGCGGGCTCCCGGCAAGCGCGCGCGCGATGCCGACGCGTTGCTGCTGCCCGCCCGAGAGCTGCGACGGCAAGTGCTTCGCGCGTCCGCTCAAGCCGACGCGCTTCAACGCCTCGTCGATGCGCTGCTTGCGCTCCGCGGCCGTGAACCCGCGATAGCGCAGCGGCACGTCGATGTTGTCGAACACGTTCAAGTCGGGAATCAAATTGAAGTTCTGGAAGATGAAGCCGATTTTCTCGTTGCGCAGCCGCGAAAGCTCATGATCGGAGAGGTTCGCGACATCGCGGCCGTCGAGGTCGTATTTCCCGGAGTCGAAAGTCTCGAGAAGGCCCGTGATGTTGAGAAACGTGGTCTTGCCCGAGCCCGACGGGCCCGTGACCGCTACGAAATCGCCTTCGTGGATGTGCAACGAAAACTCGCGCAGCGCTTGCGTTTGCACGGTGTCGGTGCGGTACGTCTTCGAGACATTGGTCATTGTGAGCATACGTGGCCCTATGATTCGGTTAATTGGTGACGAGCACGGTTTGTGCGCCTTCGAACGCGTCGAGGCTCGAGGTAATGATGACGTCGCCCTGTTTGAGACCGGCGAGGATCTCGACGGCGCCGAGGCTGCGTGCGCCGATCTCGATCGGCCGGCGATAAGCGATGCCATCCTCGAGCACATAGGCAATGCGGCCGGCGCCCGACTCGAGGAATTGGCCGCGCTCGACCATGAGCACGTTGGTTTTTTCCTCGAGCAGGATGCGCGTCGTGAGGCGTTGGTTCTGCCGCACGCTCGGCGGCGCGCCTGCGAATCGCAGCCGCGTCGTGACTTGGTTGTCGACGATTTCCGGGGAGACCGAGACGACGACCGCGGCATGGACATCGTTGCCGACGCGAACCTCGGCCGGCATCTCGAGCCCGAGATCGTCGGCATAGCTCTCGGGAACGTTCGCCTCGACCTCGAACGCCGTCAGATCGACGACGGTCATGACCGGTAAATTGCGCGTCACCGCCGCCTTCTGGTCCACCTGCAAGTTGCCGACGATTCCGGTGACGGGCGAGCGGATCGTGAGCTCATCGACTTGGCGCTGGAGATCCTGAACGAGCAGGCTTTGGCGCTCGACCTGGAGCTCGCGCGTACGCAGCTCGAAGTTGAGCCGTTCACGATCGAGCTCCATGTCCTTGACTGCGTGCTCGTGGGCGAGCTCCGCGTTGTTGAGGTCGTCGGCTGCCTTCTCGACGTCGATCTCCGGTATTGCGCGGGTTTCGAAGGCGAGCTCGGCGCGGCGGCGTTCGCGGCGCGCGGCCGTGAGCGCTACCTCGGCAAGATCGACGTTCTTCTGACTCTGGAGCTGAAGCTGTCGAGTCGCGATTCGCTGCCGCTCGAGCTCCACGCGTTGCGATTCGAGTGTTGCGAGCTCCTGCTGAAGTCGGTTCTGCAGCTCCGGGCTGTCGATGCGTGCGAGCTCGTCGCCGACCGCGACCTCGGCGCCCGACTCGACGAGCAGAGTAATCGTGCCGTCGGCGGCGGCAAACAGTGTCGGGCTCACGGCGGCGACGACCCGGCCTTCCACGGACACGTCGCGCACGAGATCCCCATAGGCGACCGTTGCGAGCCGCAGGCGATCCCGCGGCACGCTCGCTTCGGCGCGGAGCCAGCGCGCCATCGCCGGGATGAAAAGAGCGGCGAGCACAACGACCGCGAGCGCGGCGCCCCCGGCGATCATCCAGCGGCGGCGCCCTGATTTCGGCGTGAGCTCGACGTCTTGCCCCGACGTGTCGGCGATCGGCATTCCAGATACCTTCGGACGCGCAGGGCGTCCAGAGCCACCGGGGTCCAGGAGTGTAGCGGACAGTGTTGCTATTTTTCGCTCTTGAGACATCCGCTGCCCCTTGCCCCTGAAACTCCGCGCGCTTTATTTGCAGGTCCTGTGCCAGACTGGACGGATTTCATAACTTGTTGATTCGTATAGATAACGCCCGAACATGGAGGCGCTCCAGCGACGCGGTCGAGCGCCAACCTCCAACGAATACCGTCAACGTTTGGCGAAAGTTACAGCGACAGGCCGCCGGATGCGCATCCTTAAGATGCGCC
This sequence comes from Gammaproteobacteria bacterium, assembly GCA_036555065.1. Lineage (GTDB taxonomy): Bacteria > Pseudomonadota > Gammaproteobacteria > Steroidobacterales > Rariloculaceae > DATBLZ01. Next base: position 19,866 of record DATBLZ010000070.1, read on the forward strand.
GACGGCGCGGAGGGTTGCACGCAGGTGGCGTGTCAGGTCGGATGGATCGACCGGCCCGTCGGTGAGGACGCTGATGACGTTGGGACGCTCGTCCGCAGTCAGCGCTTCCGCATGGTCGAGTTGATGGTCGAGAACGTTCGCAGTCGCTTCGGAGGGATCCGTATGCGCGGCGGTCCGGCGCGCGATTCGGTCACGGAGCGCGGCTTCGGAACATTGGCAGTCGAGCACGACGAAGCGCGCTCCGGAGTGGGCCGCGAGCGCGGCGAACGCGGCGCGCTCCGAGCGCCGTAGGAACGCCGCATCGATGATCATGTCGAACCCGGCTTCGATCCCGAGTCGCGCGTATTCGCCGAGAACCGCATAGGTGCGCGCCGAGGCGTTCGCGTCGTAGATTCCACTGGCGACGCCGGAGCGTGTGTCGGCGTCGGCAGACAGACCGAACAAGCGTTTGCGCTCCAGATCGGAGCGGATGCGCACGGCCGGCAGACTACCGATCAACGCCGCGGCGACGGTGCTCTTGCCGCTGCCGGAGAGGCCGTGCGTGATCACGAGCAGCGGCGCGCCGCGCCGTGCAGTGAGTTGCATGGCTAGATGAAGGTAGGAACCTCGGTTTGCCGTCGAGTGAGATTGCCGCTCACGCAACGCGGCGACCTTGGCGCGGACGAGCGCTCGATAGACGAGGTAAAAGGGCAGCACCTCGAAACCTGCGTAATCACCCGAGCATTCGAGGTAGCGGCTCAGGAATTCATGCGCGAGATCGCTTCGACCGTGAGCCGTCAGATCCATGAATAGGAATGCCGCCTCGCTGATTACGTCCGTCCAGCGCAGCTCCGGCTCGAACTCGAGCGCATCGAACGCGACGATTCGCCCGTCCAAATGGACTAGATTTCCGAGATGCAAGTCGCCGTGGCACTCGCGGATCGTGCCGGCTGCCTTGCGCCGGGCGAACACGTCTTGGAGACGTGCGCATTGCGCCTCGGTCCAGTCGTCTATAGCGGCGAATAGGTCACGATCGTGATCGGTGGCGGCCTCGAGCTCGCGGAGGTTGCCGAGCGCCGTTTGGATGACGACCGCGGCGTTTCCGAGCCGCGTGCTCGATGGCGCCGGCTCGAGGTGTGCATGAAAGTCCGCGAGCGCCTCGGCAAATGCGCGAAAGTCTCCAGGCGTGACGGTGCTTGTCGCCAGTTTACGGTCGAGCTGCGCGGCGGTCGGGAATTGCCGCATCTTGACGGCGTACTCGATTGCGGGAAGCCGACCGATCCTCGGGTTCTCAACGGTTCCGCCAATTGGAACCACATCGAGGTACAGAGCTGGCGCCAAGCGACAGTTGAGGCGGAGCTCCTCGTCGCAGAACTTCTTGCGCCGCTCGAGCGTGGTGAAATCGAGGAACGGGAACTTAACGGGCTTTTTGATCTTGTAGGCATATGTGCCCGTCAGTAGCACCCACGAAATGTGCGTCTCGACGAGCTCGATTGCTCCGACGGGGTGGTCGTACGCGTCTGCGTGCCGGAGCGCCCGGATCAGCAGCAGCTCTTTTTTCGTGCCTATGTCGCCGCCTAAGCGCGCAGGAATCTTCGGAGTTCGACGAGCAGCTCCTGCGGCGCGCCTTCCTGCATATTGTGCCCGCCGGGCATGCCTTTGCCCTCGACGCGCTCAGCGTATTCGCGCCAGATCGCCAGCACGTCGTAAATCCGATCCATGGCACCCCCCTCGGCCCAAAGCGTATTAACGGGGCAGCGGATCAGGTTCAGGTGAAAGTCGGCTCCGTCGTGCACGAGATCGATCGATGCGCCTGCTCGATAGTCCTCGCACATCGCATGCACACCCTCGGGCGTACGGTTACGGCGCTGATACTCGAGTTGCGCCGGTGAAGGGGCACGTGCAGGGGGCGCGGCGCGCTGCGCGAGCAACTGATTCTCGGGAATAGGTGAGGGCTGAAGGTAGTTGAACCAGTGAAAGTACGCTTGGACGAAATCGATCGTGACGTGCGAATAGAGGTAATGCGTCGGCACGATATCGACGACGACGAGTTTGGTGATTGCACCGGGGTGATCGAGCGCCATGCGATGCGCGACGCGGCCGCCGCGGTCCTGACCGACGACCGCGAATTCGTCGTACCCGAAATGCTTCATGACGTCGACTTGGTCCTGCGCAAGGGCCCGTTTCGAGTAGTTCGAATGGTCGGGCAGGCCCGGTGGCTGATCGCTGTCGCCGTATCCGCGCAAGTCCGTGGCGATGACCGTAAACTCCTCGGCCAGCTGCGGAGCCACGTCGCGCCACGTGTAGTGAGTGAGCGGCGCCCCGTGTAGGAGCAAAAGAGGCGCGCCTTGGCCGCCCTTGACGGCGTGGATCGTGACCCCGCCGGTCGTTGGCACACGCTCCGTCGTGAAGCCCGCGATCGGCGGCGCGGCTGCCGCGGGCGGCTGTTGCGCGCGCGCGCTCGTGGCGAGCGTATCGGCGAGTGCTGCGCCAGTCACGAGCGACGTGGCCGCACGCAGCACTCGACGGCGACTCGGCAAGAGCAAATCGTCGGGGGTCGTTGCGTCGTCGGTCATCGGTGTGTTCCTTGTGCCTGTAAGCGCTCGAGCAAGGCGATCGTGTCGGGCTTGCGGACCGGCGGATGAGTTGCGAGAAACACGCCCGCGGCCCAGTCGAGCGGCGTTCGCCCTTGCGCGTCGGCGATGTCGAGCCGCGCGCCATTCGCAGCGAGATATTCGATCACGTCGTTGGCACCGCGATTCGCCGCGCCGTGAATCGCCGCGATGCCCATCGTATTGACCGCATTCACGTCGTTGCCGAGCTCGAGCGCGAGCTTCACGGCCGCGAGCAGCGCGGCCGGACCCTCGGTGTATGTCTCGCCGACGGCCCAATTGACGCCGGCCGCGACCATCAATGGCGTCGTACCGCCGTTGGTCGCGAGGTTCGGATCCGCGCCGTGCTCGAGCAGCAGTTTCATGACCGCCAAATCGCCGGCCGCCGCTGCGCGCAAGAACGGCGTTTGGCCCGTGAGGTCGACCCACGCCACCGAGCCAACGGCCACGACGAGGTATCGCCGCTCGTGCGGAAATTCCTTGGTTCGTGCGTTCGCGTCGGCGCCGGCTCGCAAAAGGCGCTCGATCAATAGAAGCGCTTCGTCGCGTACGCCCGTGCTTTTCTCGGCGGGGCCGAGCTCGAGATTTCGCAGATCGACGGTCGCCCAGAGCGGCGTTTCGCCGTACCAGTCCATTGCATTGACATTTGCGCCCGCGTCGAGGAGCAGGTTGGCGACTTCGAGATGGTCGCTTTGGCCGTCGCGATTCACGCGGAAGATGCTCGCGTTCAGGATCGCGCTAATGAGCGGCGTGACGCCGTTTCCGTCGGCGAGCTCGAGTTTCGCGCCGCGCCCGATGAGCAGCTGCGCGAGCTCGAGATATCCGCCGCGAGCAGCATAAAGCAGCGGCGTCTTCGACCCCGCCGCCGGGAAACGCTTGCCGCGCCCGTCGGGCCAACCCGCGCGGATGATCCCTATGCCTCTGGACAGCCCCGGTGGCGATTCGCTCGGCGGAATGAAGCGCGGCGGGGCAACCGCCGACGTCTGCGCGTCGACGTCGGCGCCGCTGTCGAGCAGCAACTTGGCCATCTCGAAATGGCCGTCGCGAACGGCGAGCATGAGCGGCGTCTGGCCGAAGCTCGCGTCGCGCGCATCGACCGCGGCGCCGTGCTCGAGCAGCGCTTTCGCGACCTCCGGCACACCGCGGCGTGCGGCGAGCATGAGGGGCAGCTCTCCCGCGCGATCGGGTTTCGCGACGTCGGCGCCGTGCTCGAGCAACAAGCGTGTCGTGGCGGCGTCGCCTTGCGCGATCGCGACATGAAGCGGCGCGACGCCGAGCCGGGTCGCGGCATTCACGTCGATGTTGCCCGCGGCGAGCATCGCACGCACGGCGGCTACGTCGCCGCGCGCGGCCGCTTCGACGAGCGGGAAAGCGGGTAGGTCGGCGGCGATAGGCGCGAGTGGGGCCGGCTCCCCTCCGAGTGCGCGCCCTTCGGTCTGAGCTACCGCTACTTCGGCCGCCCATGCGACCAGCACACCGCAGCAGGGACCGATCGCCAGAATCGTACTCGCGCGCACGTGCGACCCGCGCTCAGACCTCGAGCGCGCCGGTGCTGTCGCCGAACGACTCGATGGGCACATCGAGCTTTGCGAGCACGCTGACCAATAGATTGGCGAACGGCATGTCCTCGGCTGCACGGATGTGCCGGCCGCCCCGGAGGCGTCCGGCCCCGCCACCGGCGAGCAGAATCGGCAGCGGGTTGTGATCGTGCTGGTTGGGGTTCGCCATGCCGCTGCCGTAGACGATCATCGAGTGATCGAGCAGCGATCCATCGCCGTCGGGCGTGCTCGCGAGCTTCTCGAGGAGGTAGGCAATCGTCGTTCGCGTGTGGTATTCGTTGAGCTTCGCAAGGCGGTCGATATTCGCCGGAATCTCCGAATGGTGGGAGGCATTGTGGAAACCTTCGGTGACACCACTCTTCGGATACACGCGGTTGCTGAGCTCCCGCGACACCATGAATGTTGCGATCCGCGTGAGATCGGCCTGCCACGCGAGCACGAGCAGGTCGAACATGAGCCGGGCATGCTCCTCGAAGTCGGCAGGGATGCCGTTCGGTTTATCGGGCACCTCGATCGTGGCGAGGGCTGAGTCCGCGGCGAGCGAAAGCCGTCGCTCGAGCTCGCGCACGTCCGAAAGATACCGATCCATGCGCTCGCGATCGGCGGTCGGCAGCTCGCGCCTTAGCGCTGCGACCTGATCGGTGACGGAATCGAGCAAGCTCGACAGTTGGCGCTGCCGTGCTGCGCGCTCCTCCGGCGTGCTGCCGTCCCCGAGCAGCCGCTCGAACACGACGCGCGGATTCGTCTCCATCGGCAGCGGCGTTTGCGGCGTGAGATAGGAGATCGATGCGCCGGGTTCGAGCGCGAGCTCGAGCGATGGCAGCGGCGTCTCTTGGCCGATATGACGCGCGGCGACCTGATCGGCCGACGTCGGCGAAGGTCCCGTGCCTTGGGGCGCGCAAGTGATCCAGCACTGCGACGAGCGGCCGTGATTCGCGGCGGCCGACGATTCGCCGACGTAAGCCGCCGGCAGTTTGAGGCCGCTCACGACGTTCAAGCGATCGCGATAGGGCTCGAGTGGTTTTAGGATCGGCCGGAGCTCGAAATCTTCGCCTGTCGTCGAGGGTACCCAACGGCTCATGACGCAACCATGCGGGATGTACACACTGGCGAACCGCGCGCGCGGCGCACCTGCGGCGGACGCAGTCCGCACTCCGGCCGGAATCATGGACTCGAGAAACGGCAGCGCTATGGCCGCGCCCGCGCCCCGCAGGACGGTGCGCCGGGATAGATGCTTTTTCGTGACGTAACGCATGTATCGCTACTTTACGCGCTTCTGAAACGAGTCGCTCGCGACGATCGCCTGGATGAGCGCCGGGAGCGTCATGCCGTGCGGGTCGGCCGCGCGGATGATACTGCGCACGGCCGGCGCGTCGCGGTAGTCGAGCTCGCGGCCGAGCGCATAGGTCATCAAGCGCTCCGTCAACGCCGTCACGAACGCGCTCGAGCGCGACAGCAGGGCGCGCCGCAGATCCGTTGGTGAGGCGAGCTCCGTGCCGTCGGTCAATTGGGTCCTGGCATCGATCGCGTGGCCGTCCTCGTGCTCGCGCCAGCGGCCGACGAGATCGAAGTTCTCGAGCGCGAGGCCGACCGGATCCATGAGCGCGTGGCACGCTGCGCAATTCGGGTTCGCGCGGTGCATCTCGAGTCGCTCGCGCACGGTGTTACCGACGAGCTTCGTCGTCGGGGTTGCCTCTTTGGCGAGATCGGCGGCCGCGCCCGGCGGCGGGCTCGGCACGTGGGCGCCGAGCAAGTTTTCCACGATCCATTGGCCGCGGACGACGGGCGAGGTGCGGTTCGGCGCCGACGTTGTCGTCAGGATGCTGCCGTGGCCGAGCAGCCCACGGCGCGGGCTGTCTGCGGGGAGCGAGACGCGGCGCATGAAGCTGCCGTACACGCCCTCGATGCCGTAGTGCGTGGCGAGGCGCTCGTTGAGATAAGTGAAGTCCGCGTCGAGAAGAGTGAGTACGCTGCGCCGTTCGCGCAACACGTCGGCGAAGAAGAGCTCCGTCTCATTGTGGAAGGCGTCGCGAAGCGCATCATCGAACGCGCGGTCCTGCGACGGGAAATCGGGAAGCTCGCGGAGCTTGAGCCACTGGCCGGCGAAATTCTCGACAAGCCGTTGCGCGCGCGTGTCAGCGAGCATGCGCTCGACTTGCGCGGCCAGCGCTTCGGGCTCGTGGAGCCGATCGGCGGCGGCCAGCGCCAAGAGCTCTTCGTCCGGAATGCTGCTCCAGAGAAAGAATGAGAGCCGCGAGGCGAGCTCGAGGTCGCCGATGCGGTACACGGCGCCGTCCGCGACGTCTTCGGGAGGGTTCTCGAAACGATAGAGGAAGTGCGGATCGACGAGCAGGCGCGAGAGCGCGTACTGGATGCCGACCTCGAAATCACCGCCTTCCTCGCGCCCGAGCCGATAGAAATCCATCAACCGGCGGAGCTCGTCGCCGTCCGACCGAACCGGGTGGCGATACGCGCGCGTCGCGAGACGCGTGAGGATCCGCTCGGCGCAGGCGGGCTCGTCGGCCGTGGACTCCGGTGTGCAGACGAAGATAGCGCGGCGGCTCGGCGTACCGCCGACGCCGGTCGCATGATACGGGCCGTCGATCGTGAGACCCAGGATCGCGCCGCCGACGTCGATTTCGCCGAGATAGAGCTCATTCGCGCCCGCGCAGCGCCGGTCGTCGACGAGCGCGGCCGTGATTCGTTGCGGACCCGCGGGCACGCGCATGCGGATCCGTCGGCGTTCGTCGAGGGTGATCGGCGCTCCGTTGAAGGCCGCATCGACGCTCGGGCCATCGCACCAGACCAGTTGCCCGGTCGGGTTTGCCCAGCCGGCGGAGGGCAGCACTGCTTGAACGGCGAGCTCGTACTCCGCATCGAGTGGGAAGATATGCTCTACCGAGATTCCGCCCCGCGTGCCGAGCGGCAGGCCTTCAATGTGGCCCTCTTGTGCCGAGCCGCCGGCGGCCCCATAGCGCACCTCGCTGTGTCCCATCGACCGATCGCCGACCGCGCGGCGGCTGATTTGCATGGCTGCGAGCGCGTAGCCTTCGAGCAAAGTCGGTGACACTTCGAGCGCTGCGGCGATGTTGTCGAAGCCGCCGACGGTCGGGTCCGCGGGCAACGAGGCGGCGATCGCGCCCGGTTCGTAGTCGAGGAGATCGCGGACCGCGTTCGCGTACTCCGTACGGTTCAGCCGCGCGAGCGACTTGGTTCCGGGAGTCGGCGCGCGGGCCCAAACGGCATCGAGCTCATGCTCGAGCCAGCCCGCCGTCGCATCGAGAACGGCGCGCTCTGGGCGGGGCTCGCCTTTCGGCGGCATGAAAGCCGTGCGGAGCTTGCGCACGGCGGCTTCCCACGTCTCGGCGTTCGCGCCGAAGTCGGCGCGCGCGAGCGCGCTGAAGGAAAAACCGCCGGCGAGATCGTCGTTGTTGTGGCAATCGGCGCAGTACTCGTCGAGCACGTCCCAACGGGGGTTGGTATTCGTACTTGAAGGGCTTCGTAAGCCGCGATACAAGAAGGCGCCGCTGCCGCCGATGACGGTCACGCATAACGCGGCAAGGAGCCACGGCCGATTCACGATGCGGTCCCTCGACATCCTAGAACCGAAAAGTGTAGCTCACCTTCGCCGTCAGGTCCGCTGTGGCGGTGTGGAAGCTATTGTCGCCGTCGGGGTCCTCGAGGTTGTGGTTGACGACGAAAAAGAGCTCCCGGCCGGCCTGCGGTATGAAATGAAGACGCATGTTGATGCCTGCCGTCTCGGTCACGTTGTCGTACTGGATCAAGTTCACCCAAGACAACTTCGAAGAGAAGACGAAGTCGACTCCGGCCCGCACGAGCCGCGTAACGAAGCTGCCCTGTGGCAGATCGATGTCCGCATAGTCGTAGCTCAGGCTCGTGCCGAAATGCGGCGAGGGCTTCCATACGAGCTCGAGGAAGCTGTCGTCGCGATTTCCTGCATAGAAACCCCCGTCCCGGTAGTCGACGAAGCGCGTGCGGAGCACGACCTTGCGATGCGTCGCAGTGCTCAATTGGATCCCCCAGCTCTCGAGCGCATACAGGCCCGGAGGGATCACGATGCCGGGCGAAATCTCGAAGGGATTGGCGAGCCCCTCGGATAAATCCTGATAGGCGAGGGTGAGCTCGTCGCCCGCGCTGTTGCGCAACACCATTGGGCGGAACATGAGCGCATGCGTCTGCGTGCTGCCGTCATCGAGGTAATCGACGTGCTCGACGTCGACGTTGATGAGCCATTGGCGCAGATAGTCGCCGCGCGTGCGCAGCATGTAGCCCAAGCTCGCCGCAGCGTCGGAGACGCCGCGGCGGCTGAGCAGGCCGAGCGCGGGATTGAAATTCGCCTCGAACTCGCGGTACTCGAGTCTCCCGCGGATGCCTTCGCTCGTCGGCACACGCACGCCGACGCCGAAAGACGCTTGATCGGAGTCGACGCCCTCCGTGTCGCTCTCCTGGTACCAGGCGTCGGCATCGAGAGTCCGGCCGCCGGGCAGGCGCGTGTTGTGGTATTGGAAGTCGATGCCGGCGAGCGAGTTGTGAAGATCCCCGCTCGGATTGCCCTCGGTGACGATGAAACCGAGCGTCGACTCTTCGAGCACGCCGGCTTTGGCCCGGATTACGGAAAGATTATCGGCCGGGATGCTCGCGAAATCGTCTTGGCGCACGGACAATACGCCGAGCTCGAAGCGTCCGGCGCGGCCGCTGATCTTGCCGCCGTAATCGAGATCGATGGGCTCGCCCGTCGGGCTCAAGCCGATGCGCCGCGAGTAGAACGGCCGGCCGTTCTGCGCGAGCGAGTTGAAGCCGGGAATCGAAGTCTGGCGTTGCCCGCCGATGCCGCCGAACTCGAAGATATCGGCCTCGCGTAGGAAGAAGTCGCGCTTTTCTGGAAAGAACAACGGAAAGCGGTCTAGGTTGACCTGCCGATCGTCGACCTCGGTTGCGGAAAAGTCCGTGTTGATCGTCAACGATCCGTTGAGCTGCGGCGTGAGCTTGTAGGCGAGATCGAGCGAGGGCTCGAGCTCCGCTTCGTCGGCGTCGGGAACGAGCGGATCGCTAGACATCGCGCGTGACTGCCGCGCGCTCGCGGACGGCACGACGTCGAGCCCGATGCCTTGCTTCAGGCCTTCGAATCCGACCGCGAGGCCGGCGATCGACGGGTTGTATTGGCGATTGCGCGAGACCCACGCCAGATTCTCGTCCTTGCGCACGATGCCGCGCGAGAAGTTGAGCCCCCACGTATCGGTGGTAGGGTCGAACGAGATCGACTTGAACGGAATCTCGAATTCCCCGGTCCAGCCTTCCGCGAAGCGGCCTGCCGCCGCCTGGAAGATGGTCTCCCAGTCGCCGTAGAACTCGCTGACGTTGCGGTACAGGCCGTCGCTGCGTACTCCGTTCGGATTGATGCCGAAGTAGTAGCCGCTGCGCCGATCGTTGAATGGGTCGATCGTCACGTAAAAGCGATCGTCCTGCGCGACGTTGTCGTTCTGGCGCATGTTGTTCGCCGTGATGAGCGCGGGATCGGTGTCGTAGAGGCGCACGCCGACATAGAGCGCGTCGTCGTCATACAGAATGAAAATCTCGGTCCGCTCGTAAGGCGCCGCGTACTCGATCGGCTCCGTCTGATGCAGGTCGTCGACGACCGCCGCGCGTGTCCAAACAGCGTCGCCAAGATCGCCGTCGATCACGGGCGGCACATCGGTGCGCACGACGCGCACGGTTTTCTGGCCGGGATCGACGAGCGGCTCTTGCGCGGCGGCCGGTGCGGCTAGCGCGATGCCGCAGAGAATGAAGAGACCGGGATGACGCACGTTACGAGGTTTCGACCGCAGTTATCGGCGCGCTATTACAACCCGGTTTGCAACGGGCCGCCAGCATGCACAGAATGCGGGGACCCATGAAGCTTCTTGCGATCACGCTCGTGTGCTTGGGCTGCCTCGGCGCCGGAATCGCGTTGAGCCAGCCGTGGCGCGAGCGTTCGGTGTACGAGCTGCCGCCACGTGCGCCGGCGCCCGAAGCCGAGTTCCACATGGCGCGTATGGCGTACGCTACGAACGGCTGCGCGGGCTCACGCGGGTATTGCAACCCGTTTTGGGCGATCGACTATCCGTATGCGGAGGGGCATTTTCTGCCGGCGCTCGAACGCATGACGCGCGTTTCAGTCGCTGCAGACAGCCGTCACCTGCAATTGTCTGACGAAGCGCTGTTCGATTACCCATGGCTGTTCGCGCAGCAGGTCGCGCAAGGCAATTGGAGCCCGTCCGACGACGATCTCGCGCGGCTTCGCGAGTATCTGTTGCGCGGCGGATTCCTAGTATTCGACGATTTTCACGGCGAATACGAGTGGCAGTACTTTCAGTCCCTGATGCTGAGGTTGTTTCCGGATCGGCCGATCGTCGACATTCCCGAGGATGACATGGTCATGGCCATTCTCTTCGACCTCGACAAGAGCACGCAGATTCCCGGCGAGCGACACCTCGGCTGGGGGCGCATGGAAGGCCCGCCGGGCTGGCGCGGCATCTACGACGACGCCGGCCGACTCATGGTCGCGATCAATTTCAACATCGACATGGGCGATGCGTGGGAGCACGCCGACGACCCGGGTTACCCAGCGCCGATGACGGCAGTT